>DAOUQO010000009.1 GCA_030625565.1 Aliiroseovarius sp. | reverse complement strand
AGGGAAAGGATCAAACGCAAAACTCTCGAAACCCGGCGCTTGCAACACCGCAAGATCGCCGCATAATGAAACCAACCAGATGAGCCTGATACTCGCTTAAATTACGCTGCCTCTGGAACCAAAAACTCTGACGACGGACAGACCGAGGCCGATTTGGTGCAGGTGGTGGATGCCCTGAAGGCGCGTGGATTTACGCCCGACAAGCGCGGTGGCAAGAAGCGCTATCCCGCCGCACCTCGCGCCGATCTGCGGCTGGTGCATGTGTTGTGGGGACTGCTGGGAAAGGCAGGTGCGCTTGATGCACCCACGCGCGCCGGTCTGAACGCATTCGTGCGCGCCCAGTTCGAGGCCAAATGGGGATCGGTTCCAATTGACATCGATGCCCTGCGTGACGCCGACAAGATCAACGCCGTGGTGCGCGCCCTGAAATCGTGGTGCAAGCGCGCTGGGGTGGAGCTGCGAAAATGAAAAAACCCACCGTCCATGTCACAGATCACGCTGTGATCCGCTATCTTGAGCGGGTTCTGGGCTACGATGTTGAAACCTTGCGCCGCGAGATTGGCCAACAGGTTGATCGTGGCGTTCAGCTTGGGGCCACGGGCGTTATTATTGATGGCCATTGCTACAAAATCGACGGGCATACTGTGATAACCATTTTGCGCCGGAACACCCCTGACATTCGGACGGGGCGGTGATTATGAAAAACTGGCCCTTTGACCCTCTCGTCCCGATGAAATACGGCGCGATCCTGGCTGATCCGCCGTGGGCCTATGAGATGCGCTCGACCAAAGGCTACGATAAATCGCCCGAAGCGCATTACAAAACCATGCCACTGGACGAAATCAAAGCGTTGCCGGTGCTTGATCTGGCTGGGCCGGATTGCCTGCTGTTTCTGTGGTCAACATGGCCACATCTGGATCAGGCGCTGGAAGTCATGAATGCGTGGGGGTTTACTTACATCACCGGCGGATCATGGATTAAGCGAACCAAAAACTGGAAGCTGGCTTTTGGCACTGGCTATGTGCAGCGCAACGCTTGCGATCCATACCTAGTCGGCAAACTGAACCGACCACAGGTGAAATCGAAATCCGAGCGCAATGTGATCGATGCGCCCATATCCATTGACGAAATCCCTGACAAAATAGAAGCCCTGATCCGCGAACATTCCCGCAAGCCAATTCAGATGCACGAAATGATCGAGCGGCTGTTGCCGCGCGCCTACAAGGTCGAACTGTTTGCCCGCGAACCTTGGGGTGACAATGACGTTTGGGGCAACGAGACGGGCAAATTTGACGGGAGCGATGATGTCTGATCAAAGCGCCATCACCCCCACGCCACCGGCCCACATCAGCGCTTATGTTGATGTTCTGGGTGTGGATGGTGCCGTTGCGTTCCTGCTGGAATTCGGCGGTGCGGAATTATATCTGACCCCGACACCGAAACGGCGCAACCGTTTGGCGCAGTTTGTTGGCGTTGAAAAAGCTGCCAAACTGGCCATCGTATCTGAACGGATGCCAAACCGCATACCATTGGCCAAACCGTGGATCGCCGCCGTGATGAAATCAAAAGGCTTGCCCGTGGCAGAAATAGCCCGCAAACTGCATTCCAGCGATGTGGCGGTGCGCGGCTGGCTGAAGAAATCAGGCGTCACGTCCCAGCCTGATCCGCGCCAGCGCCAACTGCCGCTGTTTTGATCCCCTCCCCCCACCAATAATACCCGCAAGCCCTTGCGTGTTATTTGGCTGTGCGAAAACGGGCATTCTGGTCGAAAGTCAACGACCGGAGGATGCAATGCGCCATTTATACGAAATCGCCAAGAAAAACGTCGGGCTGAAGGAATGGCCTGGTGCCAAACACAACCCGGAAATCGTCGCAATGTTTGAGGCGGCGGATAACGGTTGGGTCAAGGATGACGAAACGCCGTGGTGTGCGGCTTTTGTTGGCGCAATTCTGGGTCAGGCAGGAATGTCCGGCACTGGCCGGTTGAACGCGCGCTCATATCTGAACTGGGGCGAGGCGGTTGATCTGGCGAAAGCTGTTCAAGGCGACATCGTTGTGTTCTGGCGCGGCACGCGGGATGGCTGGCAAGGCCATGTCGGCTTTTTCTCTGGCCTTAAAGATGGGAAGGTTCAGGTGCTTGGCGGCAATCAGGGCAACGCCGTTTCAATCGCTGAATATCCGGTGTCACGTTTGCTGTCGGTGCGCCGCGCCAAACCCCGCCGCGCATCACCAGCTCAGTCAAGGACACTTCAGGCCAGCGGAATCGCAAAGATCGCGTCTGCATCCGCGCCCGTTGTTGCGGCGGTTGCTGATGTGCCTTGGCAAACCGTTGCGGCCCTTGGCGGGTTGGCGGCGGTTGTCCTGATTGCAACCGTGGTGATTGATGCCGAGCGGATGAAAAAATGGCGGCGGGGCGACCGCTGATGTTTGGGTTTTTGCCATCAAGGGCGGCGCTGTTTGCCGCCCTTGCCGCCATCGGGGCGGCCATCGTCGCGTGGTTGCGGGCTGATGCCAAAGCCGATGAGCGCCACGATATTGCAAAAAAGGATCACGAAAATGCCGAAGACATTCACAACGCGGCTGCTGATGCCCGCGCTGATCATGATAACGGGGTGCGGCGATACGAAGATGACGGGTGGCGCGACTGAGCGAGCCTTGTGCATTGAGTGGGGTCAGAGCCTGCCAACACGGTCCCACGCTGACAGTGCGCAGACTGCTGATGAGATCGGCGAGCAGTATGAGGTTTTTGCCGTGAGTTGCCCAAAATTCACCAACCTGATCCCCAAAGGAGGGACCACATGAAACGGAATTATTTACTATCCTGCGCAGTGATAGCCACCTGCGCCATCTTTACCCCCGCACTTGCCGCCGCCGTGTGCCTTGAGCGCGATGTTTTGATTGGCCGTCTGGCAACGGGTTATGGTGAAGCACAGGTCGGCGTTGGGCTGGCCAGCGACGGCAGCGTGGTCGAGATGTTCGTTTCAAAAACGGGCACATGGACAATAATCATCACCACCCCGTCCGGGCGTAGCTGTGCGGCGGCGTCGGGAACTGACTGGCTTGAAATCGGATTGGCTGTGCCGAAGGGGGAGCCGACGTGAATTTCGAGATTGACCCGAGTATCTCCATGAACCTGATCCTGTCTGTGGTTGTGATCGGCTGGACGTGGTTTCGCACCCGCCACCACAATGTTGATGACCAGTTCAAAGCTGGGTCAGACCGCATGGATCGCCACGACAAACGCATTACGGTTTTGGAGCAAACGATCACCGCCCTGCCGGACAAAGACGATATGCACGCGATGCAACTTGAAATGGCCCGCATGGTTGGTGCGCTGGGCCAAATGCAGGCTGTCATGGAAGGCAACGCCAAAATTATGGAACGGCTGGAAACCATTGTCAGCCGCCATGAAGATCACCTTCTTGAAGGAAGTAAACGATGAAGGATTATACAGACACCCTGTCCAAACACCGCCGACTAACAATCCTGAAGTTTCTGGCGGACAGTCCTGAATACACATCCAATGCCTCGATCCTTGTCGAGGTTTGCGACAATTTTGGCGTGGCCTCGACCCACGACCAGATTGCTGGTGAATTGAGCTGGTTAAAAGAAAATGGCTTTGTCTCCTACAAAGATGACGCTGATTTCATTGTGGTCAGCGCCACCGAGCGCGGCGTCGAGATCGCGCGGGGCAAGGCCCGCCACAAAGGTGTGCAACAGCCCCGCCCCGGCCAATAGGGAGGAATCCGATGGCACCCGAGAACGTGAACCATCCGCCGCATTACACGTCGCATCCATCGGGTGTGGAGTGCCGTGAGATTACGCGCTGGATGAATTTCAACCTTGGCAGCGTCTTCAAATATATTTGGCGGGTCGACCTGAAAGGTAAGCCAATCGAGGATTTGGAAAAAGCGCGCGATTGCCTCGATGACGAGATCAAAAGGCGCAAGACACTAGCGCAAGGGGGGAGCTGATATGCCCCCGGTAAAAAAAGTTGATCTGCTGCCTGCGGAAATGAAGGACTGGTTTAAGCAGGCCCTGAAGGATGGCGGTTTTTCCGGTTATGAGCAGATCGCCGAAGATCTGAATACCCGGCTGGAAGACGAGGGATATTCCCTGCGCATCCACCGCGCCAGCGTTCAGCGGTTTGGTGCGGAATATAAGGAATTCGTCAAATATCAGGAAGAGGCCGGTGCCTGGGCGGCGGACTGGATGAATGATCAGGGGCTTGAGGATGAGGCCAACCGGCACAGTGTGCTGTTTCAAATGCTGACCTCGCTGGCGTTCAAGTTCATGAAAAGCCAGATGGTCGATGACAAAGATATTGACCCCAAAGAGCTGCACTTTGTCGGACGGATGATGAAGGACATCATGGCGTCATCCGGTATCCGCGAGCAACTGGTCGCCAAAGAGAGGGAGCGCATCAAAGACGAAGAGCGCAGCCGCGCCGCCAGCATGGTCGAAAAGATTGCCAAAAAGGCGGGCATGACAGCCGAAACGGTTGAAGGGATCAAAGCCGAAATTCTGGGGGTTGATGCGTGATTGCTGCTGAACGAACATCGATTATAATAAGAACGCGGTGCCTTTGCTTGGGCTGCCGAAGGACTACATCCAGGCAGTTTGATGAATGGATATGTGCTGGCCATTGGCGGGCCGTTCCGAAAAGGCTTCGTGCGCGATTAAGCAAAATACGGCGCCGCGCAAAGCGTGATAGCCGCTGGCGGAGAGCTGAAAATAAGGCTTGGACGCATTGCAAAACGGCGGCGGTAGAGGATGCTTTGATGGGTATTCAGCTATGACCGCGCCAATTTCAAAAGAAGACTGGGAACGCCAGCGTCGTGAAGCGACCGAGGTGATGCCCGATCTGATTGCGGGCGTAGGGCTTCCCAAAATCCTGCTGCCCTATCAGGCGCGGGTTATGTCGCTGCTGGACAGTGTTTCGACACAGGCACTATTTATCGAAAAATCACGCCGGATCGGCCTGACATGGGGGCTGGCCGCCTATGCCGTTTTGCGCGCTGGTCGTGAAAAATCGGCTGGCGGCATGGACGTGATGTATATCTCGTTTAGCAAAGATATGACCCTCGAATTTGTTGACGCCTGTGCAATGTGGGCGCGGGCCTTTTCGGTTGCAGCACAGGATGTCGAGGAAACCCTGTTCCCTGACAAGGACGAAAACGGTGACCGCTCGATCACTGCATTTCGCATCCGCTTTGCATCGGGTTTCGAGATCATGGCGCTCAGCTCGGCCCCGCGCACCCTTCGCGGCAAGCAGGGCGTGGTGATCATTGACGAGGCGGCCTTTGTTGATGATCTGGCGGCGCTGCAAAAAGCGGCGATGGCGTTTTTGATGTGGGGCGGCAAGGTGATTGTTTGTTCAACCCACAACGGGACCGAGAATTACTTCAATTCGCAGATACAGGATATTTTGGCCGAACGCCTGCCCTATGAACACATCCGCATTGATCTGGATGACGCGCTGCGCGACGGGCTCTATCAGCGGATCGCGCTGGTCACCGGTGTGGACTGGTCGCCTGAAGGTGAAGCCATATGGCGGCAAGACATTATCGACTTTTACGCCGATGGCGCGGATGAGGAACTGTTTTGCATCCCCTCGCTTGGAACCGGTGCATGGATGCCAGCGCCACTGATTGAAGCACGGATGACGGCCACAGACGCCCCGATCCTGCGCTTAGAGCTGCCCGCCAATTATCTACACCTGTCGAAGTTGGAACAAGACAGCCTGATGGCTCCGTTTCTGGAAGAATTGGAAGAGGCGCTTGGCGGGCTTGATCTGTCCTTGCGCTTTGCTGCCGGTTTTGACTTTGCCCGCGTTGCCGACCTGTCTGTGTTCGATTTATTGGCCATTGAAAGCCGCTTAAAACGCCGTGAAACCCTGTCAGTTGAAATGCGCGGGGTGCCGGGCAAAGAGCAGATATTGATCATCGGCATGATTTTGGAGAGGGTCAAGGAACGGCTGGTTGGCGCTGCATTTGATGCCACCGGCATGGGCTGGATCGTGGCCGAGGAAATGGGGCGTCGGTTTGGCCTGCGCGAGTCCGAGGATGGCGCAGGCCTGATCTGGGCCGTCAAGTTCACCGAGGAATGGTATCGTGTCCAGATGCCACCGCTGAAAGCGGCGTTCGAGGACGACATGATCGCCATCGCGCCCGATGATGATCACTTGAGCGACATTCGTGTGGTCAAGGTGATCCGTGGCACCCCGCGTGTGCCGCAGACCCGCGCAGGTGAAAAGGGCAAGAAACGCCACGGCGATTATCTGATCGCCCTGGCGCTGGCCCATTTTGCATCCAGAATGCGCCATGTTGAATATGGTTACCGCGCGGCTGGCGGCACTGGACGAGGCACACGGCCCGAAGGCCGGATGCGGGACTTGCCGCCTGAAGATACAGGCAAGGGACGTGATTGGTGGAGTCCGCCGCTGGGTGCTGGTTTGCGGGGTGGGTTTTGATGAACAATAGAGCACCTCTATATCGGCCTCGAAATGCCAGTGTCAGTTATGGCACTTGGCAACTCGGATTTGATGGCTGGTTTGTGCAAAATGGCAAAACTGGTGCGAATGAAACCCCTAATATTTTGCGTAACCTGTTGCCCTCTGACTCGCGGTTCCAGGGGACGCGGCGGGTTACAGAAAGACAGGCCAAGGTATTGGCATTCATTGCGAACAACCCGGATCAATCCGCACCTTTGGTGGCAACACTTCGAGAAAAGTTGGCGGCGGGATGATCTGGCTTTTCAAAATGCTGATCTGGCTGGCGCAACCGCCGCCGCTAAGTCACCCCGCCCACAGTCTGCCTGTTCGACTGGGGCGAGAAGCGGGGCCTGACAGGATATTGCCAACGCTACACCGCCGGGCTCTGGGCCTTGTATGGGTAGCAGAGGCTAAACCCACCGGGGGCACCGCTTCGCCCCCGGTTAACCAAACACAGGGACCACAGAATGGAACGTAAACCTACACTGCTCGACCGCTGGGGTAAGCCGGTGCGCCGTTCTGTTTTGCGCGAAGAGGTGGCAGCACCCACCCTTGGCGGTGTGCGTTCGCCGATGTCGGGCTATCCGGCGGATGGTCTGAATCCGGTGCGGCTGGCCAACATCCTGCGCGCGGCCGATCAGGGCGATCCGGTCCAGTATCTGGAACTGGCCGAAACCATTGAAGAACGTGATCCGCATTATCTGGCCGTTCTGTCGACCCGCAAGCGGTCGGTCGGGCAGATCGAAATCACGGTTGAGGCGGCCAGTGACGAGAAACCCGATGTTGAAATGGCCGACATGGTGCGCGACTGGCTGAAGCGCGACGAGCTGACCGAGGAAGTTTTTGACATCCTTGATTGTATCGGCAAGGGCTATTCCTTCACCGAAATTATCTGGGACACATCCGAGGGCCAATGGCGACCTGCGCGGCTTGAGTGGCGCGACCCGCGCTGGTTCCGGTTTGATCGGGTTGATCTGGCCACCCCGATGAAGCTGGATGCAAACGGCCAGGAAGTGCCGCTTGACCCGTTCAAATTCATCTATGCCCAGATCAAGGCCAAATCCGGTCTGGACCTGCGCGCCGGTCTGGCAAGGGTTGCGGCATGGGGCTGGATGTTCAAGGCCTTCACCCAGCGGGATTGGGCCATATTTACGCAAACCTATGGTCAACCCCTGCGGATTGGTAAATGGGCATCCGGTGCGTCTGAAGCGGATAAGAGCACATTGTTCAATGCGGTGGCCAATATCGCTGGTGACTGCGCGGCGATCATGCCTGAGAGCATGACGATTGATTTCATCGAGTCCGCGAATGTGGGCGCGGCGCACCAGCTTTATCTTGAGCGATCAGACTGGTTGGACCAGCAGATTTCAAAAGCGGTGTTGGGGCAGACCGGCACCACAGATGCGATGGTCGGCGGGCTGGGATCGGGCAAAGAGCACCGCGAGGTGCAGGAAGACCTTGAGCGCGCCGATGCGCGCGCACTTTCGGCAATCCTGAACCGTGATCTGATCCGACCGTGGATTGATTTGGAATACGGGCCGCAAAAACAATACCCGCGCCTGAAGATCGCACGGCCAGAGGTCGAGGATTTGAAAGCGCTGTCCAGCGCATTGGGTGTTTTGGTGCCGCTGGGCCTGAAGGTAGGTGCCAGCGAAGTGCGGAATAAATTCGGTCTGGGCGAACCCAAGGATGGTGATGAAATTCTGACAGTTTTGCCCAAGGTGAACGAGAATGCGCCAGATGCGGGGGCCGGTCAGGGCGAAAACCCGCCTGACAGCGCCGTTAAATACCCATTTAATACCCAGAGAGGCAAATCACGGCCCTCTGCCGCGCTACAGGCAGAAAACCCGCCAGCGGGCCACACAGCGCCTGCGGAGTTCGAGGCGGTTTTGGCCGGGCGGCTGTCTGAAGAGAGCAAACCCGCAATGGCCGCAATGCTGGCGCAAATTGAAGCGATGATGAAAGCGGCTGGATCGCTGGAAGAGCTGCAAGAAATGGTGCGGGACGGGTTTGACAATCTCGACGCCGAACCGCTGGCTGAAATCCTGACCGAGGCGATGATTGCCGCCGAAGCTGGCGGGCGCGCTGCGGTGGAGGACGAAAGTGGCTGATCCGCTCGCTGCCACTTTTCGCAAGCCGTTTGCCGAACAAATCGCTGCCTTGCGTCTGCGACTGGGCAACCTTGTGCCGACATCGGCATGGGACGATCTGCAACACAGCGCCCATGATCGTGGCTTCATGGTGGCAGGCGCGATGAAGGCCGATTTGCTGGCCGATCTGGGCGCAGCGATTGATAAGGCGATTGCTGAAGGAACCGGAATCGAGGCCTTCAGGAAGGATTTTCGGGAAATTGTCACCCGCCACGGCTGGCACGGCTGGACCGGCGAAGGCACGGCCAAAGGCGAAGCCTGGCGCACCAAGGTGATTTACCGCACCAACATGGCGACATCGATGGCAGCAGGGCGCTGGGCACAACTGGTGGATGGAAAGTTCAACTACCTGATCTATCAGCACAGCGGGGCCAAACACCCGCGCCTTGATCACCAGTCATGGGATACGGTTGTTTTGCCGTTTGACCACCCTTTCTGGCAAACACATTATCCGCCAAATGGCTGGGGTTGCGGCTGCAAGGCGCGCGGTGCCCACACATTGGCGGGTGCCAGACGGGTTGGTGGCGACCCCGACAAACCACTGCCCGATGGCTGGGAAGCGATTGATCCGCGCACCGGCGTGCAGGTCGGAATCGGCAAGGGCTGGGATTATGCGCCAGGCGCGAGTGTGGCCGATACAGTGCTGGGATTGCGGGATAAGCTGGATCGGTTGCCCGAGCGCCCCTCTATCGATCTTATCCAAGACTGGTTGCAGTCGTCAGTATTTACAAACTGGTTTAAGTCTCCCACCGGAAACTGGCCCCTTGTCAGAATTCCCGCTCGTGACGCCAGTGCGATCGGGTCCAGCAAGACAGTTGCTGATCTTTCGGCCCAATCAGCCCGCAAACAGCTTGCAGCACATCCAGAACTAACGGCTGCTGATTACTTACTGGCCCAAACGACCGTGAGTCAGGCCACCAACGCCATTCAGGATGGAACAAATAGCTTTATATATGTGCGCGAAATATTGGATGGCGGCGGGCATGTTCTGGTTGTGAAAGCGACAAAAACTGGAAAGGGGTTGTTTGTGACCAGCTTCAGGCGGCTAAGCCGTGACCAAGCGCGCCGCGACCGCACCATCCGTCGTTTATTGAGGAAGGGCTAAGCAGCAGGTGGCGGGGCCTCGCCCCCGGCAAACCGGAAACCCCGCAAAGCGCTCCGATCCAAAGACCGTGCTACGGCCGCGAGAATATCACCGTGTCGCACCTGCTAATAAGGAATATAGGCATGATCAAGGTAGAACTCAAGGAAGACGAGATTTCCACCGCTCTGATGCGCCTTGCGCGCCACCTGTCCGATATGTCGCCGGTGATGAATTCCATTGGCGAGCAACTGGAATACCAGACCGAACAGCGCTTTGATCAGGGAGTGTCACCAGACGGTGTGCCGTGGGCCCCAAAATCACAGACTACCATTGACGCCTACACCCGGCGCGGCCAGTCGGTTGATTTTCGCCCGCTGTTTGGCCCAAATGTTGACGGCACCCCGCTGCGCGCCAGTTTTTTTCGCAACTATGGACCGGATTTTGTCGAGATCGGCACCAACAAAATTCAGGCGGCCGTGATGCAGTTTGGCGCGGCCAAAGGCGCATTTGGGGCTGATAAGGCGGGTCACCCGATTCCGTGGGGCCGCATTCCGGCCCGCCCGTTTCTCGGAATATCTGACATTGACCGTGGCAACATCACGGCGACTGTCGAGGAATGGCTTCAATCGGTCGCTGACGCAAAGGATTGACGAAAGCCTTTTGGCGCGGCAATCATAAGGGGTGGTCTGACCGCTTTTACCCGCATACCGTTGTGGGTGTTTTGACTGCCTTTACGGCGCGATTATCGCCGTATGAATGCAATCAATCACACCACCGCGCTGATGAGCACCCAGACCTTTTCTGCCGAGAGCGGCGAAGAGACAGCCCCCGAATGGGTGCATTTGTTGCCTGCCGTTGGTGCGGACGGAATTGAAACGGGCGATGCCCGTGGTCCTTACAGCATTCCCAACATCGAGGCCATGATTACAGCCAGTATGTTGGATGCCAAACGTCTGCCAATTGACGAAAACCATGCAACTGATCTTGCGGCCCCGAAGGGGCTACCGTCGCCTGCGCGCGGCTGGATCGTCGAGTTGCAGTCGCGTGATGATGGCATTTGGGGTCGCGTTGAGTGGACTGACACTGGCAAAGAGCTGGTTTCCAGCCACGCCTATCGAGGTATTTCGCCAGTGATCGTGCATGACGAAGACGACAGGATTTTGCGCATCCTTCGCGCAAGCCTTGTGAACAAACCCAACCTGCGCGGGCTGACCGCGCTTCACCAACAACAGGGAAATCAAATGGACTGGATGAAGTTTTTAGCTGGCCTTCTAGGCCTTGGCGATGATGCGACCGAGGATCAGATCAAATCTGCCCTGAAGTCCAAGCTAACCGCCAAGGCGGATGGCGGTGACAAAGGCAAAGAGGCCAAGGCGCTGCAATCGCAGATGTCTGAAATCGGCGTCGCGCTGGGTGTCGATGCAGATGCCGATGTGACGGCCATTCTTGATGCCGCCAAATCCACCGGTGCCAAACCCGCCGAAATCGTCGCTCTACAGTCCGAAATTTCCGGTCTGACCACGAAGTTGAATGTGCTCACAGAAAACACATCGCGTGACAAGGCCACCACCTTTGTCGACGGTGCGATTTCAGAAGGCCGCGTAGGCGTCAAGCCGCTCCGCGATCACTACATTTCCATGCACATGGAAGATGCTGACCGGGTTGAAAAAGAAGTCGGTGCAATGCCGGTTCTGAACGGCAAAACCACAATGATCACCCCGCCCGAAATCAAAGATGGCAAGATCGCGCTGAACGCCGAGCAATCCGAGGTTGCCCGCCAGCTTGGCATTGATCCCGAAGATTACGCCAAAACGCTCGCCGACGAGCGCGCCAATGAGGAGGCACTCTAATGACTGCACTTATCGCTGATCGCAACACCCCCAAAAGCGTGGGCGACAACCGCGTTGGTCTGATCGCCGCCGCAACCATGGTCTTTGCCGGGGCGCTGCTGATGCGCAATGCCGCTGGTTATCTGGTCAATGGTGCGACCGCCGTTGGTCTTGTCGGCGTCGGTCGCGCACATGAGCAGGTCGATAATACGGCAGGCGCGGACGGTGATCTGACCGTGCAGTTTGATCCCGGCCTGTTCCGGTTTGAAAACCACGCCGCCGACCTGATCACCGTCGCCGAAATCGGCGACAGGGCCTACGTGGTCGATGACCAGACGGTTGCCAAAACCGATGGCACCGCCACCCGCTCGCCAGCAGGCATCATCGAGGACGTTGATCTGGGCGTCTGGGTTCGGTTTGACGAAGCCCTCACCAAAGCCACGGCACCATAAAGCCGCCTTTCTAGGAGACAAAAACAATGATTATCAATTCCGCAACTCTTGACAGTATCCGTGTCGGTTTCAGCACTTCTTTCAAACGTGGTCTGGGTCAGGCAAAGCCGCAATATACGCAAATTGCCACCATCGTGCCCTCGTCCACCCGCGAAAACAAATATGGCTGGCTTGGAAAAATGCCAAACATGCGCGAATGGATTGGCTCCCGTCATGTGCATGGTATCGCCGAGCACGACTATGCGATTAAAAACAAAAGTTTCGAGCTGACCATCGGGGTTGATCGCGATGACATCAAGTTTGATAATCTGGGTGTATACCAGCCCCTGTTTACCGAAATGGGCGAAAGCACTGCGGCACACCCTGATATGTTGTCGTTCGGAGCCCTGAAGGACGGGTTCACTAACGAGTGCTACGATGGCCAGCCTTTCTTTGACACCGATCATCCGGTCATTGCCGAAGACGGGGAACTTGGTGTGGTGGCAAACACCGATGGCGGTGCTGGCACACCGTGGTTTCTGCTGTCCACCAACCGGTCGCTGAAACCAATCATCTATCAAGAGGTGGACAAGCCGAAGTTTGTTGCGCTGGACAGCCCGACGGACGTCAATGTCTTTAGCAATAAAGAGTTCATTTACGGTGTCGATGGCATGTGGAATGTTGGTTACGGTTTCTGGCAAATGGCCTGGGGATCAAAGCAAACACTGGATGCCGCCCATCTCAAAACCGCGTTTGCAGCGATTGAAGGCATGAAGGGCGATCATGGTCGCCCGTTGGGGATCACGCCCAATCTGCTGGTTGTGCCGCCTTCGTTGCGTTCAGAAGCACTTGAGTTGCTGAATTCCGAGCGTAACGCAGCCGGTGCCACCAACGTCTGGAAAGGCACAGCCGAGCTGATGGTCGCGCCGTGGCTGGCGTAACCCACACACGTTGATTTTTAGAACGGCCCGGCTGGGCTGGGCCGTTTTATCAAATCAATCAGGAGCTGGAAAATGGCTAAGGAAAAGTTTGAACGCAGCGCGCTAATCTCACGGGCCAATATTCTGGGGGTCAGTTTTCCCAAGAATATTGGCACCGAAAAGCTGGCCAAGCGCATTGAAGAATTTGAGGCGGATACCAAGCCCGAAAAGGGCGAGCATGGGGCTACCGATGACGGTTCACAGCCCCAAACGGGGGCGGCACCCGAAGCGGCCCCCACCAATCCGGTGACCCGCACACAAGGCGGCGGTTTGCCAGAGGCGCACGGCGCGACCGCCCAGACCGATACCAACACACCACCCGACCCTGCTGGCACCACGGGGGCGGCGGAAACTGCCGCTGGTCCCGAGACGCCAGAGGCTGGTGAAGGTGGCGAGGCTGGTAATGACGATCTGAACCCCGAGTCCCTGTCAGGGGCAAAGGTTTCAATCGTTGGCCCCAAACGTGGCCGCTGGCGCGCCGGTCGGCATTTCACCGCCGAACCCACTGTGATCCCGGTGGATGATCTGACCGAGGACGAGATCGTTGCAATCACGCTGGATGACAAGCTGACCGTCACGCCTGTTGAATAAAGGACGCCGCCTGTGGATTACACAAACCTTGCATCCCTGACAGATCGGTTCGGAACGCGCATGTTGATCGCGCTGACAGATCGTGCCGAGATTGCAACCGGTGTGATTGATGTGGCGGTGATCGACAATGCCATTACCGGGGCCGACGCGGTGATCAATGGCTATCTGGCCAAGCGCTACCAGTTGCCGCTGGCCGAAATACCGACCCTGATTGCCGAACTGTCTGAAGAGATTGCAATCTGGAAATTGCACCGCGCCGCGCCTGACCCCAAGATTGAAGAAGACTACAAGGCGGCGATCCGCACACTGAAGGATATTTCGGCAGGCACAATCCAGTTGGATATTGCGGGCGCACCGCCAGCCAGCACTGGCGGCACCGGCGCGCGCATCACTGACCGCGAACGCCCCCTGACGGCTGTCAATATGAAGGGGTTCATTTGATGATCGATGCAGTCATCGCGCGGCTTGATGCCAAAATCCCGACACTGGCAAAACGCATCGAGGGCGCGGCGCAGTTCGCCGAGCTGATGCGCGGCAATGTTTTGCCGAAACAGGATGTGGCGGCATATGTGCTGCCACTGGGCCTTCAGGGTGGGCAGGCTGATGCTGGCGCTGGCGCTTTCACCCAGAAGTTTGGCGAGACGGTTGGCGTTGTGCTGGCCATGAAAACCTACAGTGCCACCGGCGACCGGGTTCTGGCCGATTTACGCGGCCTGATTACCGAAGTGCTTGAGGCGGTTGCGGGGTGGGCACCGAATGACGAGACCGGCGTGTTTCTCCTGGCGCGCGGCAGTCTGGTCAGCATGTTAGCCGGCACACTTGTCTACCAGATTGATTTCACCATCACCGACCAGTTGAGGATCATGTCATGAAAAAAGTCCAGTTGCCCTCAAAGGGTGGCAGTTTTCTGCGCGCCAAAGACGGCACGCTTTCGCCTAACAAAAGCAAAACCACACCGGAACCTGCCCCCGCAGCACTGGCCAAAACGGGTTCCGGTAAACCCGCGAAAAAGGAGGCTTAAATAATGATTAAATGGCGCAGTAAAATCCTGCTGGCAGCAATCGAGTCAACATATGGCGTCGATCCTGTGCCTGTGGGTGCAGACGGCATTCTGGCGACACAGATCGCCTTTACGCCGATGGAAGGCAACGATGTGGACCGTGAACTTGAACTGCCCTATCTGGGCGCGCAGGGCACGATCCCGACCGAACTTCACGCCAAACTAAGTTTCAATGTCGAGCTGGAGCCATCAGGCACCGCAGGCACCCCGCCTGGCTGGGGTGTGCTGCTGCGCGCCTGTGCTGTGGCCGAAACAATCGTTGCGGTGACCTCTGTGACTTATAATCCGGTGACCGATGCGCACGAAAGCATTGCGCTCTATCTATGGATTGGCGACACGCAATACGTGATGCTGGGCACACGCGGCAACTGCACGATGGAATTTACCGCCCAAGGGATCCCTTATCTGAAATTTGAATTCACCGGGCTGTTCACCAAGCCCACAGAGCAGGCGCGGATTGATCCGACACTGACCGGTTTCAAAAAACCGCAAGTTGTCACCAATGCCAACACCACAACATTCCAGATTGATACAACCACGCTGGTGATGCGCAGTTGCATGATGAACCTTGGCAATGCAGTCGAGTCGCGGTTCCTGATCGGGTCCGAAGGCATTTTGATCACCGACAAATCGGAGTCGATTGAAACCACAGTCGAGGCCGAGGCCCTGACCACGCTGGACCCCTATCAATTGGCGCTGGATCAATCGGCGGTGCCGCTGACACTGGTGCATGGCGTCGGGGCTGGAAAAATCAGCACCTTGGCTGTGCCCAATGCCCAGATGCAACGCCCGCAAGGTCTGGAAAATGCCCAGGACATTACCGAATGGCCGTTGCGCATGGTGCCGCTGCCAACTGTTGGCAATGACCAATGGACCCTTGCCCTGACTTAACCCTGCTGATCCGAAAGGCTATAACCAATGTTCAAAATCGCAACCAATCCCGAATTCACCCACAAGGTGACCATCAAGACGCCCGTTGATGGTGGCTATCGTGAGGACACACTGAAAGTTCGTTATCGCATGATGCTCGTAACCGAGACCGAAAGTTATGACCTAAACACCGGGCCTGGCACGGTCGATTTTCTGAAAGCCGTAATCGTTTCAATCGACGATGTGGTTGGGGATGACGACAAGCCGCTGACCTATAATGACGCGCTGCGCGACCAGTTGCTGGATATGTATAACGTGCGGGGCGCAATGGTGGACGGCTATTTGGACGCCATGAGGACCGCTCGCGTGGGAAACTGAAATGGGTCGGGCGCGCCTGGGCAAATGGAACGCTCGGCCCGCACCGTGAAGATGACGGCGCGCTGGATGATGCGGCGCGCTACGGGATCGACCTGACCGAGGATGATCTGAACCCCGAAGGGTCCGAGGGTATCTGGTCCGAAAATGTTGCTGCGGCTGTGGCGTTTCTGGCAGTCCAGACCCAGTGGCGCATGGTGGCGCTTGCCACTGGCAGGATGATCACTTTGGGGCTGGATTACACCGCCGTTAAATCGGGGCTGGAGATGGCCGAGATTGAAATAAAGCCCGACCTTTGGGCCGATCTGCGCCTGATTGAGAATGGTGCTTGCGCCGAAATGAACAGGGAAAGACCATGAGCATTAAACTGTCCATGCTGCTCACGGCGGATGCCGCGCAGGCCAAGGCCGAGTTGAAATCAACCGGCAAGGCGGCGGATGGCGCAGGCAAATCTGTCGAGAAGATGGGCCGCAAGGGCAAGACTGCCACATCCAGCACAAAGGCCCTTGGGGCCAGTGCAAGTCGCGCCAAAAATCAGGTCCAGCAACTTTCTGCCGCCGAAGTGCAGGCGGCAAATACGGTTGGTAAACTGGGCGCAGCCAATCAGATCGCGGCTGGCAATGTTGGTAACCTTTTTGCCCAACTTAACGATGTTGAATCAGTTATGGGCGAGATGCAGAGTTCACTGCAAGGTGGTATTCGCGCCGTTGGTGCGGCTTTGGGGCAGATGATAAACCCGATAAATTTGATCACAATCGGGTCAATTGCGGCAGGTGCAGCGCTGGTCGGCTGGCTGCGGGATGCCAGGCCTGCAGCGCTGTCGCTGGAAGAGGTGATCGGCAACCTTAGTGGCGGCATCGACAATTATCGTTCATCGGTTCAGGCGGCAGGTCTAGATACCGCCGCGATGATCGAGCGCTTTGGGTCTGGAGCGTCATCGGCAAAGAAATATCTTGACGCGCTGATTGAAGTGCGACGGCGCGAAGCGCTGGTCGGCGCGGCGCAGGTAGCAAAATCAGTGACTGGCGGCGAAGGATCGTATGGGGTTCTGCTTGAGCGGTTGAAGGCTGGTGATCGTTCTGGCACGGACAGCTTATCCCCCAGTCAAATCGCCAACCGCGAATTGATGCGCGAACTGGCGCTTTCATATCAGGAAATTGATGCCGTATCCGAGCAATCTATCGCCACGCAGATTGCAGCATGGGAGCGCGTTTATGCGGCTACGGTTGCCATCGCGGAATCAGTCGATGGCGTATCCCAAAATGAAAATGAACGTCTTGGCCTAATTGCCGAACAGGTCTTGCGGATGCAGGAATTATTGGCGTTGGACGAAGCCAGTAACAGAGCGGCTGAAGCTGCGCTGACGGCGCAACGAGAGAAGCTATCTGAATGGGTGGCAAGTGCTTACGATTATGCAGCAGCGCGAGTGCAGGCCAATGTGGCCGATATGGCAAGCGGTCAGGCCATGCTGCAAAAGCTGAACGAGGAAAACGCAATCCGCGCGGCCATCCTTGCGCATGGTGAAGGCAGTGTGCAAGTTGCCCAGTTGCGCGCCGCCGCAGAGCGCCGTGTGTTTGAAGAAACGCTTAAAACCAAAAACTATTCCAGCGCTGTGAAGGACGAAATACGCGCGGCGTGGGAATACAGCCAGCAATTGGCCAACACCGACATCGCCTCGGGAATCGATGCAGCGGCGAATGCGGCGGCGCGCATGGCCAACAATATTGCGCGGGCCTTGGGGGCGGCACAGTCGTTATCTGCCCAAGGGGCGAATGCGGTCCAGGACGCCGAAATCCGGCTGCGCTATGCAGATGATCCGGTTCAGGCAGCCCGCCAGCTTGGCATAGTGAAAATGCAACGCCGCCAAGGGATTTTGCGCGACGATGCCGACAGCACCCAACTGGCCGCACTGGATGCGCAGGCCATCACGTTTGGCAATCAGCAGGCCGAACGCGCCCGCCTTGATAAAGAGCGCGGGGATAGTCAGCGTAACAATCGTGATGGCGGCAAGGCCAGTTTGGGCGAGCGCGAGGCGGTAAAAGAACTGGTTCGGGGGCTTGAGGACGAACTGGCGATCCTGCGTGAAACCGATCCGGTTCAAAAAGAGATGCTGAAAAACCGCGAAGCGCTTACCGGAGCCACCGCACAGGAACGGCAGTCCATTGCGGACCTTATTGCGCAGCGCAATGCCGAGACAGAGGCGCTGGAGCGCCAGCAAGAATTATGGGCTGAATTTCGCAATACAACGTATGACGCGCTGGACGGGCTGATTTTTCAAGGCGAATCACTAGCCGATGTCATGGATAGCGTGGCCGCCAGCATCCAAAAAGCAGTGCTACAGGCCATTTTGTTGGGCGAAGGGCCGCTGGCAGGTCTGTTAGGTGGTTCTGGTGGCGATGGTATTTTAGGCGCCATCGCCACCGCAATCGTTCCGGCCAATGCAGAAGGCGGGATGATTTACGGCCCCGGATCAGGCACCTCGGACGATATTCTGATGTTCGGATCATCTGGCGAATTCATGGTCAATGCTGCGGCGACCAAGAAGCATCGTGGCCTTTTGGAACTGATCAATGCAGGAAATAACATTCCGGGCTATGCGGCTGGCGGCTACGTTGCACCAGGTTATATGAGCAATCGGGGCGCGGCAAATTCAGGGTTTGCGGGCGCGCCGCAAATTATCATTGAAAACCAGTCCTCGACTCCGATCACCGGCGAGATTGAAGAGACTGTGGATGCCAGCGGCCGTCGCAGTTCCAAGCTGGTTTTGGCGGATGCCGTTGGTGACGCCCTCACAACTCGTGGTGGCGGTGCAAACCGCGTTATGAAAAACCGATATGGCCTGCGCCAGCAAGGGGCGTTGCGGTGACTGTTGCAATCTGGCCCACAGAGCTGCCTCGCCCAATGCGCAGCGGATTCCAGTCACAACTGGATGATCCGCGCCAGCATAAGCAGTCCGAAACCGGACCACCCGGTTATCGTAGCCGGTTTTCAAGTGTGTCGCGCGCCGTTGGTATGACCATTGATGTGCCGCGCACACAAAAAGCCGTGTTCGACAATTTTTACGAACACCAAACATCACATGGGTCGCTGCCATTCTGGATGCCTGATCCGGTGACCGATGGCTGGGCGCTGCTCACTGATACGGGTGCGCCCGTCTTAACAGAGGCGGGGGTGCCGATCCTGTTGTCGGGACAATGGCTGTGCCTGTTTGGCGGATCAACCCCGGTCCTCACAATCAAGGGCGTGCGCTTTCGGATTGCATTCACGATTTCGGTGCTGCCATGAGACGCCTGTCCCTGAATGCCCGCGCGGCCCTTGATGCCGCCACAACGGACGAAATCGAGATCGTTCTGCTGACCGTCGAACACGATGATCTGCCCGCCCCAGTGCGCCTGTCCACCGATCCGACCGAACGGCTGTCAATCGAGCCGCTGATGTATGGCACAAGATCTTCTTGGTTCGGGGCCGATCCTGCCACCGATCCATATCTGTTTGTTTTGGCCTCGGCCGAATTCCCTAGTGATCTGGAAGACACACCCGCAGCGGCCACGCTGGTGCTGGAAAACGTGGACAATGAAATTGCGCAATTGCTGCGCTCGTTTACAGATCGACCAACGGTGCATATGGCGGTTGTGCTGGCGTCGTCCCCTGATCTGATCGAGGCCGAGTTTAGGAACCTCAAAATTGTCGGAGTGGATGGCAATGCGGGCGAAGTGTCCCTTTCGATTTCGCGTGCGCCCATTGAGGATGAGCACGTGCCGATGGACAGGTTCACCAAGGACCGTTTTCCGGGGCTGTTTCGATGACAGGATGGTCCAATCGATATATCGGCATCCCATATCAGGATCGAGGCCGAACGGTGCGCGGATGTGATTGCTGGGGGCTGGCGCGCCTTGTGTATCTGCAAGAACTGGGTATTCGCCTGCCTGCTTATACCGAAACCTATTCCAGTGCCGAGGAAACTGCCGAGGTGGCTGCCCTGCTGGAGCGCCGCCATCACCACCCAACCTGGGCACCGGTTGAGCAGTCCCAGCCATTTGATCTGATCCTGTATCGGCATGGTCGCCTATCGACCCACGTCGGTATTGTGATCAACCGACATCGGATGTTGCATGTTCAAGGTGATGATCAATCCAAAATTGAGGATCGCAACAGCAACCGCTGGGCGGCGCGTTTTATAGGTGCTTACAGGCATGTTGAAATGCCATTGAAGGGTGGTTCAACATGAGCGTTTCAGTCATCACCGCCCCGCTGCTTGATCCCGGACAGGGGCGTTTTGAGGTCACCATACCCGAAGGTCTGTCGCTGCTTGATATGGTCCAGCATTCTTTACCCGGCTTGCCTGTAGTAGGGCGTGACTGCGTTCGTGTCAGCCTTGTGACGCCCAAAGGTGTGACCGTCATCAATGCGCGCTACTGGCACTGCACACGGCCCCGTGATGGGGTGCAGGTGATCATTCGTGTGGTGCCGGGCAAAGACGCGCTGCGCGCCGTTCTGACCATTGTTATTTCGGTGGCGGCGCTGTATTTTGCCCCTGCAATCGCAGGCTTTTTCGGGATCACTGGCGCGCTGGGTATAAGCCTTGTTGCGGCGGGGCTGAATATCATCGGAATGATGCTGCTGAATGCCCTGATTCCGCTTCCGACGCCTGATGATCAGTCCAGTAAAAACACATACTCGATTTCGGGTCTGCAAAATCAACTGCGTCGTGATGAACCGCTGCCCCTTGTGCTTGGGCGGCACCGGTTTTCGCCACCATATGGCGCAATGTCATACACAGAGGTTGTGGGTGACCAGCAATTCGTTCGCGCCCTCTTTTGTTTCGGCTATGGCCGATTGGCGCTGGAAGATTTCAAAATCGGCGATACGTCCCTTGCCGATTACGACGATGTGGATATTGAGGTGCGCGAGGGGGTGGCGGGTGATTTGCCATTGTCGATCTTCCCAAATCAGGTTCTGGAAGAGGCCACAAACGTAGAGCTAACCCGGCCATTTCCACGCGATGACACTGGTGAACTTGTTTCAGGCGGCGTTTCAATCGAAACACCCATCCGCCGCTATACGGCTGTAGACACTGAAACCGCAGCGGTGATCATTGGATTTCCAAGTGGGTTGTTTCGGGTAGACGGCGATGGAAATCTGCGGTTTGAATCGGTAGAAATCCGCATCCGCCAGCGACTGGTTGATGCCATCGATTGGCAGGATGTTACCACCCTGAATATTTCAGCCAAAAACCGGTCCGCCTTTTTTCGCCAACATATCTGGACCTTGCCCACGCGCGGTCGGTGGCAGATCGAAGTCACAAGGATGAAGAGCGAGAGCACATCGACCAGCGTATCTGATCGATCAACTCTTTCAGCCATCCAGTCGGTCCGGCCAGAATATCCGATCAACATGGACAAGCCGCTTGCGCTTGTTGCGCTGCGCATTCGCGCAACACACCAGCTAAACGGGGCCTTGAATAATTTCAATGCAGTGGTCACCCGCTATGCGCCAGAATGGGATGGCGCGGCATGGGCTGACTCACAGACCCGCAACCCCGCCAGTGCCTACCTTCAGGCGCTGACCGGCCCGTCAAACCCTTACCCGGTTGCGGCGGCTGAAATCGACTATGATCTGATCGCTGACTGGCACGAATTCTGCGCTCTCAAGAACCTGAAATACGACTTTGTTCATGGCTCTGGCGAAACGCTATCCGACATGCTGCAAAAAATCTGCGTCGCGGGGCGGGCAACGTGGCGCAATGACGGTTTGAAATGGGGCGTTGTTATCGACCGTCCTGATGATCTGGTGATCGACCATATCAACCCGCGCAACAGCGCCGATTTCACCTGGTCGCGCCAATATTTTGACCCACCCCATGCGTTTCGGATCAAGTTTGCCGACGAAACAAACGACTATCAGGAAGCCGAGCGCATTGTGCCGTGGCCGGGCTACACTGGCGACATCACCCTGACCGAAACCTTGAACCTGCCGGGCAAAACCGACCCCGACGAAATCTGGATTGAAACCCGCCGCCGCATGTATGAACTGCTGCACCGGTCCGACACCTACACAGCCATTCAGGACGGGGCTGTGCGCGTCACCACGCGCGGTGATACGGTGATGGGGTCATTCGACGTGCTAAGCCGCAGTCAGGTGGCCGCACGGGTGCAGCAGGTCGATGGGTTGCTGATTGTGCTGGATGAAACGGTGACAATTGAGGCCGATGTGGATTACGCAATCCGGTTTCGTGTATTTGCCGATCCCGACGATACAATCGGCACCTCTGTTGTGCGCGATGTGAACGGGCAGATCGGCGCGCGCGCATCCCTTTTGATGACCTCGGCCGACCCAGTGCCGCAGGTCGGTGATCTGGTTCATTTTGGCGAAAAAGCGACCGAAAGCATTGCGCTGAAAATCAAGGGGGTCGAGGCCGGTGAAAACTTTTCCAGCATCCTGAACATGGTCGCCGCCGCGCCCGAGATCGACACATTGACAGATGCCGACATTCCACCGACGTGGGATGGGCGCGTCGGGGCCGAAATTGCGCTTGCCGTGATCAATCCCCCTGCACCGCGTTTCACCTCAATTCTTACGGGCATTGACGGCACCGGCAATGTGGATGCAATTCAGGTTCTGCTTGAAACCGGATCGGGATCGTCGGCGCTGATTTCGGAATTCAAAATCCAACATCGCCTATTGGGCGCTTCGATTTGGAGTGAAATTCTGATACCTGTGGCCGATGGCGGCGCGCTAATTCTTGACCACCTCGATGGTGATGAGGTCGAACTGCGTGCGCTGTCGGTCGCGGTTGGCGGCCTTGAGGGTCCCTATACCCCCACCATAAGCGTGATCATCGGGGCGGCGGCGGCGCTGATCCCTCAACAACTCGACGATGGCACCATAATTGTCATTGGTGGTTTGGGCAGCACCGAAATTTCGGTGGCCATTCCCGAAACGAATGCGCCGGACCAAATTCAAGTTTATCGCGTTCCAAGCGGTGATGCGCTAAATCGGGAAATCCATGCGGCGGGCGCGCCATTACCGGTTACCCCAGCCACCACCGCCACCTATACAGACGGCGACAATACCCCTGCAACGCTGATAGATAATGGTGATTTTTCTGTCGTTTCATCATGGGTGGCCGATCCAAACTGGGTGATTTCAGGCGGCAAAGCCAACCACACGGCGGGCGTGGCCGATAACATCCAGCAGGCCGAGGCCTTTGTCAGCGGCGATTATTATCGCATTGCCCTTACCGTGACTGGTCGCACTGCCGGATCGGTCACCCCGCGCCTGTCTGGCGGATCAGACCGTGACGGAACAGCCGTCAGCGACGATGGCCTTGCCCTTGATCGCATTCAGGCGGTGACTGGCAATGATACATTCGCACTGGTGGCCAGTTCGGATTTTGACGGGGCGATTGATGATGTGGTGGTTTTTGAGGAAACCGAAACATCACTTAGCGCAGGCCTGTTTGACTACTATATCGAACCCCAAACAGTTGAGGGTGTTCCCGGCCCGGTCTCGGGTCCATTCTTAACGCAAATTTTATAGGAGGCCCGCATGGCTGCTGGAGTTAGAACCGTCGACCTGCCCCTAGAGGTAACACTCAATGAAATACTTGGCATTCTTAACGGCACGACGTCAAGAATAGCCACTGCCGATCTGGCGACGCTGCTGGCCGGACTTGTAGGCTCTTTAACCAGCGCTGCAAATCTTTCTGATGTGGCCAGCGTTCCGGCCTCGCGCCTGAACCTTGGGCTGGGATCGGCAGCCTTGAATTCGCAGGAATTTTTTACGGATGTGACAAATTTCACAGCCGGAATTATGGCGCTGGCCCGCCTGCCAATTGCGACGATGGGCGATTATCATAGCAATACCACAGATAAAATCCTGACCACCGATAAAGTTTGGGCTGCGATGGCCGAAATTGTTTTGGCCGACGCGGCCAACATTGCGCTTGATCTGGCCACTGGTTTTGACTTCACGGTTACCCTTGCCGGCAACCGCATCATCGACAATCCACTAAACGTAACCGTTGGCCAGCGTGGGCGCATCCGTGTTGTCCAGGACGCGACGGGATCGCGGACGTTAAGCTTTGGAACAAACTTCAAATTTGCGGGCAGTGTCGCGCCGATATTGACCACCACAGCGCTGGCCGAAGACATCCTTTATTACGACTGCATCACCCCGACTAAAATTCTGGTGACCAGCCTGCTGGAAGTTTCCTAATGCTGCCGGGCCTTTATAACACTCACCCATCCGGTGCGCTGAACCTCAATTACTTAGCCTCGGCGCTTGATGCCGATGGCCCGGTTCTGACTATGCCTGCCGGCATCGCAAAGGGTGATCTGATCATTGTGGCGGGCTGGGCGTCGAACAGCTACACCACGATCCCCGCTGCAGTTTATGGGACAGGTTTCACCGCCATATCAACTCATACAGGATCGGCCAGCATTCCTGCCGGGCGTGGGACCAACGAATATAGGGTGCGGGTTTGCCTGTCATATAAAATTGCAGATGGAACCGAAGGTGGAACTGATATTGGCGGTTTTTTGAGCGGCGTATTAGACGCAGGTGCAGTCATCGTTTATCGACCGACCGCAGGTATTTCCAGCGTCATATGGGCGCAAAACACGCCTAGCGATGCCACTGCCGCACAAACAATCAATGCGTCAAATTCGGCGGTAACCAGCATCGCCTGCGCCCTTGGCGGTGACAATTCAGATGACGTGACCGACATTGCACTTAGTGGTGCCGTTGCTGATGTCGACCTGCTGATTGATAGCCTCTCGTTCACGGCGGTCGCGCAAAATCCGCCATCGGTAGATGTGATCGCAACGCCCTCATTGTTTGGCGACGCTAACACCATGATTTCAGGTTATTTGGAGATACGATAATGGCCGTTTATAAAATAGTTAATAATGCCGCCGTGAAATGGGCCGGTGAGGCTATAAATGGGGTCCAGCACCCGCCTAATATTGAAGCCGTGTGGCCAGCCGCCGAGTTGGCCAAAATTGGACTGCACCCCGCCGCTGAACCTGAACCGCTGCCCCCCGGCCACCGCGTGATCGGCGAAAAAGTCATTGTGGTTGATGGAGTGGTGAAGCGTGAATGGTTGACAGAACCTATTCCGCCAATCACTGCCGCTGAACGCCGCGCCGAGCGGACCAAAAAACTGGCCGAAACAGACTTCTATTTTCTGGCAGACGGGCCGACACCGCCAACTGGCATGGACACATACCGGCAAGAACTGCGCGACCTGACCTTGCAGGCCGGATTTCCGGTGGACGTCATCTGGCCGGATAAACCACTGCCGTGATCATCACCTCAAAATTCACATTCATTGCGGTGCCCAAATGCGCCAGCACCTCGATTGAGGCGGCGCTTCTGTGCCACGCCCAGACGGCCATTCTCACGCCGCTGGCGGATCAGCATATGTCAGGCACAGACTATCGGAATCGGTATGGTGGCAGACAAAAAACTGTGGCCATCACCCGCCCCTTACGCGACTGGCTGGCCAGCTTTCACCGATATTTAGGTGGCAAAGAATGGAATGGAACGCAGTGGTCAACTGCGGAATTCGGGTTTGCAAGTTTCGTGCAGCGCTGGCTGCACGGTGATAAAATGTGGCCAGAACCCTATCACACCCAGCGCGAATATCTGGCGGGGGTTGACCTTGTTTTTCCGCTGTCACGACTTGAGGATTTTGAAGAATTCGTGTGCCAAAAACTGGGCGCGAAGATCAACCTTGGCCACCTGAACAAATCTGTTTTGCGGCCCCACCATTTGCCTGACCATCTGGAGGAAGCGCTAGTCAAGCCGGATTAACCAGAGGCCAGGGGGTGCGCCAACACCCCCCGACACGGGGCCAAAATTTCACACCTGACCCCGCCGACCTACCAAAGTTCAAGGCCGCTCCTGTCCCTCGAGGGAGCGTCAATCTAGAGATTGATTCGCAAACTATGTCTACACATTCCATCCCAAAAACTGCCCCGCCCGCCCCTTACCTCGGCGGCAAGCGAAACCTTGCCAAACGCATCTGTGCGCTCATCGACGCCGATGACCATCAAACCTATGCCGAACCGTTTGTCGGCATGGGCGGCATTTTCCTGCGCCGCACACGCCAGCCGCGCGCCGAGGTGATCAACGATTACAGCCGTGATGTG
>DAOUQO010000018.1 GCA_030625565.1 Aliiroseovarius sp. | reverse complement strand
GGCATTTCCAGCAGGTAATCCACGATCAACAGCAGTTCACTTGCATGCATATCTTCGCCAAAACTATCAGGCATCAGGCCCTCGTCGTAGCCTTCGGCAATGTCTGAATTCGGGTCCAGAATGGCGCCCATAATTTCAGCGCGGCTCATCCGGTTAGCAATGCCGCCCAGCGCGGGACCAAGATCGGCACCGCTGCCTTCGATGTCGTGACACGCCGCGCAGGCATATTTTCCCATCGCCGCCACAGCGTCAGTTTCGGGTGCATCAACCATGCCCTCGCTACCGCCAGCATCTTCGACAGGAACGTCCTCCGCACTTGGCAATGGTACAGTCGGCGTCATTCCAGCGCGGTCTTGCAAGAACGCAATGACCGCATTCATTTCAACATTAGACAGCTCGATCGGCGGGCCATCAACGATGGGCATCGGGCTTTCGGTATCATTGGTGCCCTTCTTGCCAAAACCGGCAACAACATAGGCCGACGGGGCCTGCATGCTTTCGCGCAAATATGCCTCGACCGCCGCGTCATCCGTGCCACCAGCAGCAATGCCGGTATAAACAGGATCCGCCAGACGTTCAGCGAACGCTGCCGCAAGGTCCATTTCCAGCGTGTCAGGCGCGCGGCCCAAATTGTTATGGCACAAGGTGCACGTTCCCTTGCCGGAAAATATGGCTTCGCCCAGCAAAATCATGCCGTCCATGTCCAGCCCGTCGGTGGAAACCACTTCGGGGGCGGAAGTGTCAGGTTCGACCTGTGGCAGATAATTGGAAAAGAACATGTAAAAGCCCAGCAGGACCACCGAAAAACCCATTACGCGCAGGAAAGTCATGATGTGGCTCCTGTGTCTGTATTTGTGCCTTTTTGCTTGGTGACCCCAAGGCGTGACAGCCAGAAAACAAAGACCATGATCGCCATAAAGGCCAGCGTAATGCCGGTAATTGTGTTACCCGCATCGCCCAAGGTGGGGATGTAATTTTCAGGACTGTTGTCTTTCATCACCGTATAAACGTGCCAGTTGGTGCGCAGGCTTGAACGGATATAGCCCATCAAACCCATCAGCCACGTAAACGCCACCGGCAGCACAAACAGCGCGTATTGCGAACGCTCGGTCATGCGGCCCCAGTGGATTTTTTCCGACTTGGCACCACGCAGCATGAACACATCGATAAAGACGGACCCAAGAATGATCATCAGCGTTGATACAACCTGCGGCACAGATGCCCCAACCTTGTAAACTGTGGGGGTAATATAGCCATAAATGCCGGCACCAATGATGTTGGCAATGCCAATCACATACAACGCCACAATCACCATATTGCCCGATTTGGCCCACGAAACCGTTGGCACCCTGCTGGAGCGGTAAAACATCTGAAAGCTTAGGAACGTAAAGACCAGCATCAGGTTCACAGCCGTATTCTTGGCAGGCATAATGCCAAGCGGGCCAAGGATTTTATGGTGTGTCCCACCAAGGTTTTGTATCTCAGCCGTGGTCAAAATCAACGTATGCGGCGTTACCCAAACAAGGAAGCCACCGACAATCACAACCGCAATGTATTTCACATATTTAGTGTACTGCGCGCCGCGATCTGTACGCATCAGGCCGGACCACAGGTAATAATTCGCGGCCAGCATAATCGTCCCGATCAGCACCGCCTGAATAATAAACAGCCACGCCAGAATACCGCCCATCGCCGTAATCCCCATCTGTTGGGAATAGGCGTAAATTTCGGCCATCAACCAGTAGCCCGCGAAGGGCAGCGGGATAAATCCGACAATGGCAATAAAGTTTGAGGTGTAGCCCATCCAGTCATAATGCGCCTTCTTGACCGGATCTTTTTCGGCCAGGAACATATAGGCCGCATACCCGCCCACAATGGCCCCGCCATAGGCGATATTGGCCAAGAACCTGTGTAGGTTCAGCGGGTTCCACAATGGATTGCGCGTTGCCTCCCAAACAGTGCCGGTGATGGCCCCGTCAGGGTCAATACCTGCGGGCGACATCATGAAACTGGCCCATGCATTGGCGACGAACATCAACGTCAAACCAACAGTGTTCAGCAGCAAACCAATCGACATGTGGTAATATTTGCGGTTGCCACGGCGCAGCGCGTCCCATGAATAAAAATAGACATACAGCGTGATTGATTCCAACCCGAACAGGGCCGCATAAATCAACATCTGGCCACGGAAAACGCTGATTAGATAGCCCATAAGATGTGGGTAAAACACCAGCAGGCTTAGCAGCAAACCACCGCCAACCAGCGCGGTCAGAGAATAGGCGGCCATGGTGATTTTCATGAATTCGCGCGCCATGTTGTCGAACCGGTCATCTTTGGTGATAACGCTCATGAATTCGGTCGCGATCGCAAATAACGGCACCGCCAGAACGAACGCTGCAAGGAACAGGTGCATCTGCGCCATCGACCACGCCAGCGTGCGCGCCGAAATTCCGGCAATCGATGGATATGCAGACCGCGCAAGTTCGGGCGCACCAGCAATCGCTTCGTCAACGGCCGCAACAACGTCACCCGAAGCAGCAGCCAGTTCTGGCAATAAAACAGCAGCACTTGCTGCCGCGAAGGCAATTATATGAGAGGTTTTCATCTGCGCCCTACCCTATTTCGGCATCATATCAGCGCCGACCGGAAGGCCCTGCGCTTGCATGATAGATTTGTCCATGAAGTAGAAAACCGCAGCCCACGCCACCAGCGCCACCACGAATACCACATATTTGCGATCAAACATTCAGCCGTCCCTTGCCCTGTTGCTAGTGAATGGAAATTACGCCGTGATCATAGATCAGCAGCCACCAGAAAAAATACAGCATCGCAACGCCAGTGGCGGCGAATACCAGTTTGCCTACGGCAGTGTTTTCTTGCTTGTCACTCATGATTTTCCCGTAAATTTCCCATATGTGCGTCGTATCAGCCCCGAAGGGGAACACATTCCCACCTGCGCGTAATTGACGCGGATCAATGTTTGAATATTTTCCATTTTCAAAATTCCACCCCGCAAGATTGCGATATTTTAACCCTCAGACGGGAAATATAATCGTCGATATTTTCCCCTTCTTTCTGGGGGACCAAAAATATTAATTTGGCCGCAATGATATAAGGCCGGCGTTCTTTGCCCGCTCCTGGCGTGGGGCTTGTCATTATTTCCCGAACAATTTCAACGGCTTGGCGTGGGTCTGCGCAGTACCGCGGCAATGCTGAGTTTTTAGCATACCAATCGGCGCTGTTAAAAATAAACAGCATCACAACGGCAGTCAGGGCAAAAACAACAAGGATACGTCGCATGTATTTTCCGTTTTGGGTTGCGCCAGACCTAGCCTTGGCATTGGTAAGCGCCAAGCCCAAATTGGTCGTTGTTACAAATATTCACAACTCCCAACATCTTTTAACATAGGCGCAATCGTTTAGCCTGCGCGGCCTGCTATAATGGGCTAAGATATGATTCACCAATCTAGCCCTGGAAAGTTACTGATTTTGACGCCAACATCGCCCACCGAATGCAAAACCTGTTCAATTTACGCCGAGACCGGCGGATTTTGCGGCCGCCTGTCGCAAACACAGCTTGGAAAGCTCAGCACAAAATCACGTAAATTAGACATGAAACGGGGCGGAACCATAAGCAATCAGGAATTACTGGCTTGGCCCATCTTTGCAATTTCAGCCGGGGTTTTATCCCTGCAACACCTGCTTGAAGACGGTCGAAAAAGCATCGCAGCCCTGTTCATGCCCGGAGATATTATCGACATGCGCGGCCTAACGGGCCGAAATCGCGGACAGCTTATCGCCCTAAGTAAAATCACGCTGTGCCGCCTGTCACCTGCCGCATTCGAAGCAACAGTTGAGGATAACCCCGAAGCACAGCGTATTGCATGGAACAACCTGCGTGGCCAAACATACCGCGCCATGGATCACGCCGCAGATCTGGCAAAAAAACAGGCCGTGGAAAAGCTGGCCTCGTTCTTATTTGAATGCACCAACCGCAAACTGGATCAGGGCCCGCGCGATCAGGTTCACATCCCCATCCGCCGAATTGATCTGGCCGACTACCTTGGCATGCAGCCTGAAACCGTTAGCCGCTGCTTTAAATATCTGGAAGACCGCAAAATCATCGCATTTCAGGGGATTTCCAACCTGAATATTCTGGACATCCCCACCCTGCGCCGTATTGCTAATGGGGACAAACAAACAGAAAACCTGCGGAACACCAATGACAACACCTTCAAAGCCATCGCCAACACCTAAAATCGGCATTCTTTTGGTAAATCTGGGCACGCCGGATGCGACCGATTACTGGTCAATGCGCCGATACCTTAAGCAGTTTTTATCTGACAAACGGGTAATCCCGTCAAAAAGCCCAATCTGGTGGCTGATTTTCAATGGCATTATCCTGACCATCCGGCCCAGCCGGTCGGGCCATGCTTATGACCAGATTTGGAACCATGATCTAAACGAAAGCCCCCTGCGCACCTATACCCGCGCGCAGGGCGATGCCTTGGCTGGAAAGTTTTCAGACCAGCCCGGTATCGTTGTGGATTGGGCGATGCGTTATGGCACCCCTTCGATTGCGCAGGGCATCACACGCCTGACCGAACAGGGCTGCGAACGGATTTTGTTTTTTCCGCTATATCCGCAATACAGCGCGGCCACGACGGCAACGGTTATGGATGCGGCTTTTGACGCGCTAAAAACCTACCACAACCAGCCGACAATTCGCAGCGTGGCCCCGTATTACAACCACCCAACCTACATCAAAGCATTGGCGCAAAGCATCCGCGACCACCACGCCACACTTGACTGGAAACCTGAGGTCACGATTGCATCCCTGCACGGTTTACCCGTTGATTTCATCACTAAGGGTGATCCATATCAGGACCATTGCGAAGAAACTGTGCGGCTGTTACGCGCCGAACTTGGGCTTTCGCAAGAACAACTTTTGCTAACCTACCAATCACGCACAGGCCGTGCCGAATGGCTAGGGCCGGACACCGAAGACGTGCTAGCAGACTTGGCCCGCAACGGTGTGAAAAACATCACCTTAGTGTCACCCGGATTTGCATCCGACTGCGTTGAAACGCTGGAAGAAATAGGCATCCGCGCGGCACAGGAATTCCGTGATGCAGGCGGCAAAAATGCCAGCCTTGTCCCCTGCCTGAATGCCAGCGGAACATCCATTGATATGCTTGAACACCTGATACATGAAAACCTTGGCGGCTGGACCTGAACCAGCATCAGTGGCCGTGGCCGTGGCAAAAAGCACATGACTGGCCCAAAAAGAAACCAGAATGTCAGGTGATCTGACATCGGTCTGGCGCATCAGGCAGAAGTCTGGCGCAAAATAACTTTTTCCACAGCCTGCATGCGGCCAAATGCTTTTTTCGCCGCAACCCAAACGACTTCTCTTTCAGCCTCTAGATTTGCCAAGGTAACGTTTAACGCGGCCTGTTTTTGCCGCTGCCATTCCTGCCACGGGGCGCTATGTTGGGAAAAGCACGCGGTATCTTCGCCCCAATCGCCATTCAAAAAATTTGCCAATTCCATTTTCAAATCCGATATTTCAGCGCGCACAATGTCCCGGCGCGCAGACACTTCGGCCAAACGCGCCAATTCCTGATCCTGTACAAGTTCGCAAAGTTGGGCAAGTTTTGTTAATTCTTTTAATTTTTGTTTCATGATTTTGTTGGCCGGTATGATTTACGGGCACGCTTACGCATAGCCTCTGCAAACCGAATTGCAGCGGCGGCGGCCTCATAATGGTCTGCGCTGATTTCCTGACCTACCCCGACCACCGCATGAATTGCACGCGCACATGGGGGATCACTGTGAATTGGAACGCCGGATTCTGCCGCTACTTCCCTAATTCTGGCTGCGATTTCATCCACACCCTTGGCAACACAAATCGGGGCGGAACCAGGCATACGGCTCCATTTCAAGGCAACCGCATAATGGGTTGGGTTAACGATGATCACATCGGCCTCGGGCACATCAGCCAACATTTGGTTCATGGCGATTTCATACCCTTTTTGACGCCGCTGCTGTTTGGTGTGCGGATCGCCCTCGCTTTGCTTTACCTCATCTGTCATTTCCTTATGCGACATCCTGTTTTTTCGCATATGTTCTTGATATTGCCACATATAATCAATTCCACCGATTGAAACTGTAATCAAAAGGACAATCAAAAAGAATGAAATGCAAAGCTTAAACAATATAATCGGCACCATCGGCGGGTTCATGGAAACCGCCTCTATGATTGTTGGCATTTGACGCCACAAGAAAACGCCCAGAACCGTTGAATATATGCATAGCTTTACAAAGCTTTTGGCAAATTCAAAAAGTCCGGACCTTCCAAATTTGTTCTTGGCATTTGACAGCGGTGAAATGCGGTTCAATTTTGGTTTTAATTTATCCGGCGCAACAACAAAGCTGCGCTGCGCCAAAATTACCAGCAATGCGATCAGGCCGGGAATGGTAAACCAAGGCAGCAATCCAGAGGCCAAATCCCGCATAATTCCACCGGTAAATGATGTACCGCTACCTGAAAAGGCTATATCAGGTGCCTCATGCGCGCGCATCATCAACCCTGACAGCAAACCGCCAATATCTTGCAGGCTGGATCCGCCGACACTCATCGCGACAAGCAACAAACCCCCATAAGCGCCGGCGGTTGTCAGGTCTGTCGATTTCGGGATTTCCCCCTTGCGGCGTGCATCATCCAGCTTTTTCTGGGTTGGTTCATGTTGTTTTTCACCGTCATCATCCGGGCCGGCCATTAGAACCCTCCAAACGGTGCTGCTAACAGCGAATTCAGGGCATCAACCCATACGGTAAGTAAAAACGGGGCGGTTAACGTTAATAAAATCAACCCGCCAGCAGTGATTGCCGGAGCACCGACAAAGGCAACCATCAATTGCGGCATTGCCCGGTTAATAACCCCCATCGCAACATTATAAATCAAGGATGCAATCACAAAAGGCGCGGCAAGCGCGAAGGCCAATCCCATTGCGTGGGCCACACGTGAAATGCCCCATTCCGCCCACGAACCTGGATGCGGAAGTTGCCCAGGCAAAAACACGTCGTAGGATAAAATAAAAACTTCAGCCAAGCGGATATGCAACCCGGTAAATACCGCAAGCGCCAACCCCGCAGCCAGTAAAACGTGGCCAATCGCCGGTTGGGGGTCAGACACAGCCCCCCCGAAAAGTTGTGAAAGCGATGTTGATTGCGCCGCAATTGATCCGGCAATCTGCAAGGCCATGACCACAAACCGGACAACCGCCCCAATAGACAAACCGGCAATTGTTTCAGTTAAGAAAAAATATGCGCTGAACGCATCCAGTGACGGCAGTAATTCAGGCATAATAACCGGCGCAACAATCATGGTAAATGCAAGCGCAAGGCCCAACCGAACCCGAATTGGAACCGAGCGTTCGCCAAAGGCAGGCAGCAACGCCATCGCTGATCCAACACGTAAAAATACAATAAACCCGGTTAATAAAGCGACTTCGCTTATTGCGAGTACTTCTGCCAATATTTCATTCACGTAGACACCAGCCCAACCAGTGAAGGCCGCGCATCGGTACCTATTTCTTCGAAGGAAAACACAGGATTGGCAATTCCTTTGGCCGCCAGAACGGTTCGTAAGAATCGTCGCCTTAAGGTCGATGTCACGACTGCCGGATAAACACCAGTTTCACCCGCTTTCGCAATTTTTTGCGCGACCCCATTTGCTAGACGATTAAAATCGTCCGGCGGCAAGGCCACGTCGCGCTGCCCCCGTTCACCTTCTATTTGGTATTTTCCGAACAATTCTTCCCATTCCGGGGATAGCTGCACCAAGGGCAAGGTTCCGTCATCCCGGCGAAGTTCGGCGACCAGCTGAAAACCAAGCCGCTGGCGCACATGTTCACAGACACCTTCTGGGGTGGGGAATACATTTCGGGCTTCGGCAACAGCCTCAAGTATCAGAGGCAGGTTTCGGATTGATACACGTTCCTCAAGCAAAAGCCGTAAAACTGTAAGAAGAAGTTCTGTTGGTACTTTATCAGGCATCAATTCATCGAGGAATTTCTGGTTTGCAGCGGCGCGTGTTGGATCAGACAGGTTAACAAACTCATCCAGCAGACGGCGCAAGGCCTTGAGGCTAAGCAAACGCGGAAAATTCCGTTTGATGATTTCAAGCAAGTGGGTTGCTAAAACTTCTGTTGGCGTAACGATTGTGCCCCCCTGCAACGCAGCACGTTCCTGATCAGCCTGTGGAATCCAGCGCGCGGGAGCGCCATAAACCGGTTCTTGAACATCCTCTCCTGCAGGCAGATCAATTTCTGTACCGGTCAGAATTGCCAGCGTTTTATCAGGGTGCAGGATATCGCGTGCCTGCTCAACCCCTTGAATTTTCACCCGATAGGTTCCAGCAGGCAGTGCCGCACTATCGGTCATTCGTATTTCAGGCAGGATCAATCCATACACGGTCGCAACATGGCTGCGCATATTGGTGATACGCGCATCCAGACCGGTTGCAGGGTCCAAAACCATCGCAACCAGATCAGGTGCGAATTCCACATGGATATCATCAAGGTCAAGCAAATCACCAAGCGATTCCTTGGGTAAAGGATCGGTATTTTCAGTAGTGGCTCGCGCATCTTCTGCGGCTTTTTCAACGGCCTTCTGGTTGCCAAAATATGCCGCACCACCCAAAATTACAGCGCCAAACATAAACGGTAAAAACGGCAAACCAGGGACCAGCGCAAATAACCCCATCAGCACGGCAACGGTGGCTAATGCTGCGGGATGTTTACCCAATTGCGCAACCAGTGCCAAATCTGTCGGCCCGCTTGCCCCGCCACGCGCCAACAATAAGGCGGCAGCAATAGAAATGATAACTGCAGGGATTTGACTTACAAGACCATCGCCAATCGTAAGTATTGCATAGGTTTCAAAGGCTTGCCCTATATTCATATCATGCATGACAACCCCCATAATAAGCCCCATGATCATATTCAGGAGGGTAATGAGAAGCCCGGCAACCGCGTCGCCTTTGACAAATTTGGATGCGCCATCCAGCGAGCCAAAGAATGTTGTTTCGGCTTGTTCGCGTTCGCGACGGCGTTTTGCTTCTTCGTGATCAATGGCGCCCGCAGACATATCACTATCAATGGCAAGCTGTTTGCCCGGCATTCCATCCAGTGCGAACCGCGCCCCGACTTCGGCCATACGTGTTGCACCTTTGGTAATAACGATGAAATTTACAATCATCAGCACACCAAAGACAACGAGACCCATGAAAACCGACCCGCCCATTACAAAGTTAGCGAAGCCTTCGATCACCTCTCCGGCGGCGCCGGTTCCTGTGTGGCCTTCACCGATAATCAGTTTTGTTGAGGAAACATTCAGCGACAGGCGCAACATTAGCGAGGCAAGTAATATGGTTGGAAAAACCGAGAAATCCAATGGTCGTTCAATAAATAAGGTTACGGTGAACATTAAAATGGCCAAGGCGAATGAAGTCGCCAAACCGATATCCAGCACCCATGCGGGGACAGGAAGGATCATCATGACGATTATCGCCATTAATGCTAATGCCAGAATAATTGTTGGCTGGAATATTTTTGAAAGGGTATCACCCATTTTGATACTTCCTTAGATGCTGTGTGCTGTGTGCATCGGCAAATTCTGTGCAGCTGGGATGTTCTGGGTTTGCGATAGTGACACAGGGAAATCGGAAGGCGCGTGAACTGGGCATGCGCTGGAAATAGATGGAAATCCGGTAATTACAGCATCTAATATTGGGAAATCACGTGCGAAAAACCCATAGGTTTTTCGGGAATCCTCATGCCGGGTTTGTTCCATCGTATTTGTCACAATTCTTGCTAACTTCATTCACCATAACTTTAGGTGAATAATATTTACAAAGTGTGACCTGAATAACGATTAGGATTATTTGATGTTAGGCAAACGGCGCGCCAGCCATGCAAAAGGTTAGCTGGCTTTGCTTTCCTGTGCGGGTATAGTTTAGATCCTGCGTCAGTTCCCGAATTAAAAGCCAGCCAAAGCCGCCTTCGGGAAGGTCCATAAGGTCAACGTTTAAATCAGGACCTTTTCCTGAAGGAAGATCCCCACCGGGCATTGGCAAGCCTTCATCTTGAATGATGAATTCCAAGGCATCGCCTTTTTGCAGGATGGTCAATTCAATCGTGCCATCCCTGCGTTCTTGATAGGCGTGTTCAATAACATTGTTTAGGGCTTCGGCCAGAACCAGTTCCACCCTGCCGCATAAATCTGTTGAAAAATTGCGGGCCCGCAAAAAATCCATCACTTGGCGTAAAACATCCCGCAATACCATTGGATCACTCAGGAAAACAAAGTGAAGGTTTTGATCCTTTTGGGGCCTACAGGGCTTTAGGTGTTCATTGGTCTGATCCATAGGTTTCAACCGTTCAAGATGCGTTCGCCAACCCAATATTTATGGCGCTATCGATATCTGTATGGATTTTGAAAATAGTATCCATTCGCGTAAGTGCAAACACTTTGCCAACTGTCTGGGTTAGGGCGGCAAGTTCAAGATTTCGTTCCACACCAACCTGTTTCATGGCCGCAACAATCGCGCCCAAACCAGAGCTATCCAGAAATTCCACTGTCGCCAAATCCAGAATGATACGTTTTGGCGCATCTTCGGAAAATTCGCGCATTTGATCCTTGAAGCTAATTGCAACGGCCGCATCAATGCGCGCGCCTTCAGCTGTTATGACGCGTATTCCGTCGATATCCCTGTATGTTAGTTTCATTTTTCAGCTCCTACTGTCGTGTAACCACGCCCAAGGGGTAAACGCCTTTCCTTACAAATCCGTTAGCAACAGGCAAAAAAATGACTCCATAGGCATTAAAACCGAAATCAAATGCTGTCTTTGTTGCAGACCACCGGTTGGCGCAGGGCTTGCGGCGTCGGGTTTGGGGCATTACCTGTCTGGTGAAGACCAACAAGGAGCCTTGGAATGCAAAACGCGCTTGAAAACCTGACCCAGCAGCTTTTACAGGCCGCGCGCAAGGCGGGGGCGGATGCGGCCGACGCCTTGGCTGTCGAAGGCAGTGCCGTTTCCATTGACGTGCTGAACGGCAAGCTGGAACATGCAGAACGATCCGAAGGCGTTGATATCGGTTTGCGCGTCATGGTTGGCCAACGGCAGGCCTGCGTTTCAAGCTCGGACCAATCCGAGGCAACGATTGCCACGATTGCACAGCGCGCGGTTGCAATGGCGCGCGAGGCACCCGAAGACGCCTATATCAGTCAGGCAGACACCGCAGATCTTGCCCGAAACTGGGACCTTGCAGCTCTGGAACTGGCCGACCCATCAGGTGAACCTGCACCTGCGCAACTAGAAGAAGATGCACGCAATGCCGAAGCTGCGGCACTGGCCATCAATGGTGTAAGTCAGGTGCAATCTGCATCCGCAGCCTATGGGCACAGCCGCATCCATCTGGCCACAAGCAACGGGTTTTCAGGGGGTTACGGGCGCACCTATCGGGCAACCAGCGCGGTTGCCATTACCGGCACCGGCAGCGAAATGGAACGCGATTACAAAGGTGAATCGCGCATTTTTCAGGCTGACATGCCATCACCCGAAAGCATTGGTCGTGAGGCGGGCGAACGCACGGTCGCGCGCGCGGGTGCTAAAAAGCCGCCTTCTGGAACCTATCCGGTATTGTATGATGAACGCATTTCTGCGGGTCTGGTTGGCCACCTTTTGGGGGCTATCAACGGGGCCACTATTGTGCGTGGCGGGTCATGGCTGCGCGACGCGCTGGGCGAACGAATTTTGCCCGAAGGCCTGTCATTATACGAAGAACCCCACCGCGCCCGCATATCTGGGTCACGCCCCTTTGACGGCGAAGGTCTGGCCACACGCGACCGGCTGATTGTTGACAACGGCGTGTTGACGGGCTGGACGCTTGATTTGACCACTGCGCGCCAATTGGGCATGCAAACAACGGCCAACGCGGCGCGCGGCACATCATCGCCGCCATCGCCTTCGGTATCAAACGTGACGCTGACACCGGGCCAATCCAGCCATGCAGATCTGATTGCTGATATGGGTACCGGTCTTTTGATCACGTCGCTGATTGGCAGTACGATTAACCCGACCACCGGCGAATATTCGCGTGGTGCATCGGGGTTTTGGGTGGAAAATGGCGAAATTGCCTATCCGGTGAATGAATGTACGATTGCGGGCAATCTGCGTGATATGCTGATGCGGATCCAGCCTGCTAATGATGCCGAAGACCACAGCAGCCGCAGGGTGCCTTCGATTTTGATTGACGCAATGGTGCTTGCCGGTGGTTAACGATGACCTGACCCTTTTAACAAATGCCGCCAAACAAGCAGGCGGTATTGCCCGTGGATTTTTTGGCGCCTCTCCTGAAACATGGGACAAAGACGGCGGCCTTGGCCCTGTGACCGAGGCAGATATCGCCGTTGATAACATGCTGCGCGAAGACCTGATGGCTGCGCGCCCAACCTATGGCTGGCTGTCTGAAGAAACCGAAGATAGCGCCACACGTCTGAGCCGCGACAAGGTATTCATCATCGACCCCATTGATGGCACGCGCTCATTCATCGAAGGCAGCAAAACATGGGCGCATTCACTGGCCATTGCCGAATCCGGCCAAATCACCGCCGCTGTGGTTTACCTGCCAATGCTGGACAGGCTGTATGTGGCCGCTAAGGGCAAGGGCGCATTTTTGAATGGCGCGCCACTGCGTGCTTCGCGCGTGGATGACCTGCAAGACACCACCCTGCTGGGGGCCAAGCCAACCTTTGATGCGTGGAACTGGGAAAACGGGGCTGTGCCACCGGTAAAGCGCGCCTTTCGCTCGTCGCTGGCATACCGGATGAGCCTTGTTGGCCAAGGCCGCTTTGACGCCATGCTAACCCTGCGTGCCACATGGGAATGGGACATTGCCGCAGGGGCGTTGATTGTTGCCGAGGCAGGCGGGCGGGCCACTGATCGCCGCCTTGCGCCTTTGGTGTTCAATAACCCCGGCGCGCAGGTGAACGGTATTTTTGCCGCAGGGGCAAATATTCACCCCAAGCTGGGCGCCTGCCTTTCACAGGTTTAGGCCCTTAAACTGCCCTTGGACAAGTTCGCGCGAAAGCGCTAGCATAAAGTCAGGCCTTATTATTGGAACAACAATGCCCGCAAAAACCACCAAGCCACCCCGCCGCACCCTGACCTTGCGCGATGTTTCCGAAGCCTCGGGCGTCAGTGAAATGACGGTTAGCCGCGTGCTGCGCAACCGTGGTGACGTTTCGACAGCAACGCGCGAAAAGGTGCAGGCGGCAGCCAAAGAACTGGGCTATGTCCCCAATAAAATCGCCGGCGCGCTGGCCTCGCAGCGGGTTAATCTGGTGGCGGTGATTATCCCGTCCCTTTCAAACATGGTGTTCCCCGAGGTTATGACAGGCATCAGCGAAGTACTGGACGAAACCCAGTTGCAACCTGTTGTCGGCGTTACAAATTACAAACCCGAACGCGAAGAAAAAGTGCTGTATGAAATGCTGTCATGGCGGCCATCTGGCGTAATTATTGCAGGACTTGAACACAGCGACGCCTCGAAAAAAATGCTTGCGGCGTCAGGCATTCCTGTGGTCGAAATCATGGATACAGACGGCGAAGCCATCGACGCGGTGGTTGGCCTTTCGCACCGACGCGCAGGGCGCAAAACTGCCGAGGCCATCTTGAAAGCCGGTTACCGCCGGATTGGGTTTTTAGGTACAAAAATGCCGCTGGACCACCGCGCCCGCAAACGGTTCGAAGGCTTCACCGAAGCACTAGCCAAGGCCGGCGTTGAAATCGCCGACCGGGAATTTTATGAGGGCGGATCAGCCTTGGCCAAGGGGCGCGAGATGACCCAAGCCATGCTTACCCGCACACCGGACCTTGATTTTCTGTATTATTCCAATGACATGATCGGCGCAGGTGGCCTGCTTTATTGTCTTGATAAGGGGCTGGATGTCCCCGGAAAAATCGGGCTTGCCGGATTTAACGGTGTTGAGCTTTTGGACGGATTATCGCGCAAGCTGACCACGATGGATGCCTGCCGCACCGAAATTGGTCGTGAGGCCGCACGCATAATTGCCCAAAGCGCCGAGGCCAACACCGATAATGCTGGCGGCGTACGAGTTGAACTTAACCCCAAACTTGAACCGGGCCAAACCCTGCGGCTTAGGTAGGCAACGGGCAGATCTCCTTAGGAGCACCGGATGAACAAGCATTTTTACGTGCAGGCACAAAATAACGCTTGGGCAAATCTGCGGCTTGGCAAGGCGTGTTTAACATTGCCTGCGGCTGAAATATCTAAATCCCGCACCGGATTTTTTCCGTCAATAATAGATACGCTAAACCATATTCTGACTGTCGACTGGTACTATATATCAGCGTTTGAAGGCCAGTGCATGGGGGCGGATGCATTCAAGCCATGGGTTCCGTTTCCCGATATTGCGCGCCTTGTCGAAGAACAGGCGAACGTTGACCAAAGGCTGATCGCTGTTTGTCAGGACGCTTTGAAATCCAGCGATGAAACTCCGGTGGAAATGATCCGGGGCGACACCATTCAGGTTGAACGCTTTGACCGGACATTTATGCACCTGATCCAGCACCAGATCCACCATAGGGGCCAAGTGCATTGCATGCTGGCAGGAACCGCCGCCGCCCCGCCGCAACTGGATGAATTTTTTCTAAGCGGTGAGGACGACGAAAAACTGCGGGCCGACGACTTATTGGCGCTGGGGACAAACGAAGAAAACCTTTGGCGCAATTTTTAAGGGGAAGGCCCAACCTTCTGTGTATGGCATGCACCCCATACTGTTTCGCGGCTGATCTGTTGAACCATTCGGGGTATGGGTTATGCATCACATGTATGTAACGCCGCCCCAAGGGGCAGATAGATTAAACATATAAAATAATCATTTATATTAGCAGCTTATGGTGACCCCGAGTGGATTCGAACCACTAACCTGCCCCTTAGGAGGGGGCTGCTCTATCCAGTTGAGCCACGGGGCCACAAGGCGCGTTTAGGCGCAAAACAGGGGGCTTGTCTATACACTTGAAGCAACTAGGGAATAACACGCTTAAAAGGGGAATGTCCGACCTTCTGTGTATGAATAGTTTGTTCTATAGTTCTTAACGGATTAAGTATTTAGGCCATGGCCCATATGGCATTATGACATACGGCACGATTTAGACAGGCACTGCATCCATGGCCCAAAATTATAACAGCCAGTATTGCCCTCATAACCACCAAAACGATTATTTCACCAAGGGTAATCTATGCTGGTTGGGAATGATCGATTTTGATTGCTGTAAGCGATTTGTTTGATACTATCGTAAAACAAAGTATTGTAGGCGCTTATTTAATGCCCTGCATGCACCTTGCATAGTTTCAAAATTCGGGAGGAACCTTATGAAACGCACGATCCTTAAAACCGCCACGGTTGCGGCTGTAACCCTTGCTTTTGGCGCCGAAGCCATGGCCACAGAATGGAATGTATCGCTTTGGGGCAAACGCCGCGCATTCACCGAACATGTTGAACGTCTGGCCGAACTGGTTAGCGAAAAAACCGATGGCGCATTCACGCTGAACATTTCTTATGGCGGTCTGTCCAAGAACAAAGAAAACCTTGACGGGATTTCGATTGGCGCGTTTGAAATGGCGCAATTTTGTGCTGGCTATCACGCCGATAAAAACCCTTCGATCACTGTGCTTGAACTGCCATTCCTTGGCGTTCAGGATCTTGCGCAAGAAATCGAAGTTTCCATGGCGGTGTATAACCACCCCGCAGTTCAGGCCGATCTGGCGCGCTGGAATGCAACCTTGTTGATGCCTTCGCCGCTGCCGCAATATAATGTTATCGGCAAGGGCGACGCTCCGGCAACGCTGGCTGATTTTGACGGCCTGACAGTACGTGCAACCGGCGGTATTGGCCGGGCAATGGCGGCTGTTGGCGCAGTTCCCACATCCATGTCCGCGACCGAAGTGCGTCAGGCAATGGATAGCGGCGTTGTCAAAGCCGTGGCTTTTGCCCCGCATGCGCACCTGTCATACGGCACAATTGAAAACGCAACATGGTGGACAACAAACCTGAACCCCGGCACAGTTAATTGCCCGGTTGTGGCCAACACCGATGCGCTGAATGCCTTGAGCGACGCAGAACGCGAAGCCCTGTTGGGTTCAATCGAAGAATCGCTGGCCCATTACGTTTCGGCCTATGACAACAAAACTATGTCCGCATGGGGCCCCGCGCTGGAAGAAAAAGGTATCGAACAGATCACCTATAGCGAAGAAGCCCTTGCTGCCTTCCGCGAGGCCGTTGCAGGCCCCGCTGCCGCCGCATGGATTGAGGCCAACAATGAACGCGGTCTGCCCGCGCAGGAATTGTATGACCTTGTGATCAGCACTCTGGCTAACTAGGCCCGTTTGTTCTTAAACCTGCCCGCCCCTGCATCAGTGGGGGCGGGCATTGCTTTGCCTGTCAACAAACCATGACCCACAGATTAACGAGGCCCGCATGTCCGCCCATTCCGGTGTTCTTACTGACACATCACGCCTAAGCTGGCTTGATCAAAAGCTGTTCAAACTGGAAAGCATGCTGGCGCTGATTGGTGGCATTGCCGTGTTTTCACTGGTTATTTTGGCGGTTGTCAGCGTTTCTGGCCGTAACCTGATCAACCAGCCCCTACCGGGATATATTGACTGGATCGAACAGGCGATGCCGCTGATTGCCTTTATCGGGGTTTCTTATACCCAGCGCCTTGGCGGCCATATCCGCATGGATATTGTTGTGGGCCGTCTGCGCGGACGCGCCCAATGGGGGGCGGAATTATTATCAACACTGGTCATGCTGGTTGTAATGCTGCTGTTGGTCTGGGGAACGTGGTCGCATTTCTTGCGGGCGTTCGACTTTGCATCCCCTAATTGGAGCCGCGATTCCAGCCTTGATATCGGCTTGCCGCTATGGCCAATGAAATTGATCGTGCCGGTTGCATTTGGCATTTTATCCCTGCGCCTTGGGCTGCAGGTCTGGGCCTATAGCCGCGCGCTGATTACGGGTAGTTCCGATCCCGTAGCCGTCCCGATGATCGAAGATGCCGCAACCACCGCCGCCAACGAGGCCGCAACCGTTTCAGGTTTTGACGAGGGGTCGCAATAATGGATTCGATTGAAATTGGTCTGGTTGTAACCGGATTTATGCTTTTCATGGTTGTGGTCGGGATGCGGGTTGCCTTTGCCGCTGCCATGGCTGGGCTGTTGGGATTGATCTGGATTTTCTGGGCCAAAAAGGGCTATGACCCGCAAGATTTCACATGGGCGCTGACTGTCGCGGTGAAAACCGCCGGACAAGTGCCCCATTCCAAGGTGGCCAATCAGGCCTTATCGCTGATCCCGACATTTATCTTAATCGGCTATCTGGCTTACTATGCCGGCCTGACCAAGGCATTATTCGAGGCGGCAAAACGCTGGGTTGGCTGGCTGCCGGGTGGCTTGGCTGTGTCCACGGTATTTGCAACGGCTGGGTTCGCGGCGGTGTCGGGGGCGTCGGTTGCGACCTCGGCGGTATTTGCGCGCATTGCAATCCCTGAAATGCTGAAGGAAGGTTACGACAAACGCTTTGCCGCGGGGGTTGTTGCTGCCGCGGGCACATTGGCGTCGCTTATTCCGCCATCGGCCATCCTTGTTATCTATGCACTTATTGTTGAACAGGACGTGGGTGCATTATTGCTGGCAGGGTTCATACCCGGTGCATTTTCGGCCGTTATCTATGGCAGTCTGGTGGTTGGGCTGGCGCTGACATTCAAGAATTTCGGCCCGCCCGTCAAAGGGTTTACATGGAAACAAAGGTTCGCGGCTTTGCCCGGCGCACTTCCGATTTTCTTTGTTGTGGCAATCATTATTTTCTTTATTTACAACCCTTTCGGCGGGGATGCATGGGGCACCCCAACCGAAGGTGGCGCGCTGGGGGCCTTTGTTGTCTTCTTGATGGCGCTGTATCGCGGCATGCGTTGGCCACAGTTGAAAAGCGCGCTGCTTGAAACGGCCAAATTGACGGTGATGATTTTCACCATCATCTGGGGTGTGCTGATTTTTGTGCGTTTTTTGGGTTTTGCCGATCTGCCCGGTGCGTTTTCCGACTGGATCACAGGGCTGGACCAAAGCCCGATGCTGACCCTTGTTTATATCCTGCTGGCCTATGCGGTTTTGGGGATGTTTATGGATGCTATCGGCATGTTGCTGCTGACGCTTCCGGTGACCTATCCGGCGGTGATTGCGCTGAATGGCGGTGAAATGGTCACCGCTGCCGACAGCGCGTTTGGCGTATCAGGGGCGGGCTGTGCAATCTGGTTTGGCATTATCGTGGTTAAGATGGCGGAACTGGCCTTGATTACCCCGCCCATAGGGCTGAATTGTTTTGTTGTTGCTGGCGTGCGCCCGGACATTACAGTGCAAGACGTATTTCGCGGCGCATCCCCATTTTTTGTCGCCGATGCATTAACCATTGCCGGCCTAATAGCGTTTCCAAGCATTGTTCTTTACCTGCCTAACCTGCTTTTGGGGGTGTAACAGGGCACCACATAATTAAAATAGCCTAACGGGTAATTTGCAGGCGTTATTTGCACCGGATCAAAGCCATTGAAAAATAGGTGGGCATAGGTGGGCACGGTGCTGCACACATTAGCGAAAGCACCAATCCAGCCGGAATTTGCCTGTGAGGGTAAAATTAGTGGGCTGGATTGTGTGGGTGGTGGTGCGGTCGGCGGGACTCGAACCCGCACGAGTGTTACCTCACAGCGACCTCAACGCTGCGCGTCTACCAATTCCGCCACGACCGCATGTCACTAGCTTGGAGAAGCGCTTCATAGCGAAGCATCGGGGAGAAGTGAAGAGCAAAACCGGCAATGATTGTCACATATTTACAGATGTGCGCCCCCCGCCCTTGCCAGATACGTTTATGCACGCCATCGTTGCAGGGAAACGTCGCGAACACGTTAGGAAATCGAAATGAATACGGCAAAACACGCAGCTTTGCGTGTGGACTTTGTCTCGGACATCATGTGCCCATGGTGCGTTATTGGCTATCTACAACTTACACAGGCCGCAGCCAAAGTGGAGGTGGCGCTTGATATTCACTGGCATCCGTTTGAGTTGAATCCAAAAATGCCCGAAGGCGGGCAAAACCTGTTGGAACACGTATCTAAAAAGTATGGGACAACCCCCGAGGAAAGTGAAAAGGCGCGCAAACGGCTGGTGAAAACCGCGCATGACCTTGGGTTCACTTTTGTCTTTTCCGACGACAGCCGTATGGTTAACAGTTTTTTGGCCCACCAGCTTGTCGAATGGGCCGATGGTTTTCAGGCCAAGCACTATATCATTTTAGCACTTTTTAAGGCTCATTTCAGTGTTTGTCGAGTTGTTTCCTACATCAATATTCTTACAGAGATTGCAGTAGAAGCCGGCCTTGATCCCACCGCCGCGCGTGCGGCCCTTGGCAGTGGTGGACTGGGAAACAACGTGCGCATGATGGAACAGTTCTGGACCGAACATGGCATTCAGGGCGCTCCGGCAATGATCTTTGCTTCAGAACATATATTGATCGGGGCGCGCGGCGTTGCCGCTTATGCCGCCCTTCTTAAAAAGTTGACCCGCACTGCGGCCTAATGGAAAACCCCGCCACATTTCCATGGCGGGGCCTAATATTTTTACAGCGTGGTTTTGCCTTATTGGCTGGCTGAAAAGACTGGCAATGCATTTGGCTTGCCGTTGGTTGCGCCACCATTATTTGGCACCAATGCCGCACCTGAATTCAACGCATAAGCTGCGGCTTGGATCAGCGCGCTGCGCTCGGGCATACCTGTTCCAAAGACCGGCGTGGCCCCGTTTGCCAAGGAAACAAGCGCTGCGTCATACCACGCAACGGCAAGGTCCGGACGCTTGTTTACGCCAAAGCCCAGGCCAAGGTGGTGGCCCAGCAATTCGCCGTAAGGTTTTTCACCCAGAACCGTCAGAAGCAGGGCCGAACCAATGGCGACATCCAGATTATCGGTGCGATACCCGACCGAAAGGCAAATGCGCGCGGAACCGGCCAAATCGGCCGGAGCCATACCGGTGCTTAGGATAAAGCCACTGACATTTTGCATAACCTGATCCGAAGTTTCCAACGACAACGCGGTTACATAATCACGCATCGCCGGGCCAAAGCCGTCACATTGCGCAACCACTTGGTCAGGTGTCACACCCTGAACGCTGGCCAGTAAATCTTCACCACGGGCGATCGCATAGGTACGCGCCATGCAAAATTGTTCACCCAGTGTGAATACAGGATCAACCATATTTGCCTGCGTTACAAAACCGCCATTTGTATTGGTGACAAGGCTGACCGAATTACAATGGGACGCCAGCGATGGCCCTGTGCCTGAGCCAAAGAAACTGGGAAGTCCGGCAGCAGGTTCAACCACCAATGGTACTGGTGTTGTCGGCACGACCTGCACAGGCTGGGTTGCAGCCACGGATGTGCCATTTAATTCATCGCGAAAATGATACAGCAGCGCCTGGTTGCCATTATAGCTGGTGGCGCGGACTTGCGAAATCACAGGACCACCAAGCAGGGAACGCTGATGCGAGGTCAGCAGGAAATCTTTTTCAAAATCAGTCAGGTTGCCATTAGGCTGAAACCCCATATGGGCCTGAAAGTTTGAAATCGCATTGCGCGATTTGCGACCTAACTGGCCATCAACCGTCCCTGCAGGAAAGCCAAAATAGTTTAGCGCCGATTGAACATTCTTGCCCTCTTGGGTGCTGGCAATACCGCTGCGCCGCCCGCCACGGCCTTGGTTGCCTTGGGCAATGCCCGCACCTATGAGGCCACCAATAATCAAACCAGGTAAAAAATCATTGCCAGCGCTCGCGGGTACTGTTCCAAGGGACAGGCTAAGCGCGATACCGGTAAGAAGGCTTTTTTTCAAAATCATGTTTAGTTCCTTTCAATGAACCCATACTATATTGGCAACCTACCATATTTTACTGGCGAGTCAGCCACAATTACAAAACGTGAGGTTCTACATGGTAGAATGGATTACATCGGCAGGCTTAACAAACTACTCCGAAGCCGAAATATTCATGGAAACCCGCGCCGAAGAAATCGCGCGCGGCGCAGCAGACGAACTGATTTGGTTGGTTGAACATCCGCCGCTTTATACTGCAGGCACATCCGCCAAGCCCGCCGATCTGGTTGCCCCGGATCGGTTTCCTGTTTTTCCCAGTAAACGCGGTGGGCAATACACCTATCACGGCCCCGGACAACGGGTGGCTTATGTAATGCTGGATGTGGGCAAACGCGGGCGCGATGTGCGCCAATTTGTGCGCCAGCTGGAACAATGGATTATTGCAACCTTGGCCGAATTTAATGTCACCGGCGCGGTGCGCGCAGGGCGCGTTGGCGTTTGGGTGGAACGCGCGGATCAACCTTTGGCCCTTGATGGCTGCATCCGCGAAGACAAAATTGCCGCCATTGGTATCCGCCTGCGCAAATGGGTCAGTTTTCACGGCATATCGATTAATGTTGAACCGGATCTGGAACATTTCAGCGGCATTGTACCTTGTGGCATCACCGATCACGGCGTGACCAGTCTGGTTGATCTTGGCCTACCGGTTGAAATGGCTGATCTGGATACCGCGCTAAAAGCCAGCTTTGCCACAACTTTTAATAAATAAACATATTCATTTTTGTGAGCGCTTGACCTGCGCCCTGCTAGTTAGTATTCAATTACTAAAATAATCAGGGAGAAAAACAATGAAATCATGTAAAATAAGCTGGGGCATTTCCGCCATTCTGGCCATTATCGTTGCCACGATGGGCTATATGTTTGTCATCAAAGGCAGCACAATCGAAGCCAGCGACGGGCGCACCGAAATTCAACTAAGCGTTGGTGAACGTGATCGGGTTCTGGGCGAAATGCGCCTTTTGCTTGAAGGCGTTCAGGCCATCACTGCAGCCATTGTTGTTGATGATATGGCAGCCGTCGCCGAAGAGGCATCCGCCATTGGCATGGTTTTAGCGCGCGGCGAAGACCCTGC
>DAOUQO010000106.1 GCA_030625565.1 Aliiroseovarius sp. | reverse complement strand
GCCCATCCAGATTGCCCTGATAGGTTTTGGCGAAATCAGAACAAGCACCTTCCAGCCATTCCAGATCGGCCGTTAGCTCGGGCGCGTCAGGGGCTGTGTAAAGATCGCTGAGATCCCAGTCGGGCAGGGCGCCAAGGGAATTGTCGCCAGTGCTGGCGGCAGTGTCGGCATGAAGAACGGGGTGGGGGAAGGAAAGCTGCATCAGGTGCCTCGCAATTTAAGATTTGCGCGACATTGGCCCAATGGCATGGGGGGTGCAAGGCGAACAAGGCGCATGCACCCCTCTTATTTATCTCGTATTTTCAGGTTTGGCTTAGCTGACGGTCCAGCTGGCTTCGCGGCAGACGTTGAAATCATTGCGAATAACCACATCGCCATCGGCAAACACGGCCTTTAGGTCAAACATACAAGCGCCTGATCCATCATTGATATCAATATCGAACGAGCCACCGCTATACAGCACACGACTGCCGAAAATGTCTTCCTCCCAAGAGGTGCGGTTGGTGTTTGAGGCATAGAAATGCGTCATGGTCACACCGGTGTAATTACCGATGGAAACAACGCGGTTTTGGGCGCCACCTGTGGGGGCATCCATGCAGCCAGCAAGGGCAAAAGCAGCGGCGGCAAGTAAAGGAAATGGTTTCATGTTTGGTATCCATATTTGTTAGGTTTTAAAACGTACAGCTTAATGCCGGCACGAATCGATTGCGCGCGCTTAAGCTCAGTATACCAGAATTGGGGAAATATCGTTAACTACGCTAGGTCTGTCTGATAGCCTAACCCCAAAGCGGCGCGAAAATGCCGATATTTCCGGCTTGTGTTTTGACCCCCCCGAACTGGTGGTCTATAGGGGGCGAAACAGGTTTTGGGGGCGTGCGTGCTCAGGTTCATTTTTGGCTTTTTCGGTGCGATTTTTACATGGCTGACGCTGTCGGCGATGATGGGTGCCTTGCTGCTTGGTGCAGTTTTCTGGACCTATAGCAAAGATTTGCCCAGCCACGAACAGCTGGCCAGTTATACGCCTGCGATGATCAGCCGGATTTATTCGGGCGAAGGCCGCTTGATGGATGAATTTGCCCATGAACGCCGCTTGTTCACCCCCGCTGATGAAATCCCTGACTTGGTAAAGTGGGCGTTTATTTCGGCCGAGGATAAGAATTTCTATTTCCACAAGGGTTTTGATTTGCGCGGCATGGCGGCGGCAGCGATTGAGGCGGCGCGCGGTGGCCGGCTGCGCGGGGCATCGACCATTCCCCAGCAGGTTGTGAAAAACTTTCTGTTGTCCTCTGACCGGCGCGCGGCGCGTAAGATTAAGGAGCTGATTTTGTCGGTTCGCCTTGAAGGCGCGTTGTCAAAAGATGAAATTCTGGCGCTGTATCTGAACGAAATCGACCTTGGCGTGCGTTCTTTCGGCGTGACAGCGGCGGCGCAGTCGTATTTCAACAAAAGCCTTGATGAGCTATCCACCGAAGAGGCCGCTTTTTTGGCAATTCACCCCAAAGCGCCTTATTCTTATCATCCGGTGAAAAACCATGATGCTGCGCTGGAACGTCGCAACAAGGTTTTGCGCGAGATGTTTCAAAACGGCTATATTGATCAGGCTGAATATGATCGCGCCCGCGCCGCGCCAATTCTTTCGGTGCAAAATGGCGACTACCCTTCGTTTCGCGAAGGCCTGCCGCCGCGCGACTATTTCACCGATGAAATCCGCCGCCAGCTAAGCCGCAACTTTGGTGAAGACGAATTTTTCAACGGGGGCCTGACCATTCGCGCCACTGTTGACCCTGAATTGCAGGAAATTGCCGCTATGTCCCTGCGACGCGGGCTTGAAGATTTCGACCGTTCGCGCGGGGTTTGGCGCCCGACTGGCATCACCTTGACGCCTGAACAATTGACGGATGAGGCCGCTTGGCGTGCCGCTTTGGATGAAACCACTTTTCCGCGCGATATTGCCGGCTGGCATGTTGCTGTGGTTCTGGAAATTGGCGCCAAAGACGCGCGCATCGGTATCGAAGGCATTGACGAAGACGATGACGGCCACTGGATTCCGGCCAAGGATGTTACTTGGGCGCGCCGCCTGCTTGAAGATGATGAACTGGGCCGCAAGGCACGCGTTGCCGGTGATTTGGTGCGGGTGGGCGAAGTCGTGCATGTGCGCGCCATTACCAAAGACAGCGACGGCAGTTTCGTGCGTTGGAGCCTGCGTGAAATCCCCCTGTTGCAGGGCGGGTTCATGGCTATGGATGTGAATACTGGTCGGGTTTTGGCGATGCAGGGTGGCTTTAGCTATCAGCATTCGGTGTTTAACCGCGCCACGCAAGCCTCGCGTCAGCCGGGGTCGTCGTTTAAGCCCTTCGTTTATGCCAGTGCGCTGGATAGCGGGTTCAGTCCGGCAACCATCATTATTGATGCCCCGATCGAGGTCGAAAGCGGCGGGCGCATTTGGCGGCCCCAGAATGCATCACGCGAATTTTACGGCCCGACCCCCTTGCGCACCGGCATTGAACGGTCGCGAAATCTGATGACGGTGCGTTTGGCGCAGGAAATCGGCATGGATACGGTTGCGGCGTATGCCGAACGCTTTGGCGTTTATGACCGGATGAACCCGTATTTGGCCAACTCGCTTGGTGCGCAAGAAAGCACTTTGTTCAAGATGGTCGCGGCCTATGCGATGTTTGCCAATGGCGGCGAGCGGGTTGAGCCAACGCTGGTGGACCGCGTACAAGACCGCTGGGGCACAACGGTGTACCGCCATGATCAGCGCGCTTGCGTTGAATGTTCCGACCCTAATATTCCGCCAGAAACCGCGCCTTTGATTACCTCGAACCGCGAACGGGTGATGAATGCGATTACCGCTTATCAGCTGACATCGATGATGCGCGGTGTGGTCCAGCGCGGCACTGCTGCGGGGCGGGTGAACCTGCCTGTTCCAACTGCCGGCAAGACCGGTACAACCAACGGCGCGCTGGATGTGTGGTTTGTTGGCTTTACCTCAAACATCGTGGCGGGGTGTTATATGGGTTATGACCAACCCAAGCGGATCGCCGGTGGGTCTGGCGGCAAAATGTGTGGCCCGGTCTTTAACCGTTTTATGCTTGAGGCGGTTAAACGCTATGGCGGCGGGGCCTTTGCAATCCCGCCCGGTGGCCATTTCATTAATATCGACCGTTTTTCGGGCGCACGCCTGCCAGCGGATGCCAGCGGCGATCACGTCGTTGCCGAATATTTCCGTGACGGCGAAGAACCCGTTTTCGGGGTGATGTTCGATGGTGGCTTTGCCATGGGGTCGGATTTGCCGCTTATTTTGCCCGGAACCGGTGAAGGAGGGGGCGAGGTGAATACCACAGTGACAACCTCTGATGGAACGGTGATCACCCTTGATGATAACGCTGAATTTGGATCGCTGTCAGGTGGCGGGTTGTACTAGGGCGTCGTGCAGCGCGGGCAAAGCTGGCGTTATATTTCCAGCTTCCAGCACTTTATCCATTGTAATTTAGGCATGTCTGCCCTTATGTTCCCTTAAGGTTGGTTGTATTCGTACAACCCTACCCAAAAGTTTCGCTGTTTTTTCCCGTGATGACCGGCATCAATGCCGCAGGGACAAGGCAGACCGATTTGACCGCAAGGTCAGTGATATGCCCGCGCCATATAGGCGGGGCCATGAATGGGTGCCCAGATGTGACAGGTCTTGGACACCGGAGAAGTAACGCGATGACGCGCGAAGGACATGAGCCGCACCGAGCAAGGCCCCAGGTTACAACCTGTGGGGCCCCAAAGCCTGCGACTTCATACGCGCCTCTGATTGCCCCTAACAGACGCAAAACCAACCTTTCTGGACCGCCGGGAATCCTTCGTGGAATCCCTCCGGGTCGGGGGGGCTAGGCGCATGCGCAATGGAACAAAATGGCTAAAAAGATGCTTATCGATGCCACCCACCCCGAGGAAACTCGGGTTGTTGTGGTCGACGGAAACAAGGTCGAGGAATTTGACTTTGAATCAGAAAACAAACGCCAGTTAGCTGGCAATATATATCTGGCAAAAGTAACGCGGGTTGAACCGTCGCTGCAGGCGGCGTTCATTGACTATGGTGGAAATCGCCATGGTTTTCTGGCGTTTTCGGAAATTCATCCGGATTATTACCAGATACCAGTCGCGGACCGCGAGGCCCTGATGGCCGAAGAACGTGCCTATGCCAAGGCGCAGGCCGAAGAGGACGAAAAACCGAAAAAACGCCGCTCGCGTTCGCGTTCGCGCGCCAAACCCAAGGCCGAAGATGCCAAAAGCGATGACGCAATCGCCACGCAAGAGGTTTCTTCGGAAATTTCAGGCATGGATGTTATCGATCTGGATGGTGACACCGCAAATTCTGACGAAGGCCTGTCCCCAATGGAGACAGCCGCCGAAACGCCTGTGCAAGAGCCGGTAGAGGCACCACAAGAGGCCGCCGCTGAAGACGTTAGCGCGCCAGCACAAGCGGATGCCCCAGTTGAAGCAGAAACTGACAGCGAAAAAAGCGACGACGACGGCAATGGCGATGATGCTTCGGATGACGACGACACCAAGCTGGACGCCACCGAAAAAGATGAAAATATCGAAAGCGTTGCTGACGAAGACGTGACCGAAGAAATTCGCCCACCCCAGCGCAAGCGCCGCCCGAAACGGTATAAAATTCAGGAAGTCATGAAAGTGCGCCAAATTCTTTTGGTGCAGGTTGTCAAAGAAGAACGCGGCAATAAGGGCGCGGCCCTGACCACGTATCTGTCGCTGGCTGGTCGTTACTGCGTACTTATGCCCAACACCGCGCGTGGCGGCGGCATCAGCCGTAAAATCACCAACGCCGCTGATCGTAAGAAACTCAAGGCAATCGCACATGAAATAGAAGTGCCGGATGGCGCTGGCCTGATCGTGCGCACCGCTGGTGCCAAACGTACTAAGACCGAAATCAAACGCGATTACGAATACCTGCAACGCCTGTGGGAACAAATCCGTTCGCTGACCCTGAAATCCAGCGCGCCCGCGAAAATCTATGAAGAAGGCAACCTGATCAAACGTTCGATCCGTGATTTGTATAATCGCGAAATTGACGAAGTTCTGGTCGAAGGCGCCGCCGGTTACCGCGTGGCCAAAGACCACATGAAAATGATCATGCCGTCCCACGCCAAAAACGTGAAACACTACACCGAAGGCATGCCATTGCTGGCGCGTTATCAGGTCGAAAGTTACCTGTCATCGATGTTCAACCCGACTGTTCAACTACGTTCTGGCGGCTATATCGTCATTGACGTGACCGAAGCCTTGGTTGCGGTTGATGTCAATTCGGGACGTGCCACCAAAGAAGGCTCGATCGAAGATACCGCCACCAAAACCAACCTTGAGGCCGCCGAAGAAGTGGCGCGACAATTGCGCCTGCGCGACCTTGCCGGCCTGATCGTGATCGACTTCATCGACATGGAAGAACGGCGCAATAATATTGCCGTTGAAAAGCGTCTGAAAGACAACCTCAAGAATGATCGCGCCCGCATTCAGGTTGGCCGGATTTCCGGTTTTGGCCTTATGGAAATGTCGCGCCAGCGCCTGCGTCCCGGCATGATCGAGGCCACGACCCAACCGTGCAGCCATTGCCACGGCACCGGTCTTGTGCGTTCCGACGACAACCTTGCCCTGACCGTTTTGCGCCAGCTTGAAGAAGAAGGCACACGCAAACGCAGCCGCGAATTGCTGCTCAAGGCACCCGTTGCGATCATCAACTTCCTGTTCAACAATAAACGTGAACACATTGCCCAGATCGAAAGCCGCTATGGTCTTTCCGTCCGGCTTGAGGCTGACCCATCTCTGGTTGCCCCTGATTTCTCGATCGAGAAATTCAAAACCGCAACCCGCAAGGTCCCCGAGGCCACCGCCGTGGTTTCTGTTGATGCGGCCTTAATGAGCGAAATTGACGACGCGGTTGATGCCGAAGAAGTCGAAGAAGCACAAGTTATTGATGTGACCGAGGCGGGCGAAGAAGAAACGCCCAAGCCCAAAAAACGTCGCCGTCGTCGGCGTCGTCGCCGCTCAAACAATACAGCGGACGGCGCGGCAGTTGACGCAAACGCCGAAGGCCAGCCATCTGGCGAAAGCACTGGTGAAACCACAGGCGAAGCAACTGGCGAAAACGCCGAGGCAAAACCTGAAACTGACCAAGCCGCACCAGAAGCTGAAATCTCGGAAGAGGCACCTAAAAGGACCCGCACACGCCGTAGTCGCAGCCGTAAAAAACCTGTTGAAGCCACGGATGAAGTGACGGCAGAGTCAACCGATCAGGCTCCGGCCGAAGCAGCACCGGAAGTTGAAGCTAAGCCTGAGGTCGAAGCCGAAGCCGAGGAGAAACCCAAAAGGGCACCTCGTCGTCGCAGAAAACCTGCACCAAAAGCTGAAGTAGTCGAAGCTGAGGCCGAGATAGCTGCGGCCGAGGTGGAAAAAACGGAACCTGCTGAAAAACCGGCACCGAAAAAACGTGCCCCACGCAAGCCACGTAAATCCACCAAGGCTGTTGACGATGCACCAAAGGCCGAAGGCGAAGACGCCAGCGCCGAGGTCACAGAAAAACCTGTGAAAAAGCCAGCCCGCAAACGCGCGCCAGCTAAGAAAAAGGTTGAACCTGTCGTCGAAGCAAAACCTGCGGAACCTGTGCCGGAACCAACACCGGCCCCCACACCTGAGCCCGCGCCAAAGGCCGAGCCAGATCAGCCAAAGAAAAAAGGCTGGTGGTCTTTAGGGCGCTAAAGCAACCTGAATTGTAAAAACTAAAAAGCGCCGGATTTTCCGGCGCTTTTTTTATTTCTGGATGTAAAATTCTATCCCGTCAGGGATTTCGACCTGCGCCAGTAATTCATGGCCTTGTTCCGTACAAAAATGCGGCACATCAATGATCGCGGCAGGGTCGTCAGCCACAACACACAGCACCGCCCCCTTGGCCAAAGGTTGCAATCTTTTGCGGGCTTTCAGGACCGGCAGGGGGCACAAAAGCCCCAGCGCATCCAGTTTTTCATCATAGGTCATGGGGGCGGCATACGGCCTTGCCGTGCTTGTGTCCAGTTCGCGTGCGCCGCCATTAGCGAAAATGTCGCAAGGATGTGACTTTTCGCTAGGTGACGGCGACGTTTTAGCACGCTAAGAAAGGGGCATGTTTGGAATTGAAATCATCGACGCGTCCCTGTTGCCTGCAATGCTGGTCGCGCTATTCGCCGGGCTTTTGTCCTTTCTCAGCCCGTGTGTTTTGCCGATCGTGCCGCCCTATCTGGCCTATATGTCCGGCATTTCGATGAACGATTTATCTGCGGGCAAAAAAGGATCGCGCAAGGCAACGCTTACGGCGGTTTTCTTTGTGATGGGCCTATCAACGGTGTTTTTGTTTCTTGGTTTTACCGCCTCGGCATTTGGCGCATTTTTCCTGCAAAACCAAGGCTATTTCAATATCTTTGCGGGTGTCATGGTGATGATTTTTGGCGCGCATTTTGTCGGTGCGTTCCGTATTCCGTTCCTTGAACGCGAGGCCCGCATTGATGCGGGCGACAAGGGCGGATCAGCCTTTGGTGCCTATCTTTTGGGGCTGGCCTTTGCCTTTGGCTGGACGCCATGCATAGGCCCGCAACTCGGCGCGATCTTGTCCATTGCGGCAAACGAGGCAGACGTCGTGCGCGGCACATTCCTGCTGGCGATTTATGCGGCAGGCTTGGGGATTCCCTTTATTCTTGTCGCTGCATTTTTCCCACGCATGACCGGTGTAATGAACTGGATGAAACGCCACATGCGCCAGATCGAAAGCATTATGGGCCTGTTGCTGTGGACCATCGGCCTGATGATGCTAACGGGCGGGTTTTCGGCCTTTTCCTACTGGTTGCTTGAAAAACTGCCATGGCTGGCCGCCTTGGGGTGACAATTGAAGGCATATTTTTGCCTGAATTTAGCGTTATAATGTCCTGAACCAGATGGGTATGGGCAGATGACAGATAATATTCCACAGCAGGTTAAACGCCGCCGGGTTTTTTATATTCCGGGCTATGACCCGATTCATCCGCGCCGATACCGCGAATTATATCGCAGCGAAAGCCAGGATCAGGCCGAAATTTCCGGCTATGAAATTGATCTTGTGGGCCGTCAGGGGGCCGCAACCTATGGCTGGAATGTCACCGGAAAAATAGATGGCTACACCACCAAGGCCGAAATCGAGGTTCTTGTTTGGTCCGATATCGTACGCGACAGCATGGAGCTGAATATTCCCGCGACGTATCTTTTGCTGGCGCGCACTGCCTGGACCTATATTGCCAGCGGCACATTGCGCCGTTTG
>DAOUQO010000056.1 GCA_030625565.1 Aliiroseovarius sp. | reverse complement strand
TTTCATTGCAGCTGGATTAACTCAGTTTGGCTCCGGATGGTGCTGGCTGGCGGTCAATAATGGCAAACTTGAAGTAATGAAAACGCCAAATGGTGAAAATCCGCTGGTTTCAGGCGCTTCACCTATTTTGGGATGTGATGTTTGGGAACATTCCTATTACATCGATTTCCGTAATAAACGCCCAGTTTATTTGACAAACTTCTTAGATAACCTTGTTAACTGGGAAAATGTTGCCTCGCGGATGTAATTATTCGCCTAAACTAAATGCTGCGCCCTTCCCAAATTGGGGAGGGCGTTTTTGTTTGTGTGTAACAGCCCGCACAAAGCTCTAATTTGTGGTAATTTCGCAACGTTTTTGTTAAATCGTTCCGTATTTGACTTCGATCAAGTCGCAGATGTCTGGCTGCTTCTATTGGCACTGATGGGGGCAATTCAACCAACCTACGGAGTGGGATCGAATTGCATGGAACAAACTAACCACATTGATGAACTAAGTCGTATTGCGTCTGGGCTTAAGAATCCGACGTTTCCAAAGATTTTTGCTGTCGAACTTTGCGCTGATTGCGATCTCAACTGTTCAATGTGCCACCATGATCAGATGAAGCGCCCCAAGGGCAACCTGCCGATGCAGCTTTGGCAGAAATGCGCGGATGAAATTGCCGAGGTGGCGCCAACAACCAATGTCTGGTTCTCGTTTTGTGGTGAACCCTTGTTGATGCCCGACCGGCTGATCAAGATGCTGAAATACGGGGCGAAGGCTGGCCTGCGCTCTCTCAATCTTAACACCAACGGGATGCGACTGACCAACGAGGTGGCCATGAGGCTGCTTGATACCGATCTTTCGACAATCGTGATCGGAATCGATGGCTTTAATAAGGACACGTATGAAAAATACCGGGTTCTTGGCAATCGCGACACTGTATATGACAACGTTAAATTCCTGCTTGAGGAACGCGCGCGCCGTGGGCGCGGCCCTGAAATTATGGTCCAGTTCATTGAAATGGATGACAACATCAAGGAATTCGAGGCGTACCGCGATCACTGGCTTGGGCTTGGTGCCACGGTGAAATTGCGCCGGCAGCTAAGCTGGGGTGGCAAGTTTGAAACCGCGATCGAGGTTGCCAATGAAAAACGCATTGCTTGCCCTTGGGCAATCACGATGATGCACCTGTTCTGGGATGGCCGTGTGCCACGTTGCCCCGGCGATACCGAGGGTGAAGAAGATGCAGGCAACGCTTGGGATGACACTTTGGTTGACCTATGGGGCAACCTAAGCGGCTATCGTCAGTTGCATCTGGATCGCAAATTCGATGATCTTCCTGATCGGTGCGATAGTTGTACTGACTGGAAAACCGGCGCTTCGGTAAAATTGCGGCCTGGCCAAAAGGTCCACCGCAACAGCCAGATACCAGCCGAATGAGCAGTCTGTACCTATGTGCGGCGGGTAACCCCGAAGGCGTTCGCCTTGCTCTTGAGGTGAATGATGCGGCCCAGCGTTGGGACCGCATTGTCATTTTGGATGATGATCCTGCCAAGCATGGGCTTGATATCCTAGGCTGCCCTGTGGTGGGGCCTTTCGGGGCCTTGGCCGATCATCAGCCCGGCGACGAAGCGGTGAATTTGGTCGCGCGCTCAACCAAGGGGCGTGACGGCGCGCGGGCAAAAATCGAAAGCTTTGGAATTGCGCTGGTAAGTCTGGTTCATCCATCGGTGGACATACGCGGCGCCACCTTAGGGCGGGCCGTGACCATTTATGCCGGCTGCACCATTTCTGCCCTGTCTACAATTGGCGATCATGCCATTGTATTCACCCAAGCGGTGCTTGGGCACGGGGCCTCGCTTGGGGGCGGTGCCGTTCTTGCGCCAGGGGCGGTGGTTAACGCACGGGTTCAGGTGGGCGCGCGTGCCTATATTGGCTCCAACGCTTCGGTGCTTCCTGACCTCAAAGTTGGCCAAGATGCCACGGTAAGCGCCTGTTCGGCTGTGCTGGGTGATGTGCCTGCCGGCTGCACTGCCCTTGGTGTGCCTGCCGAAATCATGGGGGGCGCGCCTTCTTCGGCTGGGAAAATGGAAACTCAGGAGCGCGCGCTAAGCGCCGATGCTTCGGCTTCTTTGGAAGAGGTGCAAGCTATCTTTGCCGAGGCCCTGAACAAGCCGTCGATCGGCAGCGATATCAATTTCTTTGATGTCGGTGGCAACTCGAAACAAGCCCTAGAGTTGCAAGTTTTACTGAAAGACAAGCTTGGTGTTCCGGTGACGATCGTTGATATATTCCGGTTCCCTAGCCCCGGCCAGCTTGCAACCCACTTGTTTGGCGAGGCAAGTGAGCCTTCCCGTCCCTCCCGTGCAGACTTTCGCCGTCGTCGTCAGGCTCGCTCCTGAGCCCTTTAGACTTGTCCTGTTTTATGCTGGCCCCCGTTCATATTTACCGGTTCATATTTAACTGCTTAGCAGGGTTTTTACAGCTTAATGCTGAACATTTGCGGCGCGGTGTGTATGGATCTATCGCGTCTTAGTGCCGACTTTGCGATGTCCCGTAATATCTGCCGTGGTCTTAGGGCAAGTGTTATACTTCTTCCAATCTATCAGTGGCAGGGGCTGGCTGGCGTGAAAGATTGGTGATCTTTTGGTATAGATCATCAGATAAATTGTAATCAAGTGCGGCAAGTGAAGGGTGAAGTTGTTCTTTTGAACGCGCGCTGATGATCGGGTGCGTTACCCCAGCATGCTGGGCAACCCAAGCTACTGCAAGCGTTATAGCACTGACACCTATCTGGGCAGCAAGGCTTGAAAGACTGCCCGCTGTTTGATGCATCCATTCAACACCATAGCGTTTATTATATGCTTTATCATCGATGATACGGCCACCACCGCCGCTAAGGTATTTTCCTGTCAAAAGCCCCCCGCCAAGTGGCGAATAAGGTGCAACATGAAAACCTTCGCTGATCGCCATCGGCAGGATTTCAACCTCGACCTGCCGCTTGACCAAATTGTACATTGGCTGAAGAATATCAATTTTGATGCCCAGCTTTTCAGCGATACTGGCGGCCTTCATAGTCTGCCATGCTGAATAATTAGAGACCCCGATATAGCGAAACAATCCAGCTTCGCGCAATTTGGCGAGGGTTGAAAAAGTTTCCTCCAAAGGTGTGCTGTTGTCCCATTGGTGCAGGTAAAAAACATCAACCATATCCATTCCCAGCCGCTTGCGGCTTTCATCAAGTTGGCTGCGAATATTGGCAGCACCCGCCCCGCCCACGGATGCGCATTTGGTGGCAATAATCAGTTGCTCGCGTTCTGGGCGGGCAAACTGCCCAAGCAATTGCTCAGAACGGCCTTCTGTATAAACATAGGCCGTATCAAAAAAATTGATTCCTGCCGCACGGCTGGCATCATACATATTACGGCTTTCGGCGGCATCAGCTTTGCCGCCAAACTGCATTGTGCCAAATGAAAATGTCGATGCCGGAATTCCACTGGCAGTCGTAAGTGGTGCAATGTTCACGATGTTTCTCCGGTGGGGGCGATGATAGACGCGCATCTGGGGATATGTTGCATTCAGTGCGTTCAGGTCAGGCTAATCAGGTATCAGGAAAACTGCAAGATGCATCAATGCCCATTTGAATGGAAAGCAAAAACCAAATATTGGGTGCAATATTTACGCTGATTTAACCCGCAAGGCAGATGTATCTACCTTGCGGGGGCTGATTTACATCTTTTCAAACTTACAGGTAAAGTGACGCATTAAGGCAGGTTCTTCGACTATTTTATAGCCCTTCAAGGTGCTTATGATGCCTTGCAATTCCTCGAATGCCTCGACGATATAATCCGCGTGGCTTTGGGTGTAGGTCCGGCGTGGAAAGGCCAGGCGCACAAGGTCCATTGCTGCGGGTTTTTCGCTGCCGTCAGGCTGGCGGCCAAACATTGCGGTGCCGATTTCGCACGACCGAATACCGCCGATTTCATATAAAGCCACCGCAACCGCCTGACCGGGATAGGCCAGAGGATCCACATGTGAAAGCCAGGCGCGCGCGTCGATAAATACCGCGTGTCCACCTGCAGGTTGCACCACGGGAATACCAAGCTTCACAAGCTTTTCAACGATATAGGCGTTGGTCCGTAGGCGATAACGCAGGTAATCTTCGTCAACGATTTCAGTCAGGCCTTGCGCCAATGCATCCAGATCACGCCCCGACATGCCGCCATAGGTTGGGAAACCTTCGGTGCGGATCAAATGCGTGCGGGCCTCGACCGCAAGGTCGTCGTCATTGATGGCCAGCCAGCCGCCGATATTGCCGAAACCGTCCTTCTTGGCGCTCATGGTCATGGCGTCGGCCACGGCAAAGCAGTCGCGCACGATGTCGACAATTTCGCGATTTCCCTGACCGGGTTCGCGGGTTTTGATGAAAAATGCATTTTCAGCAAAACGGCAGCCATCAATGATGAACAGCTTGCCGAATTTATGGGCAATTTCGGCGGTGGCGCGGATGTTTTCAAGGCTGACGGGTTGGCCGCCACCGGCATTGTTGGTGATGGTCAGCATCACGCAAGGCACCGCATCGCCGTGTTCTTCAAGATGCGCAGTCAGACGCTCAAGATCCATATTGCCCTTGAAAGGGTGCAGGCTGGTCGGGTCTGTGCCCTCGGCAATCACCAGGTCATCGGCGCGTGCGCCCGAAGCTTCGATATTGCCCCGTGTTGTATCAAAATGGGTGTTGTTGGGAATGATTTGGCCGGCACCGCCCAGCATTGCAAACAGGATGGATTCAGCCGCGCGCCCTTGGTGGGTCGGGATGATGTGCTTGAACGGCATCAGGTTTTTCACCGCCGCTTCAAACCGGTAAAACGAAGGTGATCCTGCATAGCTTTCGTCGCCGCGCATGATGGCGGCCCATTGTTCGGACGACATTGCCCCTGTGCCGCTATCGGTCAAAAGATCAATCAGCACATCGTCAGATGCAAGGCTGAACAGATTAAAATCCGCCTCGCGGATCAAGCGTTCACGTTCGGCGCGCGTGGTCATGCGGATCGGTTCAACAGATTTAATACGGAAAGGTTCTATGATGGTTTTCATGTTTGGGCTCCTGTTTTAGCCCCCTTGAAAACGCGGCAATTCGATACGCGAAAGGGCTAATGCGCCACGGTTGTCCGCCGGAATTTCCGGCACGGACCGCGAACAGCGCCCAATGAATTGCCCACCCTACGTTTCACGCGTTTTGCGCTGCGTCAACCCCAGTGTATAATTTTACAGTTAGGCGCCAAGCTTGGTGGCAATGTCTCCGATCAGTTCAGGTACTTCGCTGACCACACTGACATAGCTTTTCAGGCTTGGGTCAGCAAAACCTTGCGCAATGATATGATCCATCAGGTCAATCAGTTTATCCCAGTATCCAGCGGTATTCAGCAAATATATCGGCTTTTCATGCAAACCCAGCTGGCGCCATGTCAGGGCTTCGAAAAATTCATCCATCGATCCCGCCCCGCCGGGTAAAACCACAATGGCGTCGGAATTCATAAACATGACTTTCTTGCGTTCATGCATGTTTTCGGTGACGATAAACCGCGTGAGGTCCTGTTTGCCAACTTCGCGTTGCAGCAGGTGTTGGGGGATTACGCCAAACGTGTCGCCGCCCGCATCCTGCGCCGCATTTGCCACCGCGCCCATTAACCCCACATCGCCCGCGCCATAAACTAGTCGCCAGTTTCGGCGTGCTAGGGCCTGACCAAGGTCTGTGGCTGCCTGGGCATAAGCCGGATCCAGCCCAAAGCGTGATCCACAATAAACGCAAACAGAAAGGGCGGGGCTCTGGCTGGCATTTGTCATGTTTATAATCCTTTGCTTTGGTACTTGTCGCCCAAGTGCCACGCGTGGGCAAGTGTTCTTGGCAATACCGCGAAAGGGTTTTGACCCTTGCCTACGGGGTTGTTAGGTTGTGCTAACTCGCCGGCACAAGAAAAACCGGCGATGGGGGGATAAAATGGCAAAAGACGTAAGCGGCAAAAATGCCGGTATGTTATCAATGGCGGCCGGTGCGGTCGGGGCGTTGGCCCTGACGCTTGGCGGCTACCTTGGCTATCAGGCGTGGAAAACACCGGCGGCTGATCCCGTGTCAGAACCTGCATTGGTGTCCGAGGTCGCGACCAGCCCAACCCCAACCGGCGATGATGCGTCCGCCACTCCGCCAGCCACTCCGCCAATTACATCGCCCGCAACACCGCTTTTGCCCAGCTTTGAACTTGTGCGTATTGAAGCAGATGGCGCCGCCCTTATTGCCGGTCTTGCTGCGCCAAACAGCGACGTTCACCTGATGATTGACGGGGCCCCGGCCATTGTGGTGCAGGCCGATATCGCGGGTAACTTTGTGGCGATGATGAATGTTGACCCGTCCGAAAAACCACGTGTCATGACGTTGGTTTCCGTGGCCCAGAATGGCGCGCGCCTGGAATCAGAAACCTCGGCGATTATTCAGCCGGCGGCACCTGTGCAAGTTGCCGTTTTAGAAGGGACCACGCCTGAAATTACAACCAGCAGCCAGAACGGGATTGTTTCGGTTGTTGAGGGCGAAGAAGGCGTTGAAATAAAACCGGAATCTGGAATTGTGCAAGAAGATGCCGCGCAAGAAATAGCACAAGCTGAGGGGGAGCAACCCGCCACTGATACTGCGCCAATACCGCCAGTTGTGCCTGAAACTCTGTCTGAAACTCTGCCTGAAACTCTGCCTGATACTGCACCCGAAAACCCGGTTTCCGATATGCCAGCAAGCGGAACTGCGCAGGCTGAAATTGTTACCCCGCCAGTGCCCTCTGATCCAGTGCCTTCTGATGGTGGGGGTGTTGCTACCGATGCGACTGCCCAGCCTGTTGCATCATCAACTGATGGCGCAACTGCAACGACAGCTCTGATTGCACAAACCAGCCCTGAAACCGGCGCCCCCCTTGGCTTTGAACCCACCGCCGGACCTGTTGGCGAAGCCGCACCGGAAATCACCCCCCATACCGATACCGTCATAGCAGGGCCAACCCCGCCGCGTGTATTGCTGGCGGGGCGTGACGGGATCACAGTGTTGCAAAATGGCGGGCCCAAGCCCGTTGAACATGCAAGCATTACCCTTGATTCAATCACTTACGATGCCGCGGGCGAGGTCCAGTTGGCCGGTCGCGGGTCGGGGGATGCCAATGTGCGGGTCTATCTGAATAATCAGCCGATCCGCTTGACCCAGATTGCCCAAGATGGCCAGTGGCGCACACCTTTGCCGCAGGTTGAAAGCGGCATTTATACCTTGCGGGTGGATGAGCTGCATGAAGATGGCAGTGTTGCGTCGCGGGTGGAAACCCCGTTTTTGCGCGAAGATGCCAGCCAATTGGCCGCTGTCGCCGCCGAGGTCGCCCAAAGCGCAGGTAGCGCGCCAGTGCAGGCCATAACAGTACAGCCCGGATCGACCCTGTGGGCGATTGCCCAGGAAAAATATGGCGAAGGGGTCATGTATGTCAGGGTATTCGATGCCAACCGTGATGTGATCCGCAACCCTGATCTGATCTATCCCGGGCAGGTTTTCACCTTGCCGAATGACTGAATTTGGGCCTGCATTTCTTGCCTGCCTGACCCTTTTACTTTGACTATTGCGTGATCCCTTGCCAAGCTTGCCAAACAGAAGCGCGAAAAACAGGGAGTAAATCGCATGAAAAAACTGATATTGGCCGTTGGGCTGTTGTTTATGGGCATGAATGCTGCACTGGCCGAAGGGGTCACGCATTATTTGGCAATCCATGTTGACGAAAATGATCCTAAGGTGATGAACATGGCGCTCAATAACGCCTTGAATGTTACCACCTATTACGAAGCCCAAGGCGACAAAGTGGTCATCGAGGTCGTGGCCTATGGCCCCGGTCTGAACATGTTGATCGAAGGGCGCAGCCCGGTTGCATCCCGGATTGCGGCGCTGTCGCTGGAGCATGAAAATCTGTCCTTTGCGGCCTGCGGCAATACCCACCGTAAAATGAGCGCCGGATCAGACGCCGAACTTGTATTGCTGAGCGAGGCGGGCATGGTGCCTTCGGGTGTTGTGCGGCTGGTGCAATTGCAAGAACAGGGCTTTGCTTATGTGCGGCCGTAAATGGTTGCGCTTTAACTGAAGCTACGGCAATCTGCCCCTGACAAATCTTTGGGGGCAGATATGCAAATGAACAAGATTGCGGGCGGCGCGCTGGAAATCAGCGACCTAACCTTGGGTGCCATGAACTGGGGCACCCGCAGCTCCGAGGCCGAGGGCCACAGCCAAATCGACATATCGCTGGATCACGGCGTGAATGCCATTGATACCGCCGAAATGTATCCGGTGAACCCTATTTTGGCCGAAAATGTTGGGCGAAGCGAAGAAATTATCGGAACTTGGCTTGCCAAAACCGGTCGGCGTAATGATGTTATTCTTGCCTCAAAAATAACTGGACCGAATGGTGGGTTTGTGCGTGACGGGCGCGGCTTTGATGGCGCTGAAGTGCGCACAGCAATTGACCAGTCTCTGACCCGTTTGCAGACCGATGTGATTGATATCTATCAACTTCACTGGCCCAACCGTGGTTCATACATGTTTCGTCAAAACTGGGATTATGACCCGTCGGCACAAAATAAAACCGAAACCATCGCCCATATGCGCGACGTTTTGCGCGCTATGGCCGAAGCCGTGGATGCAGGCAAAGTCCGCCAGTTTGGCCTGTCTAATGAAACTGCGTGGGGCGCCATGATGTGGCTGATGCTGGCGCGCGAAATGGGTGCGCCCGAAGTGGTGACAATCCAGAATGAATATTCCCTTTTGTGCCGGTTGTTTGATACTGATCTGGCGGAAACCTGTGCCAACGAAGACGTGGCTTTGCTGGCCTATTCACCGCTTGCTGCGGGGTTTTTAAGCGGCAAATACCAAGGTGGGAATGTGCCTAAAGGTTCGCGTATGGATACGCAGCCAGAAATGGGCGGGCGCAGCACTGATCGGGTTGGCGGGGCAGTTTCGGCCTATCTGGAAATTGCGCAAAAACACGGGCTGGATCCGGTGCATATGGCGCTGGCGTTTTGCCGGTCGCGCCCGTTTATGGGCAGTACTATTTTCGGGGCGATGGACACGACCCAGCTAAAACGCGCACTTGGCGCGGCCGATGTGGTATTGTCAGACGAAATTCTTGGCGAAATCAATGCTGCCCACAAGGCGCACCCACTGCCATATTAAGGGTCGCAAAATTAACAAGGTGGCGTATGAAACAGTTTTTTAGACAGGCAAACACAGCCTTGATTGTTGCCTTTTTACTAACGGGCTGCGGGCTTTTTGCCAGAAATGATCCGGACCGCATCATTGAGTTTTATCGTGATGTCGAGGTCGAGATTGCTTCGACCACGCGCTTTGATGCTCAGGAATTCGCGGGTTTTTGGAACATCCGTGCGGAATTTGCCCGTGGCGGCGAACAACCAACCCGCGCGGGGGTCGATTTTCAGCTTGGGCCGGATGGCGAAATTGTGCAAATTGCCATGCATGGCCCCAAACGCCGCCGCCGTTTTGGCGTTGTCGCCTATTACGAGGTAGATCAGGCCATGCCTGGCCGTTTGGTTCTTGGCGACCCGCCTTTTGCGACTGAATACTGGGTTTTGTGGGTCGATGATGATTACCGCACCGCCGCGATTGGCACCCCTTCGGGGACATTTGGCTGGATCATTGACCGTGAACGCACCGGCGGTGAAGACCGAATTACCGCCGCCAGCGAAATTTTGGAATGGGTGGGCTATGACATGAGCCTGCTGGTTGATTTACCATAATATTACACATCATTAAGGAGGAACATTATGAAACGATTTGCTGTTATTTGTTCAATATTTCTTGGGCTTAGCCCGACAATTCTAACCGCGCAGGATGCACCCGACTGGTGGGTTGGCGTTTGGGCCTATGACGTCACGTGGTGTGCGGGTCAGGGGGCTGGGCCTCCGATTGAAATCACGTCCGATACACTGTTTGGCTATGAAAACACCTGTTCAATTTCGGCCACCAATGAAATCACCGAAGCCACGGTTCATATGCTGCTTAAATGCAGCGGCGAAGGCGAGCCATATAAAACTGAGTACATCTTTCTGCGCGGCGAGAGTTCGCTTTGGATGTGGCTTGGCTATGACGAACCAATGCAATTTCATTACTGTAACTGAGGAAAATATGACAAAAGCAGCAGCAATTATTACGGTAGAGCGCGAAGTGCCGTCCGATTGGTTGGACTATAACGGCCACATGAACGAAGCGCGATATTTGCAGGCCTTTGGCGATGCCTCTGATCGTTTTATGCAGATCGTTGGCTGTGATGCGGCCTATATTGCTTCGGGTGGCAGTTATTTCACCGCCGAAACCCATATTTGCCACTTGGACGAAGCCCATGCCGGCACCTGCATTCGGGTTGAAACCCTTTGCCTGCTGGGGGTGGGCAAAAAAATGCACCTGTTTCATATGATGTTTGATGGCGCGCGGCTATTGGCCACCGGCGAACACTTGTTGCTGCATGTGGACCTTGCCACACGAAAATCCAGCCCGCCGGCACCCCATATCGAAGCGCGGATTGGTGAAATAGCGGCGGCACATGCAACGTTAGAACGCCCCGACAGGGTCGGGCGCGCAATCCGGGTCTAGTCGTGGATTGCCGTTAGGATTTCGTCTGCCGAAACCTCAAGCGGGCCTTTGTTGCCAAGGCGCAAAAACAGGCTTTCTTCGTCCGAGTTTTTGAAAAATGGCAGCGATGGCGGGGCTGTTAGATCGGGCAGGCGTGCGCCCACTTCGGCCAGAACAATCTGGGTGATAAACGGCAAATCAAAGCTGCGCAGCTTGGTGAAGGGTATCCATTGCAGGTGGCTTAGCTCATCACTGGCGGCGGAAAAATCATCGGGGTCGGTGACCAGCTTGCTTGCGTCAATCACAAAAAATCGCGCATCAAAACGACGCGGCCGGCCGATCGGGGTGATGGCGCGGCACACAAATGCCATGCCTTCGGCGGATGGTTTATGGCCGGTTGCGGCGTAATCCACCCAATCCGCAGGCGGGGTGGCGGGCCATGTTCCGGGCACGCCCAAAACCTGACCGGTTTCTTCCCATAATTCGCGAATGGCCGCGACCAGCAATGCGTGACCGATATCATCGGGGGCATTTTCAGGCAGGGCTTCGCCAAGGCGGCTAAGGCAGGGTTCGGCCCCCGTGGCGGCAAGCGGAATATCGGCGTCGCCTGCATCAACCGCGCCGCCTGGAAATACGAATTTTCCGGGCATAAATGCGGCTTTGGCCCCGCGCTGCCCCATCAAAACATGTGGATCGCGCCCCGCATCACGGATCAAAATAATCGTTGCAGCGTTGCGGATTTTAACTTGTTTATTCACGGGCTTGCCTTTGATGATTATGCGTCGGGTCCTGCTTTGCCTGCATCATAGGGGAGTTTGGATGCAAAACCATGCATTTGTTTAGCCCATTGAAACGCAATCATGCCCCCCTTGAGGCGCGGCAATAAAAACAGCGATAAAATCACAGTACCGGCCGACAAAAGGCTGGCCATAACCAAAGGTTCGGGGCGAAAGGTGCGGTAAAGCACCAAAATTAGCGGCGCCAGAATATGCCCGACAATCAAAATTGTCAGATAGGCGGGGCCGTCATCTGCGCGGTGGTGGTGCAGTTCCTGGCCGCAATTTTGGCAGGTATCGCGCACTTTCAGGTAAGATTTATAGATTTTTCCTGTGCCACAATTCGGGCAGCGCTGGTGCAAGCCGTGCCGAATGGCAGGCCACAAATCGCGGCCTTCGTGGCCGTTCTTGGGGGAGGTATTCATAAGTGATCCTTTGTTCGCGCCTTAAGTTTAACACAAGAAAGGGGGTGGGAAAGGTATGAGTTGAAACCTTTTACGACGGAAACCTGAATGCGGCGCGTTTATGCTTTGACACCGGATGAAACTGGTGGAGAAAACTGAAAACATACAGGAGACGCATAAAATGAAACGTAAGGCACAAAATACTTTAGTCGGTCTTTTATTGGCTGGTTCGACCCTTTTGGTCAGTGTTGATATTGCTGCGGCGCGCGGTGGAATGGGTGCAATGGGCGGGGCCGGTGGCCCGCAAAACCTGATGCGTGCTGATTTTTCCACGCTGGATGCTAATGGCGACGGCGCAATCACCATGGATGAAGTGCAAGCCCAAGGTGCCGCTCAATTTGCAACGATGGATGCTGATGCCAGTGGCGCGCTTGATGCGGACGAAGTGATTGCAATGATCACG
>DAOUQO010000177.1 GCA_030625565.1 Aliiroseovarius sp. | reverse complement strand
GTGTGGTTGGCAAAGGTGGAACAGCCCATGTAATGCAGGATCGGTGTGCCATCCAGCATCGAAAAACGGCTGGTGCCATCGGGCATCAGGCCTGCACCCTGCGTGGTGCGAATAGACTGGCACAGGTTGGTTTTCGGGTTCAGGCAATAATCGCATGTGCGGCATTCCGGCGTATAAAGCGGGATCACGTGGTCGCCGGGCACCAGCGATGTAACGCCTTCTCCGACCTCAAGCACAATGCCTGCGCCTTCGTGGCCCAGAATGGCGGGGAACAGCCCTTCGGGATCGGCGCCCGAGCGGGTGAATTCATCGGTGTGGCAAATGCCGGTGGCCTTGATTTCAACCAGAACTTCGCCCGCGCGCGGGCCGTCCAGATTAACGTCCATGACTACAAGTGGTTTTCCGGCCTCAAGGGCAACGGCGGCTCGTGTGCGCATTTCTTAATCTCCTGAAAAGTATGGTTTTCAATAGGGGCAAAGTATGCTGGTTTTCAACGGGAAAAACAACGTAAGGGTGTGAAATTGTGTGCAGGGCTGGACTTAGTCCATCATGCCAATTGGTGGCTTGGCCCCTTCTGGAAGTGGCGAAACATAGCCTTGGCTGCCAACCCGCATTGCAAGATCGGCCTTGGCGCGTTTGATCAGGTCGGGGTCTGTCAGCACATCAATTCCGGTCGCCGCCATTACCTTGGCCGCGTGGAACATGCCCTTGATTGCCGGACCACTTTTGCCCTGTGCCACCATTTGCCATGAATGAAACGGCGTGCCAATGGCATAATTTGCGCCCCACATCTGCACTGTCGGCACCACCCAGCTCACATCGCCCACATCGGTTGAGCCGGGCAAAGCGGGGGGCATAATTGTGTCGGGCACCAGAAATTCCGCCAGCGCCATGCGTTCGCCTTCGGCCATGCCTGCCATGCCATAGGCTGATGCGATGTCGTCGTCGCTCATGGTTGCCTGCATTTGGGTGGCATAGGCGCGGTCTTCGTCGTTAAATGGCGGCGCACCAAGCGCCAGCATGTTGCGGTGCATAGCGTCGCAAAGCGGGGTATTTGGCACCAGTTCAGATGCAACCGTGACCAAATGCGCGCTAACTTTAGTGTCGGTCATCAGGGCGGCACCTTTGGCGACATTTTCAACCCGTGCGATCAGCTTCATCATTTCGCGCGCAGTTGGTTCACGCACGACATAGCGCACCTTGGCATTGGCCTGCACCACGTTGGGTGATGTGCCGCCCGCGTCGATATAGGCATAGTGAACCCGCGCCTGATCGGACATGTGTTCGCGCAGGTAATTCACGCCGACATTCATTAGTTCAACCGCGTCTAGCGCCGAGCGGCCCAGATGCGGGCTGGCGGCTGCATGGCTGGCGCGCCCGGCAAAGGTGAAATCAACCCGCGCCGCTGCTAGAGAGCTGGCGCGCATGACATTGGCGATGGATCCGGGGTGCCACGTGATGGCGATATCCACATCGTCAAAGGCGCCGGCCTTGACCATGAAAGTTTTGGCAGAGCCACCTTCTTCGGCAGGGCAGCCGTAATAACGCACCCGCCCCGGTGTTTCTGTCTCACGCAGCCAGTCGCGCACTGCGATTGCGGCCAGCATTGCGGCGGACCCCAGCATATTATGGCCACAACCATGGCCGTTTGCGCCATCTTCCAGTGGTTTTTGTTCAGCAATATCAGCTTGCTGGCTTAGGCCAGATAGCGCGTCATATTCGCCCAAAAATGCAATAACCGGCCCGCCGGATCCGGCCTCGCCCATGATGGCGGTGGGAATACCGGCAAGGTTTTCGGTGATATCAAACCCCTGATGTTTCAGCTCGGCCAAATGCGCGGCGGTCGAGCGCGCTTCGTTATAGCAGGTTTCGGGCATCGCCCAGACCGTATCAGACAGAACGCGCAGGCGTTCTTGGTTGTGTTCCACATGTGGCCAGACCGGGTGCTCATTCATCGAAAAATCCTTTTGAGGTTTCGCACAGGTTTAGGGAATCCGCTCCGATTTTTCTAGAAAAATCGGCTGTACAAAAATTTTTAAAATTTTCAACTACGCGGGTTATACCGCCTGCGAATGGCCTGATGCGTTCATGTCATAGGCATCAAAATGCCGTGCAGTGATACGGACCAGCGTGTGGGCAAATGGCTTGATCGTCAGCTTGCTACCTTCCAGTGTGAAGGTGTCCGGTAGCAGCGTTTCCAACCCGTCGACCATGGCGATCAGGGTTTCCACATCGACGTTGTATTCACCAGCAACTTGGGCAAAATCGACCGCAAAATCGCACAGCAACAATTCAATGATGCGGGCGCGGATCAGGTCTTCGCCTTCAAAGGCATGGCCGCGTGCTGTCGCCAGCGTGCCTGCACGGACCTTTTCAACGTATTTTGAGGTGGCAGGTTCATTTTGCGCGTAACCTTGCGGATAACGCGAAATGGCCGAGGCACCGAAACCGATCAGGGTATCTGATTTGTCTTCGGTATAACCCTGAAAATTGCGGCGCATCGTGCCGTCGCGCTGGGCGGTATCCAGCCCGTCACCGGGGCGTGCAAAGTGGTCAATCCCGATTTGGCGGAAACCGTCGGCGACAAACAAATCGTGGGCGGTGTCAAACAGGTCAAGGCGGGCCTCGGGCGAAGGCAGGGCTTCGGTCGGGATAAGTTTTTGGCGCCGCGCCATCCATGGAACATGGGCGTAGCCAAATAGCGCCACGCGGTCGGGTGACAGCGACAGCAGTTTGTTAACCGAATCCGTGATGCGGCCAATATCCTGATGGGGTAAGCCGTACAGAATGTCGGCGTTTAGGCTGGTAATGCCACGTTCGCGCAGCCCGTCAACGGCGGCTTTGGTGATCTCAAAGGTTTGCGGGCGGCCGATCACTTCTTGAATCATCGGGTCGAAATCCTGCACGCCTATGGACGCCCGGTTCATCCCCGCTGCGGCAAGCGCATCAAGGCGGGGGCCATCAATTTCGTTCGGGTCGATTTCGACTGAAAATTGTGAATGCTCGGCCAGCGGGGCCATGTCGAATATCGCGCCGGTCAGGTCGGCAATCATTGCCGGCTCCATCAGGGTCGGGGTGCCGCCGCCCAGATGCAAATGTTCAATGGTGACGCCTTGGGGCAGGTACTGCGCGGCGATCTTAAGTTCGGCCTTGACCGTTTCCAGATATGACGCGACCGGCGCGGCCGTTGTTGTGCCTTGGGTGCGGCACGCACAGAACCAACACAGGTTCCGGCAAAACGGGATATGCACGTAAACCGATACGGATGCCCCAGGGGTGATGGATGATATCCATCCAGCCACCGGATCAGGCCCGAATTCAGCTTTGAATTGGGGGGATGTCGGATACGAGGTGTAGCGGGGCACACGAGCGTCAAAAAGACCCAGGTGTTTGAGTTGCGCGCGATCTGTCATTCGATTAGGATTTAGCAACAAACGCGCACATCACATTGATCAGGATCAAGTCGGACATCACATTAAGATGAATAAAATTGCATTTGATACAAAGAATTGCGGCACTTGCCCAATTCAGCACCGCGCAGTGTGTTCGCATTGTGATTCGGCTGAATTGCAAATGCTGGATTCGATCAAGTATTATCGTTCTTATGAGGCGGGCCAATCCGTGTTGTGGGCCGGTGACCATATGGAATTTGTTGCCAGCGTGGTTTTGGGCATTGCATCGCTGTCGCAGGGCATGGAGGACGGACGCACACAAATGGTGGGTCTGTTGCTGCCCTCAGATTTCATTGGTCGGCCGGGCCGAAATGCATCCCCTTATGATGTGGTCGCGGTGACAGATCTGACAATTTGTTGCTTTCGCAAAAAACCGTTTGAAGAAATGATGCTAAAAACCCCGCATATTGCGGCGCGTTTGTTGGAAATGACCTTGGATGAACTGGATTCGGCGCGCGAATGGATGCTGCTTTTGGGGCGCAAAACTGCGCATGAGAAAATAGCAAGCCTGCTGACAATTCTGGCGACCCGTGATGCAAATCTGTATAAGAAAATACCGCTTGATGGTATGGTGTTTGATCTGCCCCTGACGCGCGAGGCAATGGCGGATTATCTGGGCCTGACGCTGGAAACCGTAAGTCGCCAAATGTCGGGCCTGAAAAAAGCGGGTATTATTCAGCTAGAAGGCAAGCGCCGCGTGACCATCCCCGACATTGCCCGCCTGATGGCGGAAACCGGCGATGATATGGATGGCGGGATGCTGGTTTAACGCAAAAAGTTTCTAGAAACTTTTGGGGCACAGAATTTTCTAGAAAATTCTTGGTCCGAGTATGTTTGTATTCTTTTTTTGATGTTTAATGCGCCATCAAGACCGGCACTTTGGCCAGTTCCAGCATATGGCGGGTTGCGCCGCCCATGATTGCCTCGCGAAAACGCGAATGGCCATAGGCGCCCATCACCACCATTTGTGCATCTTTATCTTTGACATACCGGTT
>DAOUQO010000282.1 GCA_030625565.1 Aliiroseovarius sp. | reverse complement strand
GGGGCAAAGCCGCCTTCGTCGCCGATACCTGTGGAAAGGCCGGCAGCGGAAAGTTCGCCTTTCAGGGTGTGGAACACTTCTGATCCCATGCGCACCGCGTCGCGGATATTGTCGGCGGCAACCGGCACGATCATGAATTCTTGGATGTCGATCGGGTTGTCGGCGTGTTCGCCGCCATTGATGATGTTCATCATCGGCACCGGCAGTACGCGTGCGGATGAGCCACCCACATAGCGATACAATGGCAGCGACGAGAAATCAGCCGCTGCTTTGGCCGCCGCCAAGCTGACCCCAAGGATTGCGTTTGCGCCAAGGCGGGCCTTGTTCGGGGTTCCGTCAAGTTCGCACATGGCGGCGTCGATGGTTTCTTGTTCGGTGGCGTCAAAGCCGACCAGAGCCTCGGCGATTTCGCCGTTTACGGATTCAACCGCGCCCAAAACGCCTTTGCCTTTATAGCGGGCCTTGTCGCCATCGCGCCGTTCCACTGCTTCATGTGCGCCGGTTGACGCACCTGAGGGAACTGCCGCGCGCCCCATTGTGCCGTCATCCAGCATCACGTCGACTTCGACGGTGGGGTTGCCCCGGCTATCCAGAATTTCACGGGCAAAAATATCAATTATGGTGCTCATTTGGGACCTCTTTTCGGGCTGGGAATATTGGCAGTTTCATATCAGGTTGGGCGCGAATGTAAACGTTGCCGTTAGCGGTAACAGGTTTATCAGGCGGGTTTTTTTGCCCGCCCTTCGCGCAAGAATATGTAAAGGCCCGCCAAAACTGTTATGGCGGCCCCCAGTAATGTCCATGCGTCGGGGCGTTCGCCAAAAACCACGGCCCCCACGGCCAGTGCGAAAATGATGCGGGTGTATCGGAACGGGGCGACGACTGAAACTTCGCCCACGCGCATTGCGGCGGTAATGGCGATATAGCCCGCGACTCCGACCAGTATCATGACTACCATCAGCGCGCTGGTGCCCATATCCATTGGCCGTATTTCCTGACCGAATGCCAACAAGGCCACGCCTGAAATCACCAGCATGAACATGCCGGATGTGGCGATGCGCAGGGTCGGGATTGTGCGCGGCACAAGGCGGGTGGACAAATCGCGCATGGCAAGGCCAAACATGCCAACCAGCGCCCACAGGGTATTGGTATCAAAGCTGGCCGCACCGGGGCGCATGATAATCAGTACGCCAATAAAGCCCAGCAAGGTTGCCGACCAGCGCCGCCAACCAACCTGTTCGCGCAAAACCACTGCCGCGCCTAATGTGACTGCCAGCGGGGTTGCCTGCAAGATCGCCGCGACGGTTGACAGATCAACCTGTGACAGCGCAATAAACATGCAGGTCGTGCCGAAAAGTTCGCTGAGATTGCGCCAGATAAGGGCCGGATGCAGTAGGTCACGCCCGAAAACCCGATGGCCCTTAAGGCGCGTAAGCAGCGCCAGTAAAAGGCCGCCAAACACGCCTAAAATTACCAAAATCTGGCCAGTTTCAAGGGTTTGCGCCCCCAGTTTGATCGTTGTGTCACCAAGGGTGAAAAACACCATTGCAGTGATCATCAGCGCGATAGCACGTAGATTATCCATGAAGTTTCCTGTGGGATTTAGGGATGCTTTAGTTGTCTTTAGGTTTAAGCGGCACGCCATACAACTCCAGCCGGTGATCTTTCAGGCGATAGCCCAGCTTGGCAGCAATTTTTTCTTGCAGGGCTTCGATTTCGGGGTCGAAAAACTCAATCACCTCGCCCGTATTTAGATCAATCAGGTGGTCGTGGTGGTCGCGATCCGCGCTTTCATAACGCGCGCGCCCGTCGGCAAATTCATAACGCAGCAAAATGCCGGATTCTTCGAACAATTTCACTGTGCGGTACACTGTGGCGATGGAAATGCTGGCATCAACCTGCGTGACCAGCTGGTGCAGGCTTTCCACGTCCGGATGGCTTTCATGTGCGGTTTCCAGCACGCTTGCGATCACCCGCCGCTGGCCGGTCATGCGCAGGCCTTTTGCCTCGCAACGTGCTGTTATGCTGGTTTGTGACATTGTGTATCTCCGCGACCCTGATGCTTATTTTAGGAAAAAACACTGCAGGGAGCAAACGAAAAAAACCGATACTTATGGCCGTAACGGGGTGATTTTCAGGTCATCAATG
>DAOUQO010000038.1 GCA_030625565.1 Aliiroseovarius sp. | reverse complement strand
GGGGCATTGGCGGCAATCAGGCGTAAATCCGCGATTGGCGGGGTGATTTCTGCAAGGACAGGATCGGCTAGCGCCTCGCGCATGTCGGTCACCATTCGCACTGTGTCACCCGTTGAAAGCTGGGCGACGTCGTAGCCGAATTCTTGTGCTAATGCCAAAACAACCCCGGTAGAAATCGGGCGATTATTGTTCTCCATCTGGTTCAGATACGGCAGGGAAACCCCCAGCTTTTCAGCAAAGGATTTCTGGGTTAATTCAATTCCAGTACGTATCTCGCGCAGCTTGGAGCCAGCATAAAGCTTTTGTGTTGCCATCAGTTTGCCTCGGCTTAATTTGCAGGTTTGCTTGGTTTTTGGTAGCATTTGCAAAGCTGTCAGGGCAAGTATCTATCTAAATGCAGCATCCCGGCGCATGACCCAGATGATCGAAAAAATTGATAGAATAGAACAGCCCAGCATAAGCCACAAAACAGGCATTGCGCCGGTTTCGACCCGCAGCAATGTGCCGGCATATCCTGAAAGTGCAGCGCCCCCGCCGATGATCATTGCGCTGCCCAGCCCTGCTGCGCTACCGGCCAGTTGTGGTCGCACGCCAAGCATCCCTGCATTGGCGTTTGGCATTACCATTCCATTGCCTAGTCCAATGATTGCCATGAAGCTAAAGAACACAGCGGCAGATCCAAATCCCATATAAAACAAGGTGATAGAGCCGATAAGTCCAGCGCTTGGCACTAGGGTTCCGAAAAATATCATGCGGTTTATCCCTATCCGCATTGAGTATTTGCCGGACAGAAAATTCCCCACCAAATACCCAAGTGCCGGTGCGCCAAAGTGGAATCCCAGCTCCGTATCGGACAGGTTGAAAACCTTGCTTCCAATGAAAGGCGCGCCGCCTAGATAGGCAAAAAACGACCCTGCCGCAAAGGTTGCCGACAGGCAGTACCCCCAGAACCGGTGTGATTTCAAAAGCTCGGGATATTCGCGCATTTGTCCACGCAGGCCGCCGGTGCGCAAGGTCGCGGTTTCGCCCATATCGGCCCAGGTGATTGCGAAAACCACCAGGCCAAGCACCAGTAACAGCCAGAAATTTGCCTGCCAACCAAAGGCTTCTCCCAGGGCGCCGCCGATAACCGGGCCGACCATTGGGACCAGCGACATTCCCATGGTGACATAGCCAATCATCGATGCAGCCTGCGCTGTTGGGACCATGTCGCGCACGGCTGCGCGCGACAGCACCAGCCCGGCAACGATCACCGCCTGGCCCATGCGGAATGTTAGGAAAATCACGATGTTTGTCGTCATTAGGCAGCCAATAGTTGCCAGCATGAACAGGCCGGTGACCCACAACATAACTGGCCTTCGACCATAGGTGTCCGATATGGGGCCGACGATAATTTGCACGACTGCCGAAATCGCCAGATACAGCGCAACAGATAACTGCATTACCCGATAATCGGTTTCAAAATATGCCGTCATTTTCGGTAGGCTGGGCAGGAAAACATTCATCGACAGGGCGCCAATCCCGGCAAGCATAATCAAAGTCGAAATATGCGGAGGGGTGGATCGTTTGAAAAATCGTGGGGGTGGAAGTTTTCTCATACACATTGGTTACGGTGGATTATTCGGGTTGTCTATGAAATGTTGTGTTGGGCTTTCATGTGGTGGTTGAGGCGCGTATTTGCATATTTGCAGTTTGCTTGTCGCTTATTGCGCCGTATTTGCAAATATTCCTAATTGTGCTTTCGCTGCAATGGTTCAACCTGTATCCTGCAAGGCGAAATATTGGGGGTTCCAAATGAACGAAATTCTTCTTGAGCTGGAAAGCCGCCGCAAGGCCGCGCGTTTAGGTGGCGGGCAGGCCAGAATTGACACCCAGCATAGTAAGGGAAAATTAACCGCGCGCGAGCGGATTGACTTGCTGTTGGATGAAGGCAGCTTTGAAGAATTTGACATGTTCGTCGCCCACCGCTGCACCGATTTCGGTATGGAAAAAGACCGTCCTGCTGGTGATGGTGTTGTAACCGGTTGGGGTACGATTAACGGACGCATGGTTTATGTCTTTAGTCAGGACTTTACCGTTTTTGGTGGTTCCCTTTCCGAAACCCATGCGCAAAAGATATGTAAAATCATGGACATGGCCATGCAAAATGGCGCTCCGGTGATTGGCATTAACGATAGTGGCGGCGCGCGTATTCAGGAAGGCGTGGCATCCCTTGGTGGTTATGCCGAGGTATTTCAGCGCAACATCATGGCTTCGGGCGTGGTGCCGCAAATTTCGGTTATTATGGGGCCTTGTGCGGGCGGCGCGGTTTATTCCCCGGCCATTACCGATTTTATTTTTATGGTTAAAGATAGCTCGTACATGTTTGTAACCGGCCCTGATGTGGTAAAAACCGTTACTAATGAGGTGGTTACCGCCGAAGAATTGGGTGGTGCTTCGACACATACCAAAAAATCATCGGTTGCAGATGCCGCATTTGAAAACGATGTCGAAACCTTGAGCGAGGTTCGCCGGCTGGTCGACTTTCTGCCTTTGAACAATCGATCAAAGGTTCCTGTGCGACCCTTTTTCGACGACCCGAAACGGGCGGATCTAAGCCTTGATACGCTAATTCCGGACAACCCGAATACGCCTTATGATATGCACGAACTTATCAAAAAACTGGCGGATGAAGGCGACTTTTATGAACTTCAGGCCGAATATGCCAAGAATATTCTAACCGGATTTATCCGGCTGGAAGGGTCGACTGTTGGGGTGGTTGCCAACCAGCCTATGGTGTTGGCGGGCTGTCTGGATATTGATAGCAGCCGCAAGGCCGCGCGCTTTGTAAGGTTCTGTGATGCCTTTGAAATTCCGATTTTAACATTGGTTGATGTGCCCGGATTTTTGCCAGGAACCACGCAGGAATATGGCGGGGTAATCAAGCACGGCGCCAAGCTTTTATTTGCATACGGCGAAGCCACGGTGCCCAAAGTTACGGTTATTACGCGCAAAGCTTATGGCGGGGCGTATGACGTCATGGCCTCAAAACATTTGCGGGGGGATTTCAATTATGCGTGGCCCAGTGCCGAAATTGCGGTGATGGGGGCCAAGGGTGCGACCGAAATCTTGTATCGCCGCGAATTGGGGGACCCCGAAAAAATAGCCGAACGCACCGCTGATTATGAACGCCGGTTTGCCAACCCGTTTGTTGCCGCTGAACGTGGCTTTATCGACGAAGTGATCACGCCGCATTCAACACGGGTGCGCGTCTGTCGCGCCTTCGCGTCCCTTCGCGGGAAGTCTTTGAAAAACCCATGGAAAAAACACGATAATATTCCATTATAGGGAAGGGTGCATTACATGCACGACACGTACACATTTTTGGATCATCCAGTTGAGTTCGGCGTCGCAACGCCCCAAGCGATACAGGTCTTCAAAAGTTATCTTATCACCCACAACACATGTGAATGGGGGCCCCTTTAATGGCACTACCGTATATGCTGAAACACCGGGGTTTCCCCGGCCGCCTTCCAGGGACTGATTTCCAGTTTACCTTGCGCCGCGCCAGCCCCAAAGGGGCAACTGAAATTGTAGTACGTGAACGTTATGCCGACCGCCGCCCCGCCGACAGGCGCGCGGATGCCGGATTTATGGCCGCGCTCTGGCAGCAATTTGGCGACCAGCCGTTTGAACGCGGAAATTTGGATGCAGGGCGCTTGTCTTGGCTATTCGGGCGCGAAGTTGTCGCGGGGGAAGATCCGTTTGACGCCGCCAATTACGAGGCCCTGTTGCAGATTAATCTGGGTCCGGCACAAGTGACCTTTCCAGAAGCATTCGGACTGGAGGGATAGGCGTGAATTTGCTTAAGCACGCCCGTTCTTGGCAAGTTACGGCCCAAATTCGGGTATGGCCAACCCCATACTGTTTTTCTGCAAAAATGCGCACCATGATTGTATCCATGGCAGCGGCTTTATCCCGGCCGTCTGTCTGGTTTACACAAAACCGATACCCTTCCCCTTGTGTCTGGTTTGGTCTTACGCGGGCTAAACCAGACACTTTTTTTTGGAACGGTATCAGGCCTACTAGATGCACAATTGAAAGTTCACTTAGCCAGCTAAGCGCGCCGCGCTTGTCTGGCCTTTCCTATGCAATATCGCACTGGGGATTGCCCCCAATTCGCACCTTTTAAGGGGACACGGCATGTTCAAAAAAATTCTAATAGCCAACCGGGGCGAAATTGCCTGTCGGGTGATTAAAACGGCCCGCGAAATGGGCATTAAAACCGTGGCTATTTATTCCGATGCCGATGCCAACGCGCTACATGTAAAAATGGCGGATGAGGCGGTGAATATCGGCCCGCCCCCTGCGGCGCAGTCGTATATTGTTATTGATAAGGTGATGGATGCCATCCGCCAAACCGGGGCCGAGGCGGTGCATCCTGGATACGGTTTTCTAAGTGAAAACAAACTGTTCGCCGAGGCGCTTGAAGCGGAAGGTGTGGTTTTTGTCGGGCCTCCCAAGGGTGCTATCGAAAAGATGGGCGATAAAATCACCTCGAAAAAAATCGCGTTGGATGCCGGGGTTTCTTGTGTGCCCGGATATTTGGGCGAAGTTGCGGATGCGGATGAGGCCGTTAAAATCTCGGGCGAAATCGGCTATCCGGTGATGATTAAGGCCAGCGCGGGTGGTGGCGGCAAAGGCATGCGGGTTGCCTGGAATGATGGTGAGGCGCGCGAGGGATTTGCCAGCTCAAAAAATGAAGCGGCAGCCAGTTTTGGCGATGACCGAATTTTCATTGAAAAATTCATAACCCAGCCGCGCCATATTGAAATTCAGGTGCTATGTGATGGCCATGGTAACGGTATTTATCTGGGCGAACGCGAATGTTCGATCCAGCGGCGAAACCAAAAAGTTATCGAAGAAGCCCCCAGCCCGTTTCTGGATGAAGCCACCCGTAAAAAGATGGGCGAAGAGGCCGTCGCGCTGGCACAAGCCGTCGGCTATACCAGTGCGGGCACCGTCGAATTTATTGTTGATGGCGAACGCAATTTCTTTTTCCTTGAGATGAATACACGCCTGCAAGTTGAGCATCCCGTGACGGAAATGATCACAAATGTTGATCTGGTTGAGCAGATGATCCGCATTGCTAACGGTGAAAAGCTGACGATGACACAGGCGGACGTAAAACTGAACGGTTGGGCAATGGAAAGCCGGCTGTATGCCGAAGACCCCTATCGCAATTTCTTGCCGTCAATTGGCCGCCTGACCCGTTATCGACCACCTGCCGAGGTGAACGAAAAAGCGCGTCAAGTACGCAATGATACCGGCGTTTTCGAGGGCGGCGAGATATCGATGTATTACGATCCTATGATTGCCAAGCTGTGTACATGGGGGCCGGATCGGGCCTCGGCTATTGAACATATGCGCAATGCTTTGGATGGTTTTGAGCTGGAAGGCATCGGCCATAACCTGCCGTTTCTATCTGCCGTTATGGACCACGAACGGTTCATTTCGGGCAATATAACCACCGCTTTTATCGAAGAAGAATACCCTGACGGGTTTCAAGGTGTATCACTAAATAATGCATCATTACAACATGTTGCGGCGGCTACGGCGGCAATGTTCAGGGTCGCCGAAATTCGCCGTACGCGTGTTTCTGGCCGTATGGATAACCATGAACGCCGTGTCGGACGTGATTGGGTTGTCAGCCTTGACGGGGGGCAGTTCGATCTAACAATTGATGCCGATCATGAAGGCTCAAATATTATATTTGCCAATGGTGACGAGATGCGCGTGACCTCGGACTGGACGCCGGGGGGGCAATTGGCGCGGCTTGTGGTTGATGGCGTAGCGCTGGTTTTGAAAGTCGGAAAAATCCCTGGTGGTTTCCGTATTCGTACCCGTGGTGCTGATATGAAAGTGCATGTTCGCAGCCCGCGCCAGGCCGAATTGGCCACCTTTATGCTGGAAAAAATACCGGCGGATACCTCTAAGTTTTTGTTGTGCCCGATGCCCGGTTTGATCGTAAAAATTAATGTTGAAGAAGGCCAAGAGGTCGAAGAGGGTCAAGCATTATGCACCGTTGAGGCGATGAAAATGGAAAACATCCTGCGGGCCGAGAAAAAACTGGTCGTGGCTAAAATTAACGCAAGTGCGGGCGACAATCTGGCTGTTGATGAAATCATCATGGAGTTCGAATAGAAATGCCATCCGCCCGCCGATTTATTCGGGCCAAACTGCGCCTGTTTACTGCTGTATGCGTTTGCATCGCGGCACTTTCGGCGTGCTCACGCCATAACGAAGATGAAATTCGTACTTTGTTAATGCGGTGGTTTGCCTTGGGTGATCAGGCTTATTTTAAGTCGGAATTCAGGTGCACCGCAGCGGTATATGCGCTGAGGTCAACCTACCCAAAATCGGCGTTGCAGATTGAAACTGAAATCAACCGCGCTTTGTTTTCATTGCGCCGCACCGGAGTTTTAGCGCTATCGCTAGCCAACCAAAGCCCGGATCAGATTTTCAAATCCATCATGGACACTGACCGCGCGGTCGGGGTGCCGGTGCAGGTGGCGGCCGTTTTATCGCGCGATTGTATGGACATTGAAACCCAAGGTGTTTTCCATGCAGCACTTTCCAACCCCGCATCGCTGTTTATTTGGCATACTGGCGAAGAATCCATTATTATAATGGACCCACTCCAAAAGGTGGCAATTTTGGCAAGCGGGGTGAATTGGTGATTTACAGGCCTGCCCGCATATCATCCATTTCCTGCTGGCGTATTGGCATTTTGTCGATGGATCGCGTTAGTTCGCGCACCCGCCAAGGCGTGGCCTTGCGTAAATATATTGCCCCGTCTTTGCCAATTAAAACCAGCATAAACCCCCGCGGGCGCAAATCTTCGCGAATGGCGCTGGCATCGTCTGGCATGGTGTCGGTAATCACCACCACATCGCGCGTGATCAAGTCCTTAGACTGGTCCGCCAAAAATTCCATTTGCTGGATAAAACGTGGATCATTCGGGCTATCTGCAAAAACAACCAAGGGCCGTGCCGTCCACAAAAAATCCTCAAGCTGGTGGTCACCAGCTGGGATTGGCGTGAATATTTCATCATCCGCATGGGCGGGTAGGGCGACCAACAATATCAATGCAAACAGACGGAACATATTTTCCCCTTTGCCCATAAATAGTGCCTGGCTGCGGCCAGAACAAGGGGCAGCAAACAGATTTCAAAACAGGAGCGACAAGAATGAGTGATACAAACGCTTGGGAAATCCTTGCCGCGAAAGAGCTGCGCGGGCGCGCGCTGGATGATTTAACGTGGCACACCCCCGAAGGCATCGCGATCAAGCCGGTTTATATCGCCGAGGATCTGGATGGGATGACGCATCTGGGCGGCATGCCCGGCCTTGCCCCGTTCACCCGTGGCCCGCGTGCAACCATGTATACAGGGCGGCCATGGACGATCCGCCAATATGCCGGTTTTTCAACGGCTGAAGAAAGTAATGCCTTTTATCGCAAGGGCTTGGCCGCTGGCCAACAGGGTGTTTCAGTGGCCTTTGATCTGGCCACCCACCGTGGATATGACAGTGATCACGACCGTGTGGTGGGCGATGTTGGCAAGGCTGGTGTGGCTATTGATTCGGTCGAGGATATGAAAATCCTGTTCGATGGTATTCCGCTGGATAAGGTTTCGGTTTCAATGACCATGAACGGTGCTGTAATCCCGGTTTTGGCGTCGTTTATTGTTGCCGGTGAAGAACAGGGCGTGGATCGCGCGGCCCTGTCAGGCACCATTCAGAACGATGTTTTGAAGGAATTTATGGTGCGCAACACCTATATCTATCCGCCAGAACCATCGATGCGGATTGTGGCCGATATTATTGAATTTACCTCGACTGAAATGCCGAAATTCAACTCGATCTCGATTTCAGGCTATCATATGCAAGAGGCCGGTTCGACCTTGGTGCAGGAATTGGCGTTCACCTTGGCGGATGGGCGTGAATATGTGCGTTCGGCACTGGCGCGGGGCCTTGATGTGGATGCATTCGCCGGGCGGCTAAGTTTCTTTTTCGCCATTGGCATGAATTTCTTCATGGAGGCTGCGAAATTGCGCGCCGCGCGGTTCTTGTGGCACCGGATTATGTCGGAATTTAACCCACAGAAACCCGGCAGCCTGATGTTGCGCACCCATTGCCAAACCTCGGGCGTGTCATTGCAGGAACAAGACCCCTATAATAATGTGGTACGCACCGCGTTCGAAGCAATGTCGGCGGCCCTTGGCGGCACGCAAAGCCTGCACACCAATTCATTTGACGAAGCGATTGCCCTGCCAACTGAATTTTCGGCACGAATTGCGCGCAACACCCAATTGATTTTGCAAAATGAAACGGGTGTGACCAACGTGGTCGACCCGCTGGCGGGGTCTTATTACGTTGAAAGCCTGACGGATGATTTGATCAAACAGGCTTGGGCATTGATAGAAGAGGTCGACGCGCTGGGTGGCATGACCAAGGCGGTTGCATCCGGCATGCCAAAACTGCGGATCGAAGAGGCCGCCGCCCGTCGCCAAGCCGCTGTGGATCGTGGCGATGAGGTGATTGTTGGGGTGAACAAGTTTCGCTTGGATCGCGAAGACCCCATTGAGGTGCGCCAGATTGATAATAGCGCTGTGCGTCATGCGCAGGTTGCGCGCCTTACTGATATTCGGGCGAAACGTGATAAGGAAACATGTTATAAGGCTTTGGAACAGTTGGAGAAATCGGCAAAAACTGGGGATGGAAACCTTTTAGAACTGGCAATCGATGCGGCCCGCGCCCGCGCAACTGTAGGAGAAATTTCAATGGCTTTAGAGAAGACCTTTGGTCGCCATCGGGCAGAAATTCGAACCCTAAGCGGTGTCTATGGCGCGGCTTATGAAGGTGATGAAGATTTTGCAGCAATTCAGAAAGATGTTGAAGATTTTGCCCAACAAGAAGGCCGTCGCCCCCGAATGCTTGTGGTGAAAATGGGCCAAGATGGTCATGATCGTGGGGCCAAGGTGATCGCGACGGCCTTTGCGGATATTGGCTTTGACGTGGATGTTGGACCACTATTTCAAACGCCTGAGGAAGCCGCGCGTGATGCTGTCGACAATGATGTGCATATTGTCGGGATTTCCAGTCAGGCGGCAGGCCATAAAACCTTAGCCCCAAAATTGGTCAAGGCGCTTGCTGCGGCCGGTGCGGATGATGTTGTGGTAATTTGTGGCGGGGTGATTCCGCAGCAAGATTACGAATTCCTGTATGAACACGGGGTCAAAGCGATCTTTGGGCCGGGGACAAACATACCCGAGGCTGCCAAAGATATCTTGAAGCTTGTACGTGCAGCGCCATAATGAACCTTGTCGGACTACGCTGCGCGCAGTCCGACTGGGCGAGGGGGGCCACCCCCTCGCGCTCCCCCGGGATATTTATAGAACAAAGATTGGATCAGGGTGAATATGAGTGAGCTTGATCATATTGTAGTAACGGCTGCGAGCCTTGCTGAAGGGGTGGAATATGTTGAGGCTGCCTTGGGTGTAAAAATGGATGGTGGCGGGGCTCATACCGGCCTTGGTACCCATAATAAGCTGTTGTCCCTTGGAACAGATGCTTATTTAGAAGTAATTGCCCCTAACCCTGAAGACCCAAAGCCAGAATTGGCAAGAATGTTTGATTTAGATAATTTTGAAGGAATTCCAACCCTTTCAAATTGGGTAATACGTTCGAAAAGTATAAGTAAAGATATTAATAATGCACCCAAAAATATTGGCAAAATACAGGCATTAAGTCGGGGAAACCTTCGTTGGTTGATGACAAAACCAGTAATTGGAAAGCTGCCCTTTGACGGTACCTTTCCGGCCTTGATTGAGTGGATATGCCCGTTGCCTGCGCCTTTACTTAAGGATGCAGGATGCCAGTTGCTTGGCTTTGAAATTGCACATTCGCGCAGCACAGAGTTGTCACAAGCGCTTGCATCTTTGGTGAATGATCCGCGTATTTCCTGTGTGCAAAGCCACGATATTTCCATGCGTGCCAAGATTATGACGCCATCTGGAATACGCGTTTTGTAATAAGGTGGTGCATAATATTCTGTGACCCCCGTGACAGTGGCGGGCGAATGGCTTTAGAAAGAATGTATGTCTTTATGGTCCCGCATATCTGATGCCATATCTGCGCTTGCCGCTGGTGAAAGCCTGTCCGAGGTATTTACGCATTTACGCACGCCCCCTGAAAAGCGCGTTGGTTTTGCCATTGCGGTTATTGCTTTGGGGGCCAAGATGGCCAAGGCTGACGGGCAGGTTACGCGCGATGAGGTGTCGGCGTTCCGCGAAGTGTTCACCATCCCGCCCGGTGACGAAAAAAATGCGGCCAAACTGTTTAATCTGGCACGTCAGGATGTGGCTGGATATGAACAATATGCAACCAAAATTGCCGCCATGTTTGGCGCACAGGATGCCGCGCTTTGTGACCTAATGGAGGGGCTGTTTTTTATTGCGATTGCCGATGGTGAATATCACCCGGCCGAGGATGATTTTCTTGCGCGTGTTGCCCATATTCTAGGCTTTGATCAACGCAGGTTCCGCAGCCTTCGTGCCCGATTTGTGCCTGATGCCATCCCCGACCCTTATGAAGTATTCGGGCTTGAACCGGATGCGACTTATGAACAGTTGCGCGCTGCTTGGCGTACTGAGGTGCGCGAAAGTCACCCCGACAGAATGATTGCCCGTGGGGTGCCTGAAGAGGCGGTGAAGCTTGCTGAAAAACGCCTGATTGTGGTTAATAACGCTTGGGAAGAAATTAAGGCCGAGCGCGGCTGATGCGCATCGCAACCTATAATGTTGAGTGGTTCAACGCGCTTTTTGATGATAATGGCGCCTTGCAGTTTGATCAACATTGGTCGCGTCGTCACAACATTGACCGCCGCACGCAACTTGATGCTTTGGGGCTTGTTTTCAAATACTTAGACGCTGATGCCGTGATGATTATTGAGGCCCCGGACCAAAGCTCTAAGCGATCGACTAAGCGCGCCCTTGAAAATTTTGCGCAAACTTACGGACTGCGGACAAATAAGGTGTTGTTGGGCTTTGGCAATGCCACACAGCAGGAAATTGCACTTTTGTATGACCCTGATGTTGTGACTGTTTCGCATGATCCAAAAGGTCCCCCTACGGGTAAGGCGGGCACAACTGATGCGCCGCGATTTGATGGCGTGTTTCGACGCCCGAATCCAGTTAAGGGTGCGCCCCCAAAGGTCCGTTTTTCCAAGCCGCCGCTTGAGGTGGCACTGAAGGTGCGCAAAACCGGCGATATCGTGCGCCTGATTGGCGTGCATGTGAAATCCAAGGCCCCGCACGGTGCGCGCGATGAACCTGATGCCATGCGAATTGCGATCGAAAACCGGCACAAGCAAATGGCGCAATGTATCTGGCTGCGCCAGCGTGTTGATGCCCACCTTGCGGCCGGGGATGCCCTGATTGTTTTGGGGGATTTCAACGATGGCCCCGGACTAGATGAATACGAAGCCATGTTTGGCCGTTCGGGCATTGAAGTGGTGTTGGGAGAGGCGGCCGCGCCCCCCTTGTTTGACCCCCACGCGGCGATGGCCCTGAGCAATAAAATCACTGCGCATCCGGTCACGTCGCGATTTTGGCTGGCCCACGAAAAACGGTATCTTCAGGCGCTTTTGGATTATATTATGCTGTCACCGGATTTATGTGCAAAGGCCCCGAAATGGCATATTTGGCACCCTTTTGATGATCCTGCCTGTTATAATACCCCTGAGCTGCGCGCGGCTTTGCTGGCCGCATCAGATCATTTTCCGGTCTCTGTGGATATTGATTTTTAGCCTGCCTTGGGCAAGTAGGCGGCGTATTAGTCGCGAAATTCCACATTTTTACGCGCTTGCAGGGCATGTGCCAGGGCTGAAAAACGGGATTTTGCGACTTCTCCAAACAGGTCTTTGGCCTTTGGGCGGATGGATAGATTTAGTGTTTTATTTTCGGGATCCCACGCCAATTTTGCCTTGCCGGCAGGGTTGTTGACGGTGAACATTGCGCCAAACCGCATGGCTTTGCCAAGGATTTTAGCCTTGTGCATTTCTTCATCGGAAAGGAGGGCGAAAAGCGGCTGATAGCGGCTGTTTCGATGGTTGCTTTTATAGCGATATAACAGGGCCACCCCCAGAAAAACCCGTTCTTCGTGGGTTAGCCCACCCAGATTGGCGCGGGTGGCGTTATCAAAACAAACTTCGTGGCGGAAATCAGGATGCGCGCGCCAACTGACGTCATGCAACAGGCAGGCGGCCTTTTGAATGCGGCGTTCAGATGTGGTGGCGGTGGGGTAAAGCGGGCGAATGAATTCATACAGCGCCTTGCCAAAACCGGGGATACGGGCGTCTTTCTTTTCGGCAAAACGGCAGGCTTCGATCAGCGGGTCGCGTTTGCGCAGACGCTTGGGCATTTGCTCATATAACATGCCTTCGCGGATGCCATAGGCCGATATTGCAATTTCGGCTGGCCCAAATCTGGCGATCAGGGTTTGCAGCACCATTGCCGCCACTGGGACCAGCGCCATTCGTGCCTCTGAGGTGCCGGTTTGACCGCGCAGCGCGGCAAGGTCGGTGACCTTTATTTTGGCAAATGTCGCGCTTAAATCTTCGGGCGTCATTGTGTATTCATGCAGCACAGTTAGGGGGTAGTTGCGGCGTAACATATCAATCCGCGCAATCGCGCGCCAGGATCCACCAACAAGAAACAGGCGCTTATGGTCTGTGCCCACTTCATTGGCCAAATCGTCAATGGTTTTGGTGATGTGGCGCTGCAAGCCGGCCGTGTCAGTCGCGATATTCGCCAGTTTTAGCGGGCCTAAAGGCGAGGTCACGCGCTTGCCAACATCGCCGCCCGAAACCTGCGCAAGTTCCATGGATGATCCGCCAATATCACAGACCAGCCCTTCGGCTTCGGGCCAGCCAAGCAGCACGCCCTGGGCAGACAGGCGCGCCTCTTCGGTGCCGTCAATAACATAGATGTTCAGGCCGGTTTCGCGCAGTATCTCGGCACAAAAATCCGCGCCATCGCTGGCGTCGCGCACGGCTGCGGTGGCAACGGCTGTCAGGGGCGGCAGGCGCATACCTTTGGCCAGCAATTGAAAACGCTTGATCGCGGCCAATGCGCGGGCGCGGCCGGTTGGATTAAGGTGACCTGTTTCCCCAATTCCGGCGCCCAAACCGCACAATATTTTTTCGTTGAAAAAATAAGCGGGTGAACGTGCTGCCCCATCAAAAACCACCAAACGAACCGAATTTGAGCCAACATCAACAACCCCGACCCGTGCCAAGGCACGTGCGGATGGGCCATCAAAAATTGCACTACGAAAGGGTGCTAACTTCTTGGATTTTTTGCTCATTTTAGCCCTTGTCGTGATCTTGGGTGCCCGGTTTTAGTTGGGAAATCAATCTTGGGAATGGGTTAGTTCAGGCACGTCTTTTGCCCCTGCCGATCCACGGCCGGACAAGGATGGATATTCCATAAAGAACCGGTGGCACGAAAACGGCGCATCAATTTTTGCAAGGTCAGCCCGTTCAAAATTGCCGTCCGGCCCCATCACCCAGCTTTGGGCCACATCGGCCAGATTTGCGGCCATGATCTGGCTCATAATCTGGGCCTTTACGGTGGTATTTTTTACCTCGACCAAGGTTTCGACACGCCGATTAAGATTGCGCCCCATCCAATCCGCGGATGATATGTAAACCCGCGCTTTTTTCGAAGGCAAATCATGGCCCGCACCAAAGCAAACAATGCGCGAATGTTCCAAGAAACGCCCGACAATCGACTTAACACGAATGTTGTCGCTTAGCCCCTTGATGCCGGGCCTAAGGGCGCAAATTCCGCGTACAATTAGAGATATTTTGACACCCTTTTGCGAGGCGGCATAAAGCGCATCAATTACGTCCTCTTCGACCAAAGAATTCATCTTGGCCCAGATCACTGCCGGTTTTCCAGCCTGTGCCAGATCGGCCTCAAAGGCGATGCTTCTAAGCAGGGATTTCTTCAGGTTCAGCGGTGAAATTGCCAGACTTTCCAGTTTGTCAGGTGGGGCATATCCCGAAATATAGTTGAACACTTTGGTTGCATCACGCCCCAGATCGACGTCGCAGGTGAACATGCTTAGGTCAGTGTAAATCCGCGCCGTAATCGGGTGGTAATTACCGGTGCCAAAATGGGTGTAGGTGATAAGCTTGTCGCCTTCGCGCCGCACTACGGTCGAGATTTTGGCGTGGGTTTTATAGTTGATAAAACCATAAACCACGGTTGCCCCTGCGCGTTCCAGGCGGCGAGATTGGCGGATGTTGGCGGCTTCATCAAAGCGCGCTTTCAGCTCGATCAGGGCAGTGACCGATTTGCCCATTTCGGCGGCCTCACACAGGGCGGTGACGATCGGGCTGTCGCGCGATGTGCGGTACAGCGTTTGTTTGATCGCAACCACGTTGGGGTCACGCGCGGCCTGATTCAAAAACTGTACGACCAGATCGAAACTTTCATAAGGATGATGCAGCAGCATGTCTTTTTGTTTGATTGCGGCAAAGATATCGCCGTCATGGTCCTGCACCCGTTCAGGCACCCGCGAGGTAAAGCTGGGCCACAAAAGATCGGGGCGTTCATTCAGGACCAGTTCGCTAAGGTCGGCCATGCCCATCAGCCCGTCGACTTCGACAATTTCGTCGTCGGTCACGCGCAATTCACGTTTAATCATTTTCAGCAGATTCGAAGGCGCGTTGGCGGTGATCTTCATTCGCACCACTTCGCCGCGACGCCGTCGTTTCAGGGCGGTTTCAAATTCGCGCACCAAATCTTCGGCTTCTTCTTCGACCTCAAGATCGCTGTCGCGCAGGATGCGGAACGCGCAAGACCCCTTGACCACATAACCCGGAAATAATTTGCAAATATATTCTAAAAGCAAATCTTCCAGCGGCAAAAAACGCACAGTGCCGTTGGCCGTGGGCAAGCGTAAGAACCGATCAATCTGTTGCGGGATTGGCAGCAGAGCTTGCATTTTAAGGTGGTCCTTGCTGCGTTCAAGCTGCAGTGCCAAGGCAAAACCTTCG
>DAOUQO010000132.1 GCA_030625565.1 Aliiroseovarius sp. | reverse complement strand
GATCCCCTCCATGTCAGCAACCCGCAAGGTAGGGTTGGATACAACTTCGATAAGGATTGCGCGGGTTTCAGGCCGGATTGCGGCGGCCATTGCGCTTGCATCCGTGGGGTCCGCCAGAGAGGCCGCGATGCCAAAGCGCGGCAAATCCTGTGTCAGCAGGCGCAGTGAGCGGCCATACAGCTGATCCCCGCCAATAATGTGGTCGCCATGACGAAGCACCCCCAGCAGCGCGGCAGTGACAGCCGCCATGCCAGAACCGGTGATAAAGCCGCCCTCGGCCCCCTCAAGCGCGTCCAGTTTTGTGGCCAGAACATCAGCATTGGGATGACCTTCGCGCGAATAGGCATAGCCGGCCAGATCACCTTCGTATTGGGCATCCAGATTATCAATGCTGTCCGAGGCATAGACCACCGAAGGCGAAATCGGCGTCACCACAGGGCGCGCAGCACTTTGGGGCCAAGGGGGCCGCTTTACCGGATCATCTGTCATGGTCTTATCCTCACGATTGGTCAGGAATTTAGGAAAACCGCCTATTTAAGCAGGCGCAGTTTTTCACGAAACATGGCGGCATTATCCGCATAGTGACGCGCGCTTTCACGCAAGATTTCAATCGCCGCCGCGTCCAGTTCGCGCACAATTTTGCCCGGTGCGCCCAGCACCATGGACCCATCGGGAATGACCTTGCCTGCCGTCACCAAGGTCCCTGCCCCGATCAGGCAGTTTTTACCAATTTTGGCCCCGTTCAAAATCGTTGCGCTCATCCCGATCAGGGTGTTGTCGCCAATTTCGCAGCCATGCAGCATCACCTTGTGACCAATGGTGCAGCCATCGCCGACCACCATTGGAAAACCGGGATCTGAATGTAAAACACAGTTTTCCTGAATATTTGAACCAGCCCCAACATGGATAGTTTCAGTATCCCCGCGCAGCACCGCCCCGAACCAGATCGAGGCCCTGCTGGCCAGCGTAACATTGCCCATCACATGCGCGCCGGGCGCGATCCACGCGTCATCGGCAATTTCGGGGTGATTATCACCCAAGGCATAAATGCTCATTTCAGATCCTCGTATTCTGCCTGCAATCGGCGGACATGTTCGGTTAAATCCGGCTGTTGGCTGCGGCGCAAACGGCTGGCACTGACTATTTGTTTCAGACGTTCATCTGTTGCCTCAAGATTATCATTAACCAGCACAAAGTCATAGGCATCCCAATGGCTTATCTCATCCCAGCTTTTGGCCATGCGTCCAGCAATCACCTGATCATTGTCTTGGCCGCGCGACACAAGGCGGCGGTGCAGTTCAGAAATGGAAGGCGGCAGCAAGAACACCGACAAGGTGTGCGGTGCCAAAACAGAATTGCGGATTTGTTGCGCACCCTGCCAGTCGATATCAAACAAAACATCACGGCCCGCATCAATCGCCGCCTGTACCGGCCCCAAGGGCGAGCCATATGAATTTTCGAACACCTGCGCATGTTCCAGCATCTGGCCGGCCGCGACCTGTGCTGCAAAATCCGCCTTGCTGGTGAAATGGTAATCTGTGCCGTCCACTTCGCCTGCGCGCGGGGTGCGGGTGGTTGCCGATACTGAAAAACTGATGTCAGGGTCCCAGTCACGCAGCCGCCTTGTCAGTGTTGATTTACCCGCCCCGGAGGGCGAAGACAAAATGATCAAAAGGCCGCGACGGTCGGGCATGTCTTACTCCACGTTTTGAACTTGTTCACGCATTTGATCGATCACCAGCTTTAGATCAAGCCCGATTTGCGTCAGGTCGCTATATTGCGACTTGGAACACAAGGTATTTGCCTCGCGCATAAATTCCTGCATCAGGAAATCCAGTTTACGCCCTTGCAGCGTGTCGCTTTGCAGCAGGTCGCGCGTGGCGACAACATGCGCCTCAAGGCGGTCAATTTCTTCGCGGATATCGGATTTCACCGCAATCAGCGCCAATTCCTGCGCCACACGATCTGAATCGGCCCCATCGGTGTTTTCCATGACACGGGCCAGATTTGTGCGCAGGGCAGTGCGCTGGGCATCTTTGCGGGCATCGGCGGCAGTCTGCGCCTTGGTGACCAGCTGCGCCATTTGGTCCAGCTGGGCGATAAGCACCGCATTCAAAGCGGCGCCTTCATGGGCGCGCATCTGGTTGAATTCAGCCAAAAGCGTGGGCAGCTGCGCCCTTAGCGCAGCCAAAAGCGGCGCGCTGTCATCTTCGGTCTGGGCTGTTTCGACAACCCCGCGCATGGCGGCAATATCAACGGCGCTGGGCGTCGCTAGATTAAGACCATGGGTGCCGGCCTGATGGTTGATTTCGCTGAGCATCGCCAAGGCATGTTCCAGACCGGCAGGGTTGATTGCCTGCGTGCTTTCGTGCGCCTCGCGGGTCATTTTCAGCGAAAGGTTCACACTGCCCCGCCCAATTTCAGCCGCGCCCGCCTTACGCGCTGCGGCCTCTAGCCCGGCAATCCAGTCGGGCAAACGCAGACGAAAATCCAGCCCTCGTGCGTTTACACCACGTATATCCCAAACCCAGCTGTGATCCCCCAGCTGACCCTTAAGAGAAGCGAACCCTGTCATTGAACGTGTCATAGCAGTTAACCAATTGTTTAGATTTCGCACCAAATGCCAGACAAATGTGCCATATTAAGACATCGGTAACTATTACTGATCTAGGAGTTAACAGACGATTAACAAGTGAACAACATCCGGCTTGGTAACGTTATAAAAGGTGTTAAAGTGAATACTCAGTATTTTAGCGGCTCAAACATTGTTTCATTGGGGCCAATCCATACCAAGATGAAATTTCCAGCCATTTCTATGGTTGAATCATATTGGGAAGGGCTGCGTAATGGCCGCTCAATGCCTGCACGCGCCGAAATTGACCCGCGCGGGATCAGCGGCGCCTTGGAATATGCATTTATTTTAGAAGAAATCGCCCCCGGCCATGCCCGTATTCGGCTGGCAGGTGGTCATTTGAACGATTTAATGGGAATGGAGGTGCGCGGCATGCCGCTAACCTCGCTTTTTCTGCCCGAAGCCCGTCTGAAAATTCAGGATGTCCTGAAAAACATGCTGATTTCCCCGGCAAGTGTACGTCTGGACCTGGCAAGCGACACCGGATTTACCCGCCCAAACCTTGAAGCACAGATGTATCTGGCCCCGATGAAAGATGAAAAAGGCGCGCCGACACGTATCCTTGGCGCACTGCAATCTGTCGGGCGCATTGGTCATGCGCCACGCCGTTTCGCTGTTGCATCAGCGAATATAAATACAGTGGAAACCCAAGAACGCGCTACTGGGTTTGCAGAGCATGCCCCAGAATTCAAGCATGCAGTGGTTGCGCCCAAGCCTAACGGCACCGACAAAAAATCGCATTTGAGATTGGTCTGCAACAACGACGCCTAAGCATAAGCCTAGGCGTCGCGCTTTGTATTATCCTGCTTTTGCAAGGCTTTGCGCGGTGTTGCGCGCCGACAATTCTTCGGCAACCAAGAATGCCAGTTCCAGCGACTGGCTGGCATTCAGGCGCGGATCACACGCCGTGTGGTAACGGTCTGACAGGTTTTCATCGGTCACAGCACGCACGCCACCGGTGCATTCTGTCACGTCGGAACCCGTCATTTCAAAATGCACACCGCCAGCAATCGTGCCTTCGGCCTTGTGAATGGCGAAAAATTCCTGAACCTCGCGCAGAACACTGTCAAAGGGTCGGGTTTTATAGCCCGAGGACGATTTGATCGTGTTGCCATGCATGGCGTCACAAGCCCAAACAACTTTGGCGCCTTCTTCTTCAACGGCCTTGATCAGGCGCGGCAGATGATCACCGACGCTTCCGGCACCAAAGCGCGCGATCAGGGTCAGGCGTCCGGCTTCGTTTTCCGGGTTCAAGGTTGCGATCAGACGTTTCAAATCATCCACTTGCATCGTTGGCCCACATTTCAGGCCGATCGGGTTGATAACCCCACGGGCAAATTCAACATGTGCGCCGTCAGGCTGGCGGGTGCGGTCCCCGATCCAGATCATGTGGCCAGATCCGGCGATCATATCGCCCGAGGTCGAATCAAGACGCGTCAGGGCCTGTTCGTATTCCAGCAAAAGTGATTCGTGGCTGGTGTAGAAATCAACCGTTTGCAGCGAATGCGCCCGATCCGAGCTAACCCCGGCGGCACGCATGAAATCCAGCGTATCAGAAATGCGTTCGGCCATGGCGCGATATTTTTCAACTTCGGCCCCATCGGTAAAGCCAAGCGTCCATGAATGCACCGAATTTACATCGGCATACCCACCCGTTGAAAAAGCGCGCAGCAGGTTCAGCGTTGCCGCCGATTGCGTATAGGCCTGCAGCATTTTTTGCGGGTCAGGGATGCGCGCGGCCTCAGTAAAGGCCAGTTCGTTGATGATATCACCGCGGTAGCTGGGCAGCTCAACACCATTAATTGTTTCAGTATTTGCTGAACGTGGCTTGGCGAATTGCCCTGCCATGCGGCCAACTTTAACCACCGGAACCTTGGCGCCGTAAGTTAACACCATCGCCATTTGCAGCATCACCTTAAAAGTGTCGCGGATGTTGTCAGCGGAAAAATCAGCAAAGCTTTCGGCGCAATCGCCGCCTTGCAGCAGGAATGCATCGCCCGTCACGGCCTTGCCAAGAGCGGCCTTCAGGCGGCGCGCTTCGCCCGCAAAAACCAGCGGTGGATATGATCCAAGTTTTGCCTCAACAGCCGCCAACGCCTGCGCGTCGGTATATTCCGGCATTTGTATCCGGGGTTTGTTGCGCCACGTGGTTTTCGACCAATCTGCCATGTTTTCACTCCAAAAATTACCCGCTTCCTGTCGCATAGTTAGCGGTATCAGACAACCGCTATAGGGTTTTCTGGGCATAGGCGCAAACAAAGTCGCATAGCGGACACAAAATTCGCTTGATTAGGGGCGTGAAAACTGATCCGGTCGCCTTAGTATCAGGTGTAGTATCAGGTGCAGACCAGCCATGACAGACTTTCAAAACCTTAAAGACAGCAATGGACCTCAGGTCAGACCTGTGGCCAAACGGTTTGTTTTCGTTTTGGTTAACAACTTTACCCTGCTTAGCTTTGCCGGTGCGCTAGATGCGCTGCGCATTGCAAACCGGCAGTTTAGTGCGCCGGTTTATGAATGGGTCTTGTGTGGCGAGGGCGGCCAGACCATTACCTGTTCGGCCGGCATTGAATTCAGCCTTGATATGGATCTGGATGAGCTGCGGCGCGACGACACGATCATGTTGTGCGGCGGGCTGAATGTGCAGGCCAATACCTCGAAAAAGTTGCTGGGCTGGCTGCGGCGCGAGGCGCGGCGCGGTGTTGATATCGCAGCACTGTGTACCGCGCCCTATATTTTGGCGCGCGCCGGATTGCTGGACGGCAAACGCGCGACTATACACTGGAAAAACCACGATAGTTTCATTGAGGATTTCCAAGACATTGAACTAACCAAGTCGGTTTTTGTCATTGACGGCAAGCGCATGACAACCGCGGGCGGCACGTCATCCATTGATCTTATGTTGAAATTAATCGCGCAGGATCACGGCGAAGACATCGCCAATATTGTGGCCGATCAACAGATTTACACCTCGATCAGAACAGATCAGGACACCCAGCGCCTTTCGGTGCCGGCCCGTATCGGCGTGCGTCACCCGAAACTATCGGCCGTCATCCAGATGATGGAGGCCAACATAGAAGAACCGATTTCGCCATCGATTCTGGCGCGCGATGTCGCCATGTCGACCCGCCAGCTTGAACGCCTTTTTCGCCGCTATCTAAACCGGTCCCCGAAACGCTATTATATGGAACTGCGTCTGGCCAAGGCACGCAACCTGTTAATGCAAACAGACATGAGCGTAATTAACGTTGCACTGGCCTGCGGGTTCACGTCGCCTTCGCATTTTTCAAAGTGTTATCGCGGCCATTATAACATCACACCCTACCGCGAACGCGGCAGTCAGGCGGCCACCAAAGGCACCTAGAAGGTCGGAAATACAGCGCCAAACACAAGATTGTTGCGCAACCCAAACAAAAAACACAACAATTAACAACTTCAGCCCAAAGGACAGGGTTTTCTTTTTTGAAATAGCCCCTTAGGGTGATGGCAGAGTTAATGTCCAACAGGGAGAGAGACATGAAAAAACTGCTACTGGCGACAACAGCCATCGCACTAATGGGTTCCACTGCATTTGCGGATGAAATTAAAATCGGCATAATTTTGGGCTTTACCGGCCCAATTGAGAGCCTGACACCTGATATGGCTTCTGGTGCTGAACTGGCGATTGCCGAGGTTTCCGCATCCGGCAAATTGCTGGGCGGCGCAACTGTCTCTGGGATCCGTGCAGATTCAACCTGTATCGATTCAGCCGCTGCAACAGCCGCCGCAGAACGCCTGATCACATCTGACGGTGTTGCTGCAATCATGGGCGCCGATTGTTCCGGTGTGACTGGTTCTATTCTGGCCAACGTTGCGCTGCCAAACGGTATTGTGATGATTTCACCATCCGCAACATCGCCGGGCCTGTCCACAGCCGAAGATAACGGCCTGTTTTTCCGCACAGCACCGTCCGATGCACGCCAAGGCGTCGTCATGACAGAAGTGCTGATGGAAGAAG
>DAOUQO010000205.1 GCA_030625565.1 Aliiroseovarius sp. | reverse complement strand
TTTGATCGCCGATGGTGGTTTTGCGGCCCACTGGGGCGGGCTGCTGTTTGACACCAAACAAGCGGGGCGTGCCTTTGTGCCGGATCGTGGTTTTGCCTCGATCGGATACGGCCTACCCGGTGCGATTGGCGCGCAGCTTGCCGCGCCTGATGCGGTTGTGGTTGGCCTGACAGGCGATGGTGGTTTCAACATGGTTTTGGGCGAGCTGGAAACAGCGCGCCGCATGAACCTTGGCTTGACTGTGATCGTGGTAAACAATGCCGCGTCAGGGTACGTGAAGGCGCTGCAACACCTGATGTATGGTGAAGGTAATTACCAATCGTCAGACCTGTCGGAAACCAACTTTGCCAATGTCGCTAATGCGATGGGCTGTCACGGTATTCGGGTTGAAACCCCTGATGATTTGCCTGCGGCCCTTGCTGCCGCATTCGCGGAAACGGACCGGCCCAGCGTTATTGATGTAATGATTACGCGGGATCCGTCACGCATGTTGCCAGCCGTTGATAACCGTACCGTGAAGGTTAAAAAGGGTGATAGAGTGGCCTAAGTGCTGATTGTAAATGAAACGAGGTTTTGATGCATCCGAACCCAATTTTTCACACCGCAAGTAACGCGGAAAACCTAAGCTTTGCACGCAGCCGTGCCTTTGGCCAAATCAGCGTGAATGGCCCCGATGGCCCACTTGTTGCCCATGCGCCTGTTGTTGTGGCCAAGGATGGCAAAACGGCGGATCTGCATCTTATGCGATCAAACCCGATCACGCGCGCGCTAACCGCGCCGCTGCCCGCACTTTTTACCCTATCTGGTCCCGACGGGTATATATCGCCGGATTGGTACGGGGTGCCTGATCAGGTGCCTACATGGAATTATGCGGCCGTTCACTTGCGCGGTAGTCTTCAGCTTCTTGAGCCGGATGAGTTGCCCGACCTGCTGGCGCGTCAGGCAGCTGCGTTCGAATCCCGTCTGGGGGGTAAAGCCCCTTGGGTAATGGGTAAGGTCGCGGATGAAACGCTTGATCGTATGATGCGCATGATTGCCCCGCTTCGCCTGACCATTGCCAGTGTGGATGGCACGTGGAAGTTAAGCCAGAATAAACCGGATGCTGTGCGCCTTGGCGCGGCGGCCGAATTGAATGCCGGTTTTGGTCATGAATTAGACGCGCTGTCGCAAATGATGCGCGCAATTCCGCCCGCTAAGTAGACAGGCGCGCCTTCATTTCCTACATTAAGGTTAAATATCAGGAGGAAACCATGGCCCTACCCCTTGCTCCAGTCGCAGTTTTTGCCCTTAGATATGGCGCGGTTGCCATGGCAACCTATGCCTTTACGCGCAAAATTGAACGTGGGCGGCGCGACCAGCACGCCGAGGATGCTCTGGACACGGTTGAGGATGGCCTAAGCCTGCGCCGTCAGGATGACCAGTTGAATGCAACAGGGCGCTATCGCCGGATATTTTATCTTGGCCAGGATGGGCCGGGGTATCAGGTTGATGTCAGTTCGATCCTGCGCATTCGTATTACAAGGGTAAAACGATGATGCAACTTTTGGCCGCCGATGCTTCGCCTTTTGTGCGCAAGGTTCGCATGATGCTGATTGAAACAGGGCAGGGCGATGATGTGGAAATCATCAATGTTGCCACCACCGCGCTGGCGCCGTCATCGCAGGTAAGTGCCGCTAATCCTGTTAAAAAAATTCCGACCTTGGTGCGCCCTGACGCCCCGTCGCTGTATGATAGTCGGGTGATTACCCGTTTTCTGGATGACCGCGCACAGGCAGGTTTGTACCCCGAAGCCCGCCTTTGGGAAACCCTGACACTTGAGGCCACCGCCGACGCTATAATGGAAGCGGCGGTGCTTATTGTATACGAGGCCCGCCTGCGCCCGCTTGATAAACAAGACAAAGACTGGACCGATGCGCAATGGGGCAAGATAAGCGGTGGGCTGGATGCGTTGAACACCCGCTGGATCAGCCACCTTTCCGGACCGCTTGATATGGCACAAATCGCTGTGGCTTGCGCGCTGGGCTATCTGGATTTCCGCCATGACGCGCGCGGCTGGCGTGCCGGGCGCGGGGCCTTGGATGATTGGTTTGCGGTCTTTGCTGCGCGTGAAAGCTTTGCGGCAACTGTGCCTGTTGGCTAAGGTTTTTCAGGGTCGCCTTTGATGCGGCGTGAGATTGCAACAAAAGGCGCTTTCAGCCAGCCACGCACACGCTGATTGCGCCGAAAGGCGCGTTCAATCACGTAACCGGTTATGATGCCGACCAGAACCTGCCAGATATTGTGTTTCTCCGCCTCGATTCGTGATGCGCCAACAAAACCGGCAGCAATAATAGCAACTGCCTTCACAATCGGGCTTTTTTGGATGCATTCATGCACCAAAGCGCTGGCACCAAATGACGCAGCCGCCGAATGGCCGGATGGAAAGCCGTGGATGCCGCCGCTGGGGCGTTGGTTGATCGCCATATCGCCCAAACCATTTTTGCTGCCATGAACGACAACTTCAAGGGCGACAAAGCGGATCAGGTATTCGCCAGCGCCCCCCGTAACCACCGCACAGCCCAGCGCCAAAAGGGGCAACGCGACCTGCAAGCGGTCGCCATATCGTTCGGCCACGGGCGGAGTGAACAAAACAGTTAACGCCAAAACCACCAAAATGATGGCGTTACGCATTTTGCTGATTGCCTGAAATATTTTATCTTTTTGCAACTTTTTACCCTTACTTGCCAATTATCAGGCCATGATTTTCCTGATTTCAGGCCAATCTGGCCACCTGCGCCCGAATGACCGCTGGACTGCACGTTATTCGCAAGCTAAACCACCGCGCAAGTGGCTGTCTTAATTTGGTGGCCTCAAGGCTGTGTTGGCCGCCAGATGTGCGGCTCAAGAAGGGAGACGCTCTCGTGTCACACGCAGATGATAACCAAGGATCCCGCCGGGATTTCCTGTACTACGCTACCGCCGGTACTGGCGCTGTAGCAACCGGAGCTGCCGTTTGGCCGCTTATCAATCAAATGAGCCCATCGGCTGACGTAAAGGCGCTTGCCTCGATCGTTGTTGATATTTCCGAGATTGAGCCGGGCACGCAAATTACTGTCAAATGGCGCGGTAAACCCGTGTTCATTCGCCGCCGTACCGAGGACGAGATCGCCGCAGCGCGCGCTGATGACAGCGCCGATTTGCCTGATGCTCTGGCGCGCAACGGCAATGGCGATGCGACCCTTTCGGCTGATGATGCTAACCGGGCCATGGACGAAAACGGCGAATGGCTGGTGATGATGGGCGTTTGTACCCACCTTGGCTGTGTGCCGCTGGGCGATGGCGCTGGTGATTTTGGCGGTTGGTTCTGCCCGTGTCACGGTTCGCACTATGATGCGTCGGGCCGGATCCGCAAAGGTCCTGCACCCGAAAACCTGCCAATTCCTGTCGCGAGCTTCCTCGACGACGCAACCATCAAACTCGGATAAGGAGGGCGCACAGTATGTCTGGTATTCCTCACGACCATTACGAGCCAAACAGCCGCTTTGAAAAATGGCTGCATGAACGGCTTCCGATCGTTAGCCTTGCTTATGGCACGATCATGATCCCGACCCCTAAAAACCTTAACTGGTGGTGGATTTGGGGCATTATTTTGGCGTTCTGCCTGGTGCTACAAATCATTACAGGTATCGTTTTGGCGATGCATTATACCCCGCATGTCGATCTGGCGTTCGCGTCGGTTGAACACATCATGCGTGACGTAAACGGCGGCCATATGCTGCGCTATATCCACGGAAACGGCGCATCGCTGT
>DAOUQO010000286.1 GCA_030625565.1 Aliiroseovarius sp. | reverse complement strand
TCAGTGTTACGCGCCCGTTCGTGGCGCGCATTAATTTGGTGCAGGCGCGGCCTTCGCCAGCTACTAGTTCAGGGTGCAACGCCATGGCTTCGCGTAGGCGAATTGCAGCTTTTTCACGCAAGGTTCCACCTGATTGGGCTTTTGCAAAAAATGCCATGGCGCGGGCAAGACCGGTGAGGGAGGTTGCAAAATTCGGGGCCGAGCAGCCGTCGATAACAAAGCCGGGGCTGGTCATTTCGGTGACTTCTTCGAAGGCCGCGCGTACCGTTTTTTGCACTGGGTGGTCGGCGTTAATATATTCTGGCCCTGCCTGCAGGTGGGCGCTAAGGGTTAAAAAACCCGCATGCTTGCCCGAGCAATTATTGTGCCATTGGCAGGGCGAAGTGTCTGACTTGATCAGCGTATTTTGTGCCTCTGGATCTTTTGGCATTTGTGGCCCACAGCGAAAATCACCATCCGAAAGGCCCATATCTGCCAGCCACCGCGCCACACGTTCTGTATGGATTGCCGCGCCATTATGGCTGGCGCAAGACAGGGCCAGATGTTTGCTGGTCAATCCCGCAGCATCGGCTGCCCCGCTTTCGATCAGGGGCAGGGCTTGAATCATCTTGCAGGACGATCGCGGCAGGATAATTTTTTCGGGATCCCCCCATGCCTGAACCACCTGACCGGCTGAATCCACCACAACGGCATGCCCCGAATGTTGGGATTCAAGGAAATTTCCGCGCCATACCTCGACTAAAACCTCTGAATTTGTCATTATTTCCCCTTTCCGGCGACCTACGCGCGATTTTCCGCTGGCAGGGCTTTCATAAACTGTTTGTTTTACGCTAAACTGGTTATGCAGATATTGAAACGGTCCGTGACACTAAATCCTTGCAATAGCCAAGGAAGGGGCGGACCACGAGGCAGAGGCAATTGGAGGCCTGTGAAGAATATGAAACCAATCTTTGCCCTTGGCATATGTGCCGTCGCGCTTGGCGTTGCAACACCAGCAGCAGTCGCGCAGGATTCAACCAATCGTGTGGCGGCCAACACCGCCTGGAGCGTGTTTGTCGAAGCTGACCCGAAAGAATGCTGGGCGGTATCAACGCCCGCCGAATCCGTAAACACCAAAGATGATCGCCCCGTTGCTGTGAACCGGGGAACGATTTTGATGATGGTCAGTTATCGCCCCGACCAAAGCGTCGCGGGCGAGGTGTATTTTACCGGCGGCTATCCTTTCGCTGATGGTTCTGCGGTTGAACTGACGATTTCAGGCACTAGCTTTCAGATGTTTACCCAAGGCCAAGACAGCTGGCCCGCAACAGCCGGTGATGACGCGCGCATTATCACCGCAATGAAGCGCGGGGCCGAGGCCGTTTTGGTGGCAAATTCATCACGTGGCACGCGCACCGAAGATACGTTCAGCTTGCTTGGGTTTACCGCGGCTGTCGAAGAGGCCGCGACCCGCTGCGGAAGCTAGATCGCCAATATTCACGTGGATTAGAAAACGGTTGGGTTTGCCCAAGCCTTAGCCTATACAGGCGCCCCTTAGCAGCCCGGAGCCGACCATGTCGCAGACAACCCCCCCTGATTTCCCAATTCACCCCGAGGTGAAAACCATTGCGCGCACTGAAAATACTGGTGGCAAGACCAACCTTGTTGGCCTGACCCGCGACGGATTGCGCGCGGCTTTGCTAACTGCAGGCACGCCCGAAAAGCAGGTGAAAATGCGCGCAGGGCAGGTCTGGGCATGGATATACCAAAAAGGTGTGCGCGATTTTGAGGCAATGACAAACCTTGCCAAGCCATACCGCGCGATGCTGGCTGAAAATTTTGAGGTTCGTGTGCCCGAAGTCGTGACCAAACAGGTCAGCAATGATGGCACACGCAAATATCTGGTGCGCATTGCTGGCGGGCACGAAGTCGAAATCGTTTATATCCCCGAAACCAATCGCGGCACTTTGTGTATTTCCAGCCAAGTTGGCTGCACCCTGACC
>DAOUQO010000136.1 GCA_030625565.1 Aliiroseovarius sp. | reverse complement strand
GACCGTCGCAATATGTGCTTTTGGCATCAATTCCTTAACTGCCTCTAGTGTGCGGCCAGTATCAACCAGATCATCAATAACCAACACCCCGGTACCATCGCCGATCACATCCATATCCGGTGATTTAATCACTTTGGGGGCGGATTGTTCCTGATGGTTATAGCTTTTGACGCTGACCGTATCGACCATGCGAATATCCAGTTCGCGTGCTACAATCATTGCCGGCGCCATGCCACCACGGGTGATTGCAACGACGGCTTTCCATGGTGCGCCGTCGGGGCCTTGGCCGTCCAGACGCCACGCTAAAGCGCGCGCATCGCGGTGCAGTTGGTCCCAGCTAACGTGGAAGCCTTTTTCGTGTGGCAAGCGGGTGCTCATTATTTTTTCCTTTCGGATGGAAGTTCAATATTTGGGCTATCAACGGCCTTCATGCCGATCGCATGATAGCCTGAATCAACATGGTGGGTTTCGCCACTAACACCCGCACCAAGGTCGGACAGCAGATAAAGCGCTGAGCCGCCAACCTGTTCAATCGTCACTGTGCGCCGCAGCGGGGCGTTTAATTCGTTAAACTTCAGGATAAAGCGGAAATCACCAATCCCCGAGGCCGCAAGCGTTTTAATCGGGCCGGCAGAAATGGCGTTAACGCGGATATTATCCTTGCCCAGATCTTCGGCCAGATACCGCACGCTGGCCTCAAGCGCGGCCTTGGCAACGCCCATGACGTGATAATTAGGCATGACTTTTTCGGCGCCGTAATACGACATGGTCAGCATTGATCCGCCATCCGTCATTAACGGAGCCGCGCGTTTGGCAACGGCGGTAAAGGAGAAAACCGAAATATCCATCGTCACGCGGAAATTTTCGGGGCTGGTATCGACATAACGCCCGCGCAGTTGCGATTTGTCGGAAAAACCGATGGCATGAACAATAAAATCCAGCTTGCCCCACTTTTCTTCCAGTGTTGTGAACAATGCGTCCAGCGACATTTCGTCGCCCACATCACATGGAACCACGATTTCGCTACCAAGCTGGGCAGCCAACGGGGCGACGCGTTTCAGAACCGCGTCGCCTTGGTATGAAAATGCCAGTTCCGCGCCCGCATCAGATAATGCTTTGGCAATTCCCCACGCGATTGATTTATCATTTGCCAGCCCCATAATGAGCCCGCGTTTTCCCTGCATCAAATTTGTCGACATTTATTGTTCCTCGCGCCTAAACTAGCCTGAAATCGGTGTAGGGGATCAGGGCAGGGCGTTCAAGTCTGGCCTGACCTGCCCAAGCCAGAAAACAAGGAATTGGTTATGGACAAGCGAAGCGGAATATTTGCCGGGGACGACCCTTTTGTTATTGCCAGAACTTGGCTGGGCACGGCCGAAGAAAATGAGCCCAATGATGCAAACGCCATTGCTTTGGCCACGGTCGACAGTGGCGGCATGCCCAATACACGTATGGTTTTATTAAAAGAAATTGAAAATGACGCGTTTGTTTTTTACACAAACTATGGGTCGGCCAAGGCGCAAGAACTGGAGGGCGCAGGCAAGGCAGCGTTCGTTATGCACTGGAAATCACTGCGCCGCCAAATTCGGGTGCGCGGGGTGATTACCCGCGAAGACGGCCCGGCTGCGGACGCATATTTTTTATCGCGCTCCTTGAAAAGCCGTCTGGGCGCTTGGGCCTCGGAGCAAAGCGCGCCGTTAAAATCACGCGCGGTGCTGATGGCCAAGGTGGCCAAGCTGGGCGCGTCGCTTGGCACCAATCCGCCGCGCCCTGAATTCTGGGGCGGCTACCGGCTGACTCCGACTGAAATCGAGTTTTGGGCCGACGGGGCCTTTCGGTTGCATGACCGGTTTGTTTGGCGGCGGGATCTGGTGCAAAATGCCTGGGAAATATCCCGTTTAAACCCATAATTTTCACGTAACGTAACTTTATTTTCACGTTACGTGGGCTGCAACCGCCCAAAAGCAATGGGTTTTTGCCTTGCTTCCGATGCTGTTTGCCTCCACACTACTTGTGGGGACTAACGCTTTGGGACAGAGCATGATGACGCAGCAAATTGACATACAAGGCTCACAAAATCTATCTGGGGTTGTGAAGTGGTTCGACCCTATCAAAGGATTCGGGTTTGTTTTGCCCGAAGGTAATGGGCCGGATATTTTACTTCACGCAAATGTATTACGGAATTTCGGACAGAGTTCGGTTGCCGACGGGGCCATTGTGGAAATATCCGTTTTGGAAACCGACCGTGGTTTACAGGCGGTCGAAGTTCTATCTGTCGCCCCTCCGGAAGGGTCGGGCGTGCCTGCACTTGAAATGCCAAACGGCCAACTTTTGTCGGATATCAATGATAGTGATCTTGAACCCGCACGCATTAAATGGTTCGACAAAGGCAAGGGCTTCGGTTTTGCCAATGTGTTTGGAAATTCGGATGATGTGTTCATTCATATCGAAGTTTTGCACCGTTCCGGTCTGGCAGATTTACAGGCTGGCGAGGCAATTTGTCTGGCCGCAGAAGATGGCGAACGTGGCCGCATGGCTGTGCTGGTCAAAACCTGGGATTCGGTGGTAGATGTAGACGCAGAATAATCTGGGTCTGTATTATGCGTTTTCAAATTCGTTTTGCACTGCTTTTCATTCTGATGTTTTCGGGTGGGCAGGGTATTGCCCAAACCTGTGCCGGTGATGTGCTGGATCTGCGCGGCCCGTGGGGGCAGGCGCGGTTCAGCGTCGAAGTCGCGGGCGATCAGGCCACGCGCAATCAGGGTTTAATGTTTCGCACCGAACTTGCCGCATCCCAAGGGATGTTGTTCACCTATGAAAGCCCCGGTCACCCGGCATTTTGGATGAAAAACACCCTTATCGCGCTTGATATGATTTTCATTACTCCGGCCGGCATCGTGCAGCACATACATTCCATGGCAACGCCCCATGACCTGACGCCAATTTCTGGTGGCGAGGGCATATTGATGGTTCTAGAGATTCGCGGCGGTATGGCCAATATGCTGGGTATTTCCGTGGGATCCGAGCTGCGACACCCTGCTTTGGACCAAATGATTACAGCTTGGTCTTGCGCGGATGAAAGTTAAAATGCCGTAACTACAAATACTTAGCCTGCGATGCTTCTGCAATTTATGGCTTTGAACATAAGGTTGTGCAAACAAAAGCACCCCTAAGGTCAAATGAACGCCTTTTAGGGCTTTTCAACCGCGCCAAGCCTCTGTATTCAGACCGAGTTCGGGGCGTAGCGCAGCCTGGTAGCGCGACGGTTTTGGGTACCGTAGGTCGCAAGTTCGAATCTTGCCGTCCCGACCACTTCACCCACTTATGCCAGTAGAATGCCCCTTATCCAGGGTGTATTCAGTTGGCGGTGGCTTTTCCAAGTTAAGACTTTCCTGCATGGCGCGTACTTCCGAATCGCGACTCACCTTATGGGGGAATTTTATTGTGCGGCCAAAGCATCAAATTTCAGCCTGTTGCAAAATGGAACCAGCCGTATTTTTGACAAATAAACATCATGCAGTTTCACAGCTTTTGGGCGGAAGGTTTTGTTTTCCACCAAGTTTTTATTGGTGTGCCTAATCCCCGCAGTCGATGTAGATTCGGTTAATCATTCGTCAACAACATTTTAACGTTTTTTTTAAAATATTCCCGTTGACCTAACCTGCCAAAATACGCCATTTTGTTTAAGTCAGCTGATGAGCCACAACATATAGTGGTGAGGGGCGGATGGGATCATAATCAAGACTAAACCAACTTTAATGGAATAGTAGCGAGCAAATGGGAAACCATGTTGGGCGTACAGGATTATTTTCGCCTCTGGTTTCCAACTGATCTGACAGTAATAGCGACTGGCGGGGCCTCATTAGAATGGGCGTCGTAATTTATAAAGGACGATGGGGCATTATGAAAATCGAGCGCAAATTCACCCGAGCAGACGCAGACGCGTATTCTGACATTCCGTTCACCACAAAAACCAGCGAAATCCGTAATCCGAACGGATCCATTGTTTTTAAACTGGATGATGTAGAAGTGCCTGAGTCTTGGTCGCAGGTTGCTTGTGATGTGATTGCACAAAAGTATTTTCGCAAAGCTGGCGTGCCCGCCGCACTGGTCCGTGTAAAAGAAGCCGGCGTTCCGGAGTTTCTTTGGCCATCAATTGCTGACGAAAAGGCGCTGAAAAATCTGCCCGACGATGTTCAGATCGGCGGCGAAATTTCTGCCAAGCAGGTTTTCGACCGTCTGGCAGGCACTTGGGCCTATTGGGGCTGGAAGGGGGGGTATTTCTCCTCGGAAGAAGATGCGCGCGCCTATTATGATGAAATGCGCCACATGCTGGCCAGCCAACGTGCTGCACCCAATTCCCCACAATGGTTCAACACTGGCCTGAATTGGGCTTATGGCATCGATGGGCCGGGTCAGGGGCACCATTATGTCGATCCGTTTTCGGGCGAGCTGACCAAATCAAATTCTGCCTATGAACACCCACAACCCCATGCCTGTTTCATTCAATCGGTTGGGGACGATCTGGTTGGCGATGGCGGCATTATGGATTTGTGGGTGCGCGAAGCACGCCTGTTTAAATACGGCTCTGGCACTGGCAGTAACTTCAGCTGGCTGCGCGGATCAGATGAGCCCCTTTCAGGCGGCGGTAAATCTTCGGGCCTGATGGGTTTTTTGAAAATTGGCGATCGGGCGGCGGGTGCAATCAAATCCGGCGGCACCACGCGGCGCGCGGCCAAGATGGTTATCGTTGATGCCGACCACCCGGATGTCGAAGAATTCATCAACTGGAAAGTTAAAGAAGAACAAAAGGTTGCGGCACTTGTTGCGGGATCGAAACTGCATGAACGCCACTTGAATGCGCTGTTTGCCGCCATCGGCACATGGGACGGGGCCGAGGCGGACGCAACCGACCCCAAGGTTAATACCGGCCTAAAAGACGCCATTCGCGAAGCCAAAAAGACGCTGATCCCTGAAAATTACATCAAACGGGTTCTTGATTACGCGCGGCAGGGTTATTCTTCGATTGAGTTTCCGACCTATGACACCGATTGGGACAGCGAAGCTTATGCGACCGTGTCGGGCCAGAATTCCAACAACACAGTGCGCGTCACCGATGCCTTTCTTACGGCCGTTCGCGATGACGCTGATTGGGAACTGATCCGCCGCACCGATGGCGGTGTCGCTAAATCGATTAAAGCGCGTGATTTGTGGGAACAAATCGGCCATGCCGCATGGTCCTGTGCTGACCCGGGCATTCAGTATCATGACACAGTCAATGCGTGGCACACTTGCCCGGAAGACGGCGAGATTCGTGGCTCAAACCCTTGTTCTGAATACATGTTCCTGGATGATACCGCATGCAATCTGGCGTCAATGAACCTGCTGACTTTTTATGAAAACGGGGAATTTCAGGCCGAAGATTATATGCATGCGTCGCGCCTGTGGACCATCACGCTTGAAATCAGCGTGATGATGGCGCAGTTCCCGTCAAAAGAGATCGCGCAGCGGTCCTATGATTTCCGCACGCTGGGTTTGGGATACGCCAATATCGGCGGTTTGCTGATGAATATGGGCTATTCCTATGACAGCAAAGAAGGCCGCGCCTTAACCGGTGCCCTGACGGCAATTATGACCGGTGTTTCTTATGCAACCAGTGCCGAAATGGCTGGTGAGCTGGGCGCATTTGCCGGTTTTGAACGCAACGCGGACCACATGCTGCGGGTTATTCGCAACCACCGCACTGCCGCTTATGGCGCAACCAGTGGTTATGATAATCTGGATATTCAACCGGTGCCGCTGGACCATGCCAATTGCCCTGATCGCAAGTTGGTTGAATTATCAATGGCCTGCTGGGACGAAGCATTGGCCTTGGGCGAAAAACACGGGTATCGCAACGCGCAAACATCGGTTGTTGCGCCAACCGGCACCATTGGTTTGGTGATGGATTGCGACACAACCGGGATCGAGCCTGATTTTGCACTGGTCAAGTTCAAGAAACTTGCCGGTGGCGGGTATTTCAAAATCATTAACCGCTCGGTTCCTGCGGCCCTTGAAAAACTTGGCTATAATTCGGCCCAGATCGAAGAAACCATTGCCTATGCGGTTGGTCACGGCACCATGGGCAACGCGCCCGCCATTAACCACACCACGTTGTTGGGGCATGGCTTTGGCCAAAACGAGATCGACAAGATCGAGGCAGCGCTGCCATCGGCCTTTGATATTCGGTTTGTCTTCAACCACTGGACGCTGGGCGAAGAATTCTGCACCAATGTACTGGGTATTCCTGAAGAAAAGCTGAACGACGCTGATTTTAGTCTGCTGGGCCACCTTGGTTTCAGACGCGCCGACATCGAAGTTGCCAATGACCATGTTCTGGGCACAATGACGCTGGAAGGCGCGCCGCACCTTAAGGATGAACACCTGTCGGTGTTTGATTGCGCCAAT
>DAOUQO010000094.1 GCA_030625565.1 Aliiroseovarius sp. | reverse complement strand
CAAACTGGGCGGCATGATGCGTTACGGCATCCCCGAATACCGCACACCGCGTAGCATGCTGGACAGCGAAATTGGCCGCATTATCGACATGGGTGTTGATGTGCGTCTGGGCGTTTCAGTTGGCACAGATATCTCGATGGATGAAATCGACAAAGCATTCGGTGCAGTGTTCTGGGCCATTGGCGCCCAAAATGGTCGCCCGCTGCCAATTCCTGGTTGGGAAGGCACTGAAAACTGCATTAACGGCGTTGAATTTCTTGATGCCTTTAACCAAGGGTATGTCCTTGGAACTGCACAAAAAGTTGTGGTTGTTGGCGGTGGTGATACCTCGATCGATGTGGCATCAGTTGCGCGGCGTTTGGGTCACATTACCGAAGTGAAACCATCCGAACATGCCAGCGGCACAGCCGTTGATTTCACCGCCAGTGACGTTGCAGGCAGCGTCAGCCGCGAAGGTATGCAGGCCACCCTGACGTCCCTGTTTCCGATTGAACAGATGACGGCCTCTGAACATGAACGCGAAGATGCCAAACGCGAAGGCGTGGACATTCGCGGCAATGTCATGCCGCTTGAGGTCATTAAAAATGCCGAAGGTCACGCGATTGCCCTGAAAATGTGCGAATGCGACATGAAGGGCAACGCACCAGTTGCGCGCGAAGGCACTGAATTTGAAATCGAATGCGACATCATTATTTCCGCCATTGGCCAGTCCGGCGACATGACGGGTATCGAAGAACTGGATGCAGGGCGCGGCTTTATTCAAACCACACCCAGCTATCAGGTCAAAGGCCGTGAAAAACATTTTGCTGGCGGCGATATTTTGCGCCCGCATCTGTTGACCACAGCCATTGGCCACGGTCGCATTGCAGCAGCAACCATCACCGAATTCCTTGAAGACGGCGACATTGACAAGCGGCCCAAGGTTGATGCGCATCACTTTGATTTGCTGGAAGAACTGGCCCATCGCGGCAAGGAACCGGGCGCATATGGTCACACTGCTGATCGCGCAACTGACAGCGCCGACTACGCCGTGCACAATTTCGAAGATCGCTCGGACAGCCAAATAATTCCGCACCGTGACCTGTTCAAAGCCCACTTTAACTTTGTGCCCCGCGAAGTTCGCGATGAGGTTCACATCGAAGGCGACAACGTTCTTGGCAACTTCGAAGAACGCATCATTGCGCTGTCAGAAGAGCAGGCGCAAAAAGAAGGTGAACGCTGCATGTCTTGCGGCATGTGCTTTGAATGCGACAATTGCGTGATTTATTGCCCGCAAGATGCGGTATCGCGTGTCCGTAAAAATGACCGTACACTTGGGCGTTATGTTGAAACCGATTATTCCAAATGCATCGGCTGTCACATTTGTTCGGATGTTTGCCCGACGGGCTATATCCAAATGGGTCTTGGGGGCTAATAAACATGCGGCTGGTTCTTGCACTCATCATAACCATTTTCGGGCTGACAGGTCTGGCGCAGGCGCAAAATGCCCTTGCGCCAAACGTGCCCACCGCAACGGGCGCGCCTCATGCCGAGGGTAATGAATACTGGCGCAAAAACCATATGGATCTGATGCGCCATGATCGCGACCTGACCCTGCGCGAAGGCGAACGCGACATTCAGGCATCCCTTGGCCAGTGCTTTGATTGCCACGCAGTCGAAGAAGCGGGCGAGCCTGTAACCTATGAGAACGAAAAACATTTCTGCCGTGCCTGCCATGATTATGCGGCCGTGAATGTCGATTGTTTCATGTGCCATCGGTCAACCCCGTCAGACAATGTGCTGAACCGCGCAATGGCAACACCGGACGAGCCAAATTCAATCGCGGCCTATTTGGCGCGACTGGCAGCGGAGGCCGACCAATGAGTAATCGTGCAGAATTAACCCGCCGTGACATCCTGAAATCAGGGGCAGCAGTGGCGACCATTACCTTGGCGTCGGGCGTGACATTGATGGCGTTTGGCGGATCAGACGCAAACGCAACTGGTGCAGATGCAGGCAAGCGCTGGGGCCTGTTGATTGACGCAAACAAATGCGCCGCTGATTGTTCCGACTGCGTAACCGCCTGCAAAACCGAAAACGGCTGGGGCAGCCATGGCGAACACGCCAGTCCTGAAACCGATGTCGCATGGATTCGCAAAGTTACCCTGAAAGACAAGCAAACTGGACGCACCGTTTCGGCCCCGATCATGTGTCAGCATTGCGAAACCCCGCCTTGTGTTGATGTCTGCCCAACCGGCGCCAGCATGAAACGCGCCGACGGAATTGTGCTGGTTGATAAACACGCCTGCATCGGCTGTCGGTACTGCATGATGGCGTGCCCATTCAAGGCGCGCTCATTCGTGCATGAAGATGTCACTGATCAAAGCGTCAACGCCCCGCGCGGCAAAGGCACCGTCGAAAGCTGCACTTTGTGCGTGCACCGCATCGACAAAGGCCGCATTCCGGCCTGTGTTGAAAGCTGCGAAGCCGCCGGTCACAGCGCCATTTTGTTCGGGGATCTCAAAGATCCCGACAGCGCCATTTCCAAGGCATTGCTGAATTATCCCTCTATCGCCCTGCGCGCTGATCTGGGGTTGAACCCCGGCGTGCGCTATCAAAACCTGTAACGGGGAAAATATTATGGACCGCACAATTTACAGGGAACTTAAGGCCACACCTTCCGTCTGGATGGCCGCCATTTTGTTGCTAGCCTTTATCGGCGCGGCGGGCCTTTCTGTGCTGACAATTGAGCACCACGGCCACATCATCACCGGCATGAATAACCAAATCGTTTGGGGTCTGCCGCATGTGTTTGCAATCTTTCTGATCGTTGCCGCATCCGGCGCGCTGAACGTGGCGTCCATTGCATCGGTGTTTGGTAAGAAAGCCTATAAACCAATGTCGCGGTTTTCGGCGCTGTTATCAATTGCGCTGTTGCTGGGCGGGTTGGCGGTTCTGGTACTGGATCTTGGGCGGCCCGATCGTTTGTTGATTGCCATGACCACGTATAACTTTACCTCGATTTTTGCATGGAACATGCTGTTATATAATGGTTTTTTCGTTATTGTCGGGGTATATATTGCCGTTCAGATGATCAAAGGTCTGTCGCCGAAAGTGGTAAAAACCGCAGGCATCGCCGCCTTTGTCTGGCGCCTTGCCCTGACCACGGGCACCGGATCAATTTTTGGCTGGCTGGTTGCGCGCCCCGGATATGACGCCGCGATTATGGCACCGTTGTTTATCGCCATGAGCTTTGCTTTCGGCCTTGCTGCATTCCTGCTTATAACGCTTACGCTGTTCAAAATGTCAGACCGCAATTTTGGCGATGTCTTGCTTAAACGCATGGGCAGCTTGATGGGCGTGTTTGTGGGGGCGGTTTTGTATTTTACCGCCGTGCAGCACCTGACCAATATTTATGCCACTGAACATGCAGGGGTTGAGCGCTTCTTTCTGTTAGAGGGCGGTGTTTACACCACCTTGTTCTGGCTGGTGCAGGTTATCCTTGGCGGGCTGATCCCGATGGCGTTGGTCTTTCTGCGCCCATCGCGTACATCGACAATTTGGGCCTCGATACTGGTTATCATTGGCGGCTTTGCACAGCTTTATATAATCATCATCGGTGGGCAGGCGTATCCTTTGGATATCTTCCCCGGCTACGAGGTGCTTGAGGGTTTCAACGAAGGTGTGATCAACGCCTATACCCCCAGCCTCTATGAACTTGCCCTTGGACTTGGCGGGGTTGCCGTGGCGCTGTTCGTGGCTGGAATCGGCGCAAAAATCCTGCGGGTCTTGCCAACCAACCTTTCGGATGCGAACGTGCCTGACGACAGCTAATGCTGGAGCGCAAACATGACAAACCACCCTTTTTCAAAATTCGTGGCCATTCTGGGCCGCGGAAAAACCAAGCAACGCCACCTGACCTTTGACGAAAGTCGCGAGGCAATGGAGATGTTGCTGGCAGGCGAAACCCACCCTGAACAGGTCGGGGCATTTTTGATGCTGCTGCGCCTGAAAGAAGAGGCACCCGAAGAAATCGCCGGTTTTGCCGCAGGCACAAAGGCCACGTTTGATTTGCCCGAAAACCTGCCCGCAATTGACATCGACTGGTCAACATATGCCGGCAAACGTGTGCAATTGCCTTGGTATATCCTCAGCGCGCTGGCGTTGGTCGGGGCCGGATACAAGGTGTTCATGCACGGCACCGAAGGCCACACACCCGGCCGGATTTATACCCGCGAAGTACTGGACCATCTTGGTATTCCAATCGCCAATAATTTCACGGATGCTGCAACGCATGTCACCCAGTCAGGCTTTGCCTATGTGCCGCTCGAGGTGCTAAATCCGCGCCTGCAACGCATGATAAACCTGCGTCCGATTTTGGGCCTGCGCAGCCCTGTTCACAGCTTTACCCGCATGTTGAACCCGTTTAATGCGCCAGCGTCCATTGTCGGGATTTTCCACCGTGGCTTTATGGATATCCATGCCGGTGCCGCACAGGCGCTGAACGAAAAATCCTTTGCGGTTTTTCGCGGCGATGGGGGCGAAGCCGAACGCCGGCCGAATAAGCCCACGCAAGTCTGGACCAGCCACGGCCCCGACGGGTTGGATGTGGAAACATGGCCTGCAATGTTAAGTGACGGCCATGCCCCCAAAGACGAAATTATGGATATTTCACGCTTGGCAAACATCTGGAATGGCAGCGAGGCCGACACCTATGGTGAGGCCGCGATTACAGGCACCTTGGCAATTGCCCTGCGCACCATGGGCAAGGCTGACAATATGGAAGCCGCCCAAAAACTGGCAGATGAAATTTGGCAGGGACGCAATAAGGCACAAATTCCGGCGGCCCGATAATGCAGGCGCCGCGTTTTTTAATTTCCGCCGCGCATAAAAGTTCAGGCAAAACTGTAATCTCAACCGGACTGACGGCCGCGCTGACTGCGCGGGGCAGGCGGGTTGCAACCTTCAAAAAAGGCCCTGACTATATTGATCCTATGTGGTTGGGGAATGCCGCAAACGGGCCATGCTATAACCTTGATTTCAATGTGATGGACACGGGTGAAATCACTGACTTTTTTAGTAGCCACGCCCAAGATGCAGACATTTCATTGGTCGAGGCAAACAAGGGCCTGTTTGATGGCGTGGCGGCAGATGGCAGCGATTCCAATGCCGCCCTTGCCAAACTTCTGGGCCTACCGGTTATTTTGGTTATCGACACGAATGGCCTGACCCGTGGCATTGCGCCGTTGCTTCTGGGCTATCAGGCCTTTGATCCGGACGTGAATATTGCCGGTGTAATTTTGAACAAAGTCGGCGGGCCGCGTCATGAACAAAAGCTGCGCGAGGCAGTCAAAACCTACACAAACATTCCGGTGATTGGTGCCCAGCATCGCCATGCCAAGCTGGAAATTGGCGAACGCCACCTTGGCCTGACTACCCCTGCGGAAACCGGAATGTTGCAGGGGTTAATTGCTGATATTGGCGATATTGTTGGAGGCTCGGTTGATCTAGAGGCGCTTGAAAAAATTGCGACATGCGCACCAGCCTTGCCTAATCCCCGCCCCCTGGAACCAGTGCCTAAACCTGACCTTAAGGTGGCGATTGCCCGCGATCAGGCCTTTGGTTTTTATTACCCCGACGACCTTGCGGCCTTTGCGGCGGCAGGGGTCGAACTGGTCCCGTTTAATACGTTGTCAGACGCCAAGCTGCCGCAGGTCGATGGCCTGTTTATTGGTGGTGGTTTTCCAGAAATGTTTATTAGTCAGCTTTCAGCCAACGAAAGCCTGCGCCTTGATATCAAAAACAAGATACGGGCAGGACTGCCAACCTATGCCGAATGTGGCGGGCTAATGTATCTTTGCCGCAGCATAAGCTGGCAAGGATCTGTCGGGCCGATGGTTGGCGCAATTGAGGCCGATGCCGTCATGCACAAACGGCCGCAGGGGCGTGGATATGCGCAATTTGAAAATACGCCGCAACACCTTTGGGAAGGCGGCGGGGCGCAAAAGGCGCATGAGTTTCATTATGCGCGGTTGGAAAATGCCGATGAAAATCTGAAATTTGCGCGTGAAATAACCCGTGGTCATGGGATCGACGGGGCGCAGGATGGTATTGCGTTGCACAATACGATTGCAGGATTTTGCCACTTACGTTCAACTAAAGGCCAGCCTTGGGTTAAGCAATTTATTGATTTCATTCGGGAAAACAAACAAAATACATAGTCGAAAACGATTATGGGCCGGATAAATATCCGGCCCACTTTAATCTGTATTCTTGTATTCTTGTATTATTGTAGTGAATCGTATTTTGCCTGAAGCTCTTCCGGGGTTTCTTCCCAGTCGGGGTTCGGGTTGATACAGGCCTCGGGACAAACCAGCATGCATTGCGGCTCATCTTCTTCGCCAACACATTCTGTGCATTTCATCGGGTCGATGATGTAATGCGGGTCACCTTCTTTGATTGCCTCGTTCGGGCAAACGGGTTCGCACGCGTCACATGCGGTGCAGGGGTCTACGATCATTAATGCCATGTTTTTATCTCCTTCACGATGCTTTTAGCATTTGGCCACTTTGGGTCAACTTGCCATGACGGAACGCGCCCCACAATGCTGCACCGATGGCGCCCGCATAAATTGAGTCAGGATGATTGATAACTGTGGCTTCCACGCCGCGCATTGTTGCCAGTTTTTCACGAACCGCTTCGCACAGGCCTTCGTCCAAAGCCAAGCCGCCGGTCATCATGATCAGATCATTCTTGACGCCGATTGATTTCAGCAGGCGCGCAAGGCGTCCGGCCATGGAAAGGTGGATACCCTTCAGGATGTTTGGCGAAGTAATGCCGCGTGACACCATGTTGATCACATCAGTTTCGGCCAGAACGGCGCAGATTGATGACACTTCTTCTGGGTCATCCGCCGACATGGAAAGATCGCCGATTTCATCCTGAGCAATGCCCAGATAGCGCGCGATGTTTTCCAGAAACTGGCCTGAACCTGATGCGCATTGGCTGGTCATTTTGTAATTTGTGACCTTGCCACGTTCATCGGTGATCATGGCGCGTCCGTGCAGGGCGCCGCAATCCATGATCGCGACTGTTTTTGGGTTCAGAAAGCGCGCGCCGCGTGCGTGGCTGGTCATCGAATAAAAGTGGCCAGTGTGAAACGGGATGCTTTCGCCTTCGCCCGTTGTTGCGACATAATCAAGGTCTTCTTCCTTGACGCCTGCCTCGGCCAATGTCTGTTCAAACGCTTCGCGTGAAAGCTGCATCGGGTCACGTTGCCGGATGCGCAAAGTTGAACGTGCAAGCCATTCTTCCTTACCATTTTCCACCCGAAAAATTACGGCCTTTACGGCCCCTGTTCCTACGTCAATTCCTGCGGCTAAAGTCATGCTGCTGCTCCTTCCGAGATGCCAGCGTCCTGACCTGTGGCGGCGCGGCGGGCAAATTCTGCCCCGCCTAATGCGCCGGTATAGATCGAATCTGGGTCAATATTAATTGTCACGTCACCATAGTTTTCCTGGATCAGTTTTCTAAGTTCACGCACCGCTGCCTCGTTTTTGGCAACGCCACCTGTAAATGTCAGCTGGTCGGTCACACCGCCAGAACGCGAGATGATCGAGATGGCGCGCAGTACAATGGCGCGGTGCAGACCGGCCAGAATATCTTCGCGTTTTTCACCCAATGCCAAACGGTCACGCAGCTCGGCCCCGGCAAAAACCGTACAGGTCGAATTGATGCGTGCAGGCTTGCTGGATTTCATCGCCAGAGGGCCAAGTTCGTGTAGGCCCATGTTCATTTCATCAGCGATATAGCCCAGATAACGGCCACAACCAGCGGCGCAACGGTCGTTCATCTGGAAGTTTTCCACGATACCGTTTTCGTCAATCTGAATGCCTTTGGTGTCTTGGCCGCCAATGTCCAAAACTGTGCGCGTCTTAGGGTACATCATGTGTGCGCCCAGACCGTGACACAGGATTTCCGAGCGAATGTGTTCTTTAGGAAACGGCAACGTCACACGGCCGTAGCCAGTGCCAACAATATAGGTTTCTTCCAGTTCAACATTCAGCGCAGCTTCGGCCTTTTTGGTCAGGTCGGCGTCAACACCATCCGATGAAACACGCTTCATTGCGCGGGCGAATTTTTCTTCTAATGACCCTGCAGGCGGGCGATTTTCCACCGCGATGATGGATTTGTCATAAACGTTCAAAAGCACGTCATAGGCAACGCCCATTTCCTGACCGACTTCTTCCGAAATAGTCAGGTAACGCGAACCGGCGATGTCACGGAAGAAATCCGATTTACGCACAACACCCGGTGCGAACAGCGGTGCGGCTTCGGCGCGAAGGCGTTTGAAAACCTCGCCCAAAGCGGCCTTTACGCTATCGCCAATTTTTTCAAACCGTGGGCCTGTAACCAGTGCGGTACAGGTGGTTTGCAAATCTTCCAGCTGCTCAAGAAACTGTTCCAAACGGAACGAGCTTTCCAATTCATTCAGAAATGTTTCTGCTTCGGAATTCAGATCACCCGAACCAAATTGGCGGCGAAACAGGGTAAAGCGCGCGTCAACTGCGGCCTCTTGCTGGGCCACGCGACAGGCAGTTTCATAATTGGAACGCGAGTTGGTAATCCCGCGGCCAATAATTTCTTCGTTTTCGTCCAGCATCACCGCTTTGGTGGTGGTGGAACCAAGGTCAATACCTATGAAAGTTTTCATGCTGCTGCTCCTTTACCCGAACGTTTTTGTTCGACCATTTGGAAATAGCTTTCCAAGCGGTTTTTGACATTCGCGGCCGAGAAATAGCGCGGATCGACCAGGTCGGTTTCAATAAACGCGGCTGGCTTGCCTGTGCGTTTTTCAACTTCGCGCATGATCAAAAGCTGACCTGCCGAAAAACTGTTGCACGATTTGATCGAGTTGATCAAAAGCCCGTCAGCTTCGTATTCGTTGATGTAATCGGTCAGCATTTCGATACGGCTTGGCAAGGATCGGTTAGTATAAACGCCAAGGCAATATTCGGCCAGACTTTCCAGCGGACGATCCGCATCATGGCGGAAGCCGTAATCATACGTGCCGCCAACTTTGGTATAGCTGGATGCAACCACTGT
>DAOUQO010000064.1 GCA_030625565.1 Aliiroseovarius sp. | reverse complement strand
CAAGGAATTAAAGCCGGAAAATATTGATAAACGCCTGCGCGATATGCTGGGTTATACCATCGAATACACACTTAATTGGAGCGAGGTTCATATGTTCCAATGTCGCCACATGGCGCAATTTCATAAAGGCCGGGTTATCTTTGCCGGTGACGCCGCCCATCAGGTTTCGCCGTTCGGTGCGCGCGGGGCCAATTCGGGCCTGCAAGATGCCGACAATTTGATCTGGAAACTGAAACTTATCCTGAAGGGCACCGCCCCTGAAACCTTGATTGACAGCTATGATGACGAACGGATTTATGCGGCCAAGGAAAACGTATTATGCGCCACGCGTTCAACCGAATTTATCACACCAAAATCAGATGTTAGCCGCATTTTCCGCGATGCAGTTTTGGACCTTTCCACGACATATGATTTCGCCCGCCCACTGGTAAATTCAGGCAGGCCAAGCACGCCGTGCACCTATGATGGTTTGGCGTTGAATTCTGCAGATGGCCTGAATGGCCCTGCCCAAAGCCGCCCGGGTTCGGCCTGCCCGGACGCGCCCCTTGGCACAGATTTTCTGCTGGATAAGCTTGGGGGCCACTTCATCTTGTTGACCATTGATGCCGATGCCCCCGATTCTATCGAAGAAGGCGGTGTTATTGTTAGTCGCCTTGCCCTGTCGGCAAAGGACGATAAATCCGGCGCATTACGACGGCGCTATCTGGGAAATGCACCATCAGCAGTTTACCTGATCCGCCCCGACCAGCACATTGCTGCCCGTCGATCCAGCTATAATGAAAACCTGATCCGCGCTGCAATTCGCCGCGCCACCGGCAAGGAGTAAGCGCCATGACCCCCTTGAATCTAAGCGCCAATATTGATCACCCAGATGACTTTTATGCTGATCTTTTACAGGCCCATGAAGGGCTTTCTAAATCCGAAAGCGACGCCCTGAACGCGCGGCTTATACTGATATTGGCCAACCATATCGGGAATAATTCTGTCCTAAAGGATGCGCTGCAAACGTGTAAAAACCTGAACTAGCACAGCCCTGATCCCTTCATTTTTCTAAAATATCCTGGGGGTCCGGGGGCTAGCCCCCGGTTGGTCGGATTGCAAAGCAATTCGAAATCTACGCCTTGCGCACGATCACCGAACCAACGGAATATCCAGCCCCGAACGAACAGATTACACCTAAATCTCCGGCGGCTAAATCCTGTGAATACTGTGAAAATGCTATAATAGATCCGGCCGAAGACGTGTTGGCATAATCTTGCAAAATATTAGGCTGCTCACCGGGTTCCGGCACACGGCCCAGCACCTTGCGGCCAATAAAATCATTCATCGCCTTGTTGGCCTGATGCAACCAAAGACGTTTCAAATCACTGGGCGAAATCCCTTTTTCTTCGATATGTCCCAGAATGTGTTTTGCCACGATCGGCAGCACTTCCTTAAATACTTTGCGGCCATTTTGCATGAACTGCATATCACGCCGATCCGCAACTCCATCCGGCCGTGAACGCCGTAGGTATCCGTTGTTGTTGCGTATGTTATTGGAAAACTGGGTAAGGCATCTGGTCGAAACTATTTCGAAACTTTCGCCCTTGGCATCCTCGGCGCGTTCAATCAAAGTTGCGGTGGCAACATCGCCGAAAATAAAGTGACAATCGCGGTCGCGCCATTCCAGATGGCCCGAACAAATTTCGGGGTTCACCACCAAAGCCCGCCGCACAGAACCAGCGCGCACCATGTCTGCGGCGGCCTGAATACCAAAGGTTGCCGATGAGCACGCGACGTTCATATCATAGGCAAAACCGGTTGCACCCAGCAGGTCCTGAATTTCAATCGCAACAGCAGGATAGGCCCGTTCAAGGTTGGATGCGGCGCAAATAATAAGGTCGACTTCGCCGCCCTCGCATCCGGCTTGTGCCAGTGCTTTGTGGCAGGCATCCAGCGCCATTTCGGCCATGATTCCCGGCTCGTTATCACTGCGCTGGCGCAATAACGGATGCATCACATCGGGGTCTAAAATTCCGGTTTTATCCATGACATAACGTTGATGGATGCCTGACGCATTGACGATAAATTCTTCGCTGGAATGGCCGATTTCAGTCGTCATACCAGCGGCAATATCGGCTGCATTTTCGGCGTTGAACTTGTCAGCATATGCATTGAATGCAGTGACCAGTTCGGCATTTGTAATAACCTCGTCCGGGGTGAAAACGCCGGTGCCGGATATGACGGGTTGGAACATATTTCTACTCCTGAAAGGTTACCCCACTCAAACAGGGCAGGGGCTGAATTGCAAGTTATCCAAAGGTATAGGCAGGCCTAGAAAGGGCATTTTGCCTTAAAGGTCAGCCCTTTGCCCCCGTCGGGGTGACGCACCCGAATACTTTCGGCATGCAGCATTAAGCGCGGCGCATCCAAGGCTGGGCCAGTGGCATAAAACGGATCCCCCAAAATGGCATGGCCAAGTTCCAGCATATGCACCCGCAGCTGGTGCGAACGCCCAGTTTGCGGGGTTAAACGCACCCGTGTTTCACCGTCATCATGGCGCAAAACCTTCCAGTCGGTGATGGCCTGCTTGCCATTCTCATGGTCGACATGTTGGAGCGGGCGGTTTGGCCAGTCAACAATCAAGGGCAGATCAACCCGCCCTTCGCGTTCAGATAAATGACCGTAAACCCTTGCAATATATGTCTTTTTAACCATGCGCTTTTCAAATTGCAGCCCCAGATGCCGCTGGGCATGACGGGTCATGGCAAAAACCATTATGCCGGATGTATCACGATCCAGCCGGTGCACCAGCAACGCGTCGGCAAACACCGCCTGAATACGTGCAATCAAACAATCGGCCAGATGTTCGCCCTTGCCGGGCACAGACAGCAGCCCGCTTGGCTTGTCCACCAACAGTAATTCGTGGTCATGGTGGATGATATCCAGCGGCGTATCAGGGGGGCAATATTCAGTCATCCGCGAGGCATACCCGCAGGCAGGCCATAACAGCAAGGGCTAAGCCGCCTGAAATCACACAGCCTTTTGGTTTTTGTTACGCTTGCGCCGCCCCTGAACCAGCGAAACCGTATAGATCACCACCGCCGCCCAGATCATTGGAAATGCAATCATGCGCGATTGGGTGAATGGCTCGTCGAACCAAAAGACTGCAACCAAAAAAACCATCGTCGGAACGATGTATTGCAAAATGCCAACTGTGGATAGCCGCAACAGCTTGGCCCCGTTTGCATACAGTATCAGCGGCACCGCCGTAACGATACCACAGCCCAGCAATAGCCACGTGTTTGAAGGCGCCGTCAGAAAATGGCTTGCGCCTGTGACGGATAAATAAATGACATATCCCAACGCCGGAACCAGCAAGATCAGAACCTCAAGCAGAAAGCCTTGGTTTGGGCCAATTGGAAGGGATTTCTTGAAAAATGCATAGAACCCCCAGCTAAAGGTTAACCCAAGTGCCACCCATGGGATGGATCCGGCGCTGAGCGTCAAAACAACGACTGCTGCTGCAGCAAGGCCAACCGCAAACATTTGCGCTTTAGTAAGGCGCTCACCAAGAAAAACTGCGCCTAAAAGCATAGAAAACAAGGGGTTGATGTAATATCCAAGGGCCGCGTCCAGCGCGCGATCGGTGGCGATTGCCCAAACATAAATGCCCCAGTTACACGTCACCAGCGCCGCGGTAAGGGCCGCCATTGCAAGGGTGCGTGGGTTGGCCAATGCGGCGCGCAGCTCTCCGGTGCGGCGCATTACCACCAACAGGGCAAAAACCAGCGGTACTGACCATATAACGCGATGCGCAACCACCTCGGCAGGTGAAATATGCGCCAGTGCTTTCATGTATAAAGGCAAAAAGCCCCACAGCAGATAAGCCGATACAGCAAAGCCAAAGCCAGCAGGTGTGTCTTCGTTTGTTGTTGGGTTCGCCATTCTATACCAATCGTTTGGGGGCTAGGGCCTGGGCCACAGGCCAAGCTTGGGGTGGTCTTAATTCAGCGCAATTCGCGCCGCAAGGCCTCCGAAAATTATGGCTGATATCTTATTCATAATGCCAGTGCTTTTGCGCACCCGATCGGCCATATACCCCGCCAGAACGCCGAATGTTCCGTCAGTTAGGATGCCACCTACCCCAAGAATTGCCCCCAAGATGATAATTTGATGCCAGGCCGGGCCAATGGCGGGATCAATAAATTGCGGCAGAAAGGCAAGGATAAATAGTGCTACTTTTGGGTTCAGGATATTGGTTAAAAATCCACGCCGGAAAGCGCGCCACAGGTTGGCATGGCCTGATGCCGTGCTTAAATGCCCTGTGCCATTCCAGCTTTGCCACGCAAGAAACAACAGATAAGCAGCCCCGGCATAGCGGATCACATCTAGTGCAATAGGGTTGGTAGCAACCAGTACAGCAAGGCCGGCTGCGGCTGCGCTTACATGTGCCAGCACCCCAAACGCAACACCACAGGCGGCGGCTATGCCTGCCCGTGGCCCACCGGCAATACCCGAGGCAATGGTGAACATCATATCGGCCCCCGGGGTCAGATACAGTAAGAATGATGCGCCAATAAAGGCGGCGATGGTCCAAGGGTCCATGGCAAAAAGGGTGGTTAACATGTTATTGCTCGTTTTGTGGAAGGGGGTCGGTGATATCGTAATAGTCGCCCTTATCGCGGGTAAAGATATGGATGGCGAGCCGGGTATCTGTGGGTTGGTCAAACGCGCCCATCATGATGCCAATCCAATCGGACCCGGTTAGGGGATCAAAAAACAGATTTGTCCCGCAGGTTTTGCAAAACCCCCGCCGCACCTTTTTGGAAGAATGATACCACGTGATATTGTCACCACCCTGAATGGTTACAGCATCGCGTTTTACATCGGTTCCCGCCGCGTAGTGCCCCGAAGACTTGCGGCATATCGTGCAATGGCAGGCATCCGGGCCGGGTAAATCGCCAGAAACTTCAAATGTCACCGCACCACAATTGCAGCTTCCTGTATGCATAATGGCCCCCGTTAATACGTGTCTAAGTGTGGAAGATCGTCGCCTATGCCGTAATAGTCGCCCTTATCTGCGACATAGATATGTCGTTTAAGGGTCAATCCGGTTGGCTGATCCAGACACCCGACCGCGACCGAGCATCGGTCAGCATCTTCGTTTAACTGGTAAAACAGGCTTGCGCCGCATTCCCCACAAAAACCGCGCTTGGCCCATTTTGATGATTTAAACCATTTTAACCCGTCTTGGCGGCTGAAATGCAGGTCTTTCAGCGCCACCCATGTTCCGGCCCAAACGTGCCCTGACAGGCGGCGGCATTGGCTGCAATGACACGCAGACGGGGGGGTAAGTTTGCCGGTAATTTCAAATGCGACGGCCCCGCATTCACATCTTCCTGTTGGCATGTTTGATCCTTTCCCATGTTCAGATGCCACAAAAACACACCTGCCCAAGAAGTCAAACGCCACGCAAATTATGCTATTTTAAATTCCTGAATTAATGCAGCCCAAGATGCGCCATGCATGTCGCGATCCCTGACAGATCCCTGAATTTCCGGGCGCGGCAGGCTGATTTTAATGACATTCAAAGATGCGATATCAAAGCGTTTCATCAGGGTGGGATCAGCCCCCAAAAGGTGGGCAATATCGTCGGTCCCAAGGCGGGCAGTAACACGGGCAAAAACATCTTCCGAGCCGCAAAAAATATCGATAGTTAGCCAGAAAGGGCCGGCATTTTTGCTGCGAATTTTTTCACATATCCGACCTAGCTTAACCATGATTAATCACCTCAAGCGAAAAGGCGTCCATTGGGTCAGCCAACTCTAAAACATGGTTTAGGCAGAAGGCATACAATGCCCCACGCTCCATTTCCGGGGGCGAAAATGGAAAGGCGAATGTTGGTTGTTCTTCGTCGGGCGTCAGGGGGTGGTGCAATAAATACGGGTTTAAAATCTTGCCGATTTCTTTTGCCAAAGCATTGGTTCTTGCGGTGACAATTCCCAGAACCCCAATTTCAAACGGAACAGAGCTTTGGTGCTCCAGCGCTCCAAAGCTGGCATTTTGGCCAATCAATCGCAGCTCGATCGAAAAATCATCCGGCTGCAATTTTAATCGGTCAGCCACCTTGGCGCTGCATTTTTGTTGAATATCTGCGGCCCAAATGGCAGCATTTTGCACATAGCGTTCATCGCGCAGCAGCACCAAAGTCACCACCTGAAACCCCACCAGTCGCGCGCCTTCCAGTTTGACAGTATAGTGCTGGGACGGCACCCATTTTGAGCGCGTCACCCGAACGCGGCGCGCATCAAGGGCAGTGTATTCAGCATCCGTAACATCCAGATGCCCGCCGGGTTCAAACAGGATGTGCGGGTCACTGTTTTCATACAGCATATGGGCCGAAACCGTGTGCGGCGTGGCGCGTGCGTTTTCTGCCATCGGGCTGACGCTAAAGCCAGTATTGTCAAATTCAATCACCACAACACCCGATTGCGGGTTGGTCGCACAAAGTGCGCCGCATTCACCGATCTTTGCCCCATGCCACGCGGCCCCGGCATCTAAGCCGTGCATAAGCGGAAGCGCGGCAATAATCGCGGTATCCGTGGTGCGCCCGGCAATGATAATATCCGCGCCGGTTTCCAGTGCTGCAGTGATTTGTTCAGCGCCGGCAAGGGCAACGATATTGGAGCAGTCAGCCAGAATTTCGGGTGATATTTCTGGCGCATTTGGCAGGGGGTGAATGCGACCTTGTTGATGAGATTTGATGATGTCACTGTTTTTCTGTGACGATCGCAGCACTGCAATTTTTACGGTCTGGCCCAGCTCGCATGCGATTTCGCGGGTGATTTCCAGCAGCCAGTCAACGGCGCTGTCGGTGCCGCAAGTTCCGGCGGTTCCGATGACCAAAGGCACGCCGGCCTTGGCGCGGGCCTCCATCAAGCCCTGCCATTCGATCTTGGTCGAGGCACGCGAATATTTCGATACACCACGCCCCAGATATGCAGGTCCGGAATCGGTGGACCCGCCGTCGATGGCGATAATATCAGGGCGTTGCGCCAACCCGCGTTCCAGCGCATCCTTGTCGTAATTCAAGCCAAGCGCGCCAGACGGGATCAGCACCTTAACCATGTCAGTCAGTGATCCGCTGGGGTTTCTTTAGAACATTACGCAGGAACATCGGTGCGACAAAGCCAACGATGGCGGCAATCCACAGGCCAATTGCGATGGGCGATGAAAACAGATAGATAAAATCGCCGTCTGCAATCACCATGGCGCGGCGCAAAGCGTCCTCCATATGGCCCCCTAAAAGGATGCCCAAAATGACTGGAACCGTGGGGATATCCAGCTTGCGCAGTACATATCCCAGCGCGCCAAAGCCAATCATCAACAGCAGGTCAAAATAGCTGCCGGACAGTGAATAAATCCCAACGAATGAAATCATCGTGACACCGGGTAGTAACACCCAAGGCGGCACCATCAGGATTTTCACGAAGACCTTAACCATCGGCACATTCATTAAAAGCAGCACGAAATTGGCGATCATCAGCGATGCAATCAGGCCCCAAACTACTTCGGGCCGATCGGTGAACAAGGTCGGGCCGGGGGTGATGTTCAGGGTCATTAGCAGTGCCAAAAGCACCGCCGTGGTGCCTGATCCGGGCACGCCCAACGTTAACATTGGCACCAAGGCCCCGCCCGCAGCGGCGTTGTTTCCGGCCTCAGGTGCGGCAATGCCTTTGGCAACGCCGGTGCCAAATCCGCCGTCTTTTCCAGCGATGGATTTTTCGGTCATATAGGCCATGAAGCTGCCCAAAGATGCGCCAGCGCCCGGTAAAATTCCGGCGATAAACCCAACAAGGGATGCGCGCAGCATGGTCCAGCGGGTCTCATAGATGTCCCTCCAGGGAATACGAACCTTGTCCAGTTTCACCCCGATGGACGAACTTTTCCCGTGGCTTTCGATAAAGAAAAACACCTCGGCAATGGCGAACAGGCCAACGATGGCAACAAGGAAATCAACGCCGTCATACAGGTGTAAACTACCGCCCGTCAGGCGCGGCATTCCGGTGGAATTATCAACGCCAATCATTGCGATTCCCAGCCCAATGCAGGCGGCCATTGCTGATTTCGCCTGATTGTTACTGGCCATGCCGCCAAGGGTACAAAATGCCAGAAGATACAGCGCGAAATATTCGGCAGGCCCAAACATAAACGCGACATTGGCCAGCATCGGCGCAAGAAATATCAGGCCGACAGTTGCCAGAAATGCCCCGACAAACGACGCCACCCCTGACAAAACCAGTGCGTCGCCCGCGCGGCCAGCCTTGGCCATTGGATAGCCGTCAAGCGTGGTCATCAAGGCCGGTTCATCCCCCGGAATATTCAACAGGATTGAGCTGATCCGCCCACCATACATCGCCCCGTAATAGACCGCCGTCATCAAGACCAAGGCCGATGTGGCATCAAGGCCAAGCGTGAAGGTGATGGGGATCAAAATGGCCACACCGTTTGAGGGGCCAAGCCCCGGCAGCGCGCCAATGATCGTTCCGATAAAGCAGCCAGCCACCGCCAGCATCAAGGTGTAAGGCGACAGCGCGATCGAAAAACCCATCGCCAGATTTTGCATGATTTCCATAATATCAACCTAACCCATCATGCCTTTTGGAAAGGGAACAAGGCCCAGATCCAAAATGTATTTGAACAAAACAAACAGCCCAATTGAAAGGCCTAGACCCGCCAGCACCGCGTTCAGGGCCTTGGGTGAAATCTGATAACTTAGCACCCCGGCAGCAATTGCCGTGGGCAGCAAAAAACCAAGTGGTTTCAGCGCATAGGCATATCCCACCAGCACAATCACCGCGACAGTTAGCGCGCCAAATGTGCGCAAAACAGGCCAGTCAGGTTCAGGATCGGGTTTAAAAACCATGAATAACGCGCTGAGCGCGCACACCGCCCCGATAATGATCGGAAAGGTTTTTGGCCCCACAGGGTCCGACAAAAAACTGGCCTGGATCTGTGTGGCGCTTGCAATATACGCAAGCGCCACGATTGCCATGACCAGACCAAAGATCCGGTCGCTAGCCATTATTGGATTACTCCAATGTCTTTGCTCATCTGGCGAATTTCCACGATCAGGTTATCGATGTAACCTTGGAAATCATTCCCAACCAAGGTGAACGGGGCCAGACCATTTGCGGTCATTGCCTCTTTCCACTCAGCTGAATCAGCAACTTGCTGAAGGCGGCCAGCCCACATTTGGAACGTTTCATCCGAAACGCCACGTGGGATGTAAAGCCCGCGCCAGTTACCGGCAACAACGTCAAAGCCTTGCTCGACTGCTGTTGGGATGCTTTCAAAGCCCGGCACGCGTTCGCTGGTTAGAACCGCAAGGGCGCGCACATCACCAGAGGCCAAGAAGCCCACGATTTCTGACATGTCGCCTGTCATTGCTTGGGTGAAACCACCGATGGTTTGCGTGATCGCATCACCGCCGCCATCAAGACCGATATATTTCACTTTTGTGATGTCGGTCAGGCCTGCGCGTTGCAGCAACATCAGCGGTTTCATGTGGTCAAAACCACCCACAGCTGAACCGCCGGCAAAGGTGTAAGCGCTGGGATCAGCAACAACCGCATTCAGCAAATCAGCCAGCGTTTGGTGCGGGCTATCAGCGGCCACAACAATAACGCCGGGGTCAATGCCGATGGCACCAACAAAACGCACTTGGTCAGCGGTCATGCCTGCATAGGCGTTTTGCGCCAGACGCGTTGAGGTTGCCGATGATGCGGCCACAATCAGGTCGGCATCGTCGTCACGTTCGCTGACAACATGGGTAAACGCCAGACCACCACCGCCACCGGCCATGTTGGTGACTTGGATGGGTTGGTCCACCGCACCAATATCAAACATGATTTTACCGATCTGACGGCAGGTGAAATCCCAACCGCCGCCGGGGTTGGCGGGTGCAATACATTCCGCAGCCGACGCTGCGCTGGTGGCACCAAGACCAAGCACTACGCTGGTCACAAGGGCCTTCATAAACCGAGTTTTCATTTTAATCCTCCGGGTTGATTTTTTATTCTTCTGTTTGACATACAAGCACAGGCTCGCACATCGTGTGAGTTAAGGGCGTTAACCTGACATGAACCTGTCACGGGCAACAAAAGGGGGATTGCGTGCGATTTTTGCTGGTCGAAGACAACACCCAACTGGCCAAGGCGGTTGCTGACCGTCTGGTGTTGGACGGGCATGTGGTGGACCATGCCGCTGATCTGGAAACGGCGCATGGCTTTATCAATGTCACATCTTATGATTTGATTTTATTGGATATTATGCTGCCTGACGGGGATGGCCGTGATTTTCTAACAGCACATAGGCGCAACGAAAATCGCACCCCCGTCATTGTTCTTACGGCGCGTTCCCAGATTTCCGACAGGGTCAGTTTGCTGGATTTGGGGGCGGATGATTATATCATGAAACCCTTTGATTTTTCCGAACTCGAGGCCCGCTGCCGTGCCGTTTTGCGCCGTCAGGGGGGGGCGGCCAACAACCTTCGCCACTTTGCCGACGTTGCTTTTGATGCGCTGGGCGGCACGATAATTATTGACGGGTGCACCATAACCCTGCGTAACCGCGAACTAAGATTGCTGGAAACCTTCTTTGCTGCGCCAAACCAGATTTTTTCGAAAACTCACTTGATGGACAGGCTTTTTTCCTTTGCCGAAGATGTTTCCGAAAACGCGATCGAGGTCTATGTCGGGCGATTACGCAAAAAACTGGAGGGCTCGCGCGCCAAACTCGAAACCGTCAGGGGGATCGGCTATCGGCTGGTCGAACAATCATGAGGCCCGGTCTTGCCAAAGGTTCAATCGGGCGCCGTCTGGTTTTTCAATTGTCGATTATAGCGGCGATTTTGTCATTGGTATTTTTCTTGATTGTGCGCGCCGTGGCGGAACAGGCGGCAACTGATACGCAAGACAATATTCTGGCCGCATCCGCAACAGCAATCGCCGATGCAATATTTTCCGAAGGCGGCGAAATTAGTCTGGAGTTACCGTATTTTGCGCTTTCGATGCTTGGCTCTATTAGTCAGGATCGGGTGTTTTATCGGGTCATTATCAATGATGAAACCCTAACGGGATATGATGATTTGCCGGTCCCCAGCGCGGAGCCATCCTTGGCCACGCCGGTATTTTCAACGTTCGTTTTTCGTGGGGAGGAGGTCCGATCTGTCGCTGTCGCACGATCTGTTGGTTCGGGTGGTCAGGTGGTGGACGCCCGTGTGATCGTCGCCCAAACTCGGCTGGGGTTAGCCCTGATATTGTCCAGTATTTCGGCCACTGCGGCGGCAATTGGGGTTGGTTTCTTCCTGTTTTCAACAACCCTTAGCTTGCTTGCCGCGCAATCGGCCCTGTCGCCGCTCAGCCGGATGACCCTATCAATAACGCGGCGGGGGCCGCATGATTTGCGACCGGTAAAAACCGAAACACCCAGCGAACTTGTGCCCTTGGTCGCGGCGCTAAATAATTTCATGGCGCGGCTCAAGACCTCTTTGGAGCAGTCTGAGGATTTCATCGCAGAGGCGGCGCATCGTGTCCGAACCCCGTTAACCACGGTGCGCACGCAGGCCGAGGTGGCTTTGCGGCGGCTGGAAAAGCCAGAAGACCGCCAAGCCTTGCGTGAAATGATACGGGCGGTTGATGAAAGTTCGCGTTCAGCCGGGCAGCTGCTGGATCATGCGATGGTGGCCTTTCGCACCGATCACCTTGTGACATCCCAGCTGGATCTGGGCGACATCACGCGCGATACATGCGCGCACCTTTCACCAACGGCAGGCCTTAAGGATATTACTCTTGAAATT
>DAOUQO010000235.1 GCA_030625565.1 Aliiroseovarius sp. | reverse complement strand
TAGCAGCGGGTTAATGCGATGATTGCAGTACAGGGATATCAGGGGCGCCGTGTGGCGGTGTTGGGCTTGGGGCGTTCGGGCTTGGCCACGGGCAAGGCATTGCTTGCGGGCGGCGCGATTGCGTTATGTTGGGATGATAATGCCGCTGCGCGTGATGTGGCCGAGGCCGCAGGCCTGACCATTCACGATCTAAATCGCGCCGATGCGTGGGACGATGTGGCAGCGTTAATCGTTAGCCCCGGAATTGCGCATTTGTATCCCAAGCCGAACAAGCTGGTCGCGCGTGCGCTTGAGGCCGGCGTGCCTGTGGACAACGACATCAGCTTGTTTTTTCGCAGTTTTGCCACCTCTGAATGGGACCATTTTGAGGTCATGCCAAAGGTGGTCGCGATCACTGGATCGAACGGTAAATCAACCACCTCGGCCCTGATCGCCCATGTGCTGGAACACGCGCAGCGCGATGTGCAGCTTGCGGGCAATATTGGCCGTGGGGTGCTGGATATTGACCCCGCCACCAATGGCAGCGTTGTGGTGTTGGAACTGTCCAGTTACCAGACCGAACTGGCGCGCGCACTGACGCCCGACATCGCGGTTTTCACCAACCTTAGCCCCGATCATCTGGACCGGCACGGTGGTATCGGCGGCTATTTCGCCGCCAAGCGCCGGTTGTTTGCCGAAGGCGGGCCGGATCGGGCCATCATTGGTGTGGACGAGGCCGAAGGCGCGTATCTGGCTGGCCAGCTTAGCGAAGGTGCCGCTGATGCGCGCGTGATCCGCATTTCGGTAAACCGTAAACTAACAGGGCCGGGCTGGCAGGTTATGATCCGCAAGGGGCATTTGGCCGAATGGCGCAAGGGGCGACAGGCTGGGTCGATTGATTTGCGAAACATCAAAAGCCTGCCGGGCGTGCATAACCATCAAAATGCCTGCGCGGCTTATGCGGTTGCGCGCAGTCTGGGCTTGGCCCCCAAGGTGATCGAAGCCGCCTTTCATACCTTCAAGGGGCTGCCGCACCGGTCGCAATTGATCGGCGATGTCGATGGTGTGACTTATGTAAACGACAGTAAGGCCACCAATGTTGATGCCGCCGCAGCTGCGCTTCAGGCGTTTAAAAGCGTGCGCTGGATTGCTGGCGGGCAGGGCAAAGACGGTGGAATATCGGCGCTGGCCGCGCATCTGGGGCATGTGGCCAAGGCTTATCTGATTGGCGATTGCGCGCGCGAATTTGCCGCGCAAATGGGTGATACGCCGTATGAAATTTGCGATACAATGGCAGTGGCCGTTGAACTGGCCATGGCCGATTCCGAAAATGGCGATACGGTTTTGCTGGCCCCTGCGGCGGCCAGTTTTGACCAATATAAGGATTTCGAGGCGCGGGGGGATGACTTCACCCGCGAGGTTTTAGCAAGGCTGAAAACATGACTGGATTTAACGATCACCCGCTGCGATATGCCCTGACTAATGAGCTGCACGCGCGGCCTTTTCCGGCGCTTGAGGCCCCGTCTTATGCCGCCTATTTGGCAATTAAGCAGCCCGAGAATGCTGCGGCGCGCGACAGGGGCGCGGATTTTGCCCATTTGCTGGATTTGCTGGACCGGTTCGGGGCGGCGCATCCGCAACCTGACGCCACGCATTATTACGGCCAGATCGGCAAGCACCATTTGAAATGGGAAAGCCACAGCGAATTTGTGACCTATACAATTTTTGTTGACGCCACTACCGAGCACCCGTTTGATCCGGTGGCGTTTGCCGTTTTCCCGCAGGATTGGCTGGATAAAATTCCGGGTGCACGCCTGACCTCGGCTTTGATCCGTATTGAAGAACGGCCCAAGGACGGTGAAATTCGCACCAAGATCAACAAATGGTTCGTGGCCGAAAGCGTAGCCTCGGTCGAGGTTCTGGACGGGGCGGCGGTGGTTGCTGGGGATTTCCGCATTGATACCGGCGGGCATTTACGGTTCGCCGTTTTTGCAGGCAAGGGGATTACGCCGCGCCGGATTGGCCGGATTGTGCAGCGCCTGAGCGAGATTGAGACCTATAAGGCGATGGCGATGCTAGGCCATGCACGGATACGTGATATTGGCGCACGCATGAATGCGGTTGATGCTAAGCTAAGCGCGCTTGTGCAAGGGCTGGGCGGCGACATGGCTGACCCCGAGGTGGATTTAAGCGCGCTGTTGGCACATTCCGCAGCACTTGAGGGGCTGATGGCGGAAACATCTTTTCGGTTTGGGGCCACGCGGGCTTATGAGGCGATCGTGCATGATCGTATCAAAGTTATGCGCGAGGAACGCTTTGACGGCCGCCAAACATTGAACGAATTTATGATGCGTCGGTTTGATCCGGCAATGCGCAGCGTGCGCGCCACGGAACGCCAGCTAGAAAACCTAGCCGGGCGCGCAGAACGCGCGGGTAATTTGCTGCGCACGCGGGTGGATGTGGAACGTTCCGCACAGAACCAGCAGGTGCTGGAAAGCATGGATCGGCGCGCTGATTTACAGCTGCGATTGCAAGAAACCGTTGAGGGGCTGAGCGTGGTGGCGATCAGTTATTATGCGGTGTCGCTTGCGTCATATCTGGCCTATCCGTTTGCTGAAATTATCGGCCTGACCAAAGGCGAACTGACGGCGGCGCTGGTGATCCCAGTGTTGCTGGGTGTCTGGCTGGCGGTGCGCCGGATAAAGCATCACACTGGAAAATTTTAAGCCCGAATTCTTCGAAGAATTCGGATCGGAATTTTCAAAAATTCCGTGCGCCTTACCGCCCGCGAATGCGTGGGTCTAAGGCGTCGCGCAGCCCGTCACCGATATAGTTCACGCTTAGCACTGTCAGTGAAATGGCCAAGCCCGGCCAGATCACCCGATCCGGGCTGAGGGTCATGAAATTGGTGCCATCCGACAAAAGCCGACCCCATGTGGGGAAATCTGACGGAAAGCCAAGACCCAGAAAGCTGATCGAGCTTTCGGTGATGATCGCCGTAGCAATACCTAAAGTGGCCGATACCATGATCGGGCTCATGACATTTGGCAGGATATGACGCAGGATCATCC
>DAOUQO010000020.1 GCA_030625565.1 Aliiroseovarius sp. | reverse complement strand
CTTTTTCCTTGGCCTGTCGGTCATGCCTATTGCCGATGCCACCGCAATATTTTTTATTGCGCCGCTTCTTATCACCATGTTTTCTGTTGTTTTCCTAAAGGAACATGTCGGGGCGCGCCGGTGGGGCGCAGTGGGGGTCGGATTTATCGGCGTCCTTGTTATCATGCGCCCGGGGTCATCCAGTTTTCAACTGGTCGCGCTATTTCCGTTGGCTGCCGCGTTTGGTTATGCTGGCCTGCACATCCTGACTCGCCGCATTGGCGGGACCGAAAGCGCCGTTACTATGAGCTTTTATATCCAGCTAACGTTTATCATCGTCGCACTAATTTTCGGGCTGGCGCTTGGGGATGGGAAACTGGCCGACAAAGGCCCGGAAGCGTTTGATTTTCTGACCCGCGCATGGGGGGTACCGCAGACATCTGATTACGCCTTTCTTCTGATCATCGGAACCGCCAGCGCCTTTGGCGGCTATCTAATCAGCCAAGCCTATCGCCTGTGCGAGGCCGGACTGGCCGCACCGTTTGAATATATTGCCATGCCGCTTTCGGTGCTCTGGGGGGTGCTGGTCTTTGACGAATGGCCCGACCATATTACATGGGTCGGTATTGCGCTGATTATGGGCTCCGGGCTGTATATGGCGTGGCGCGAGGGCGTTCAGCATTCCTATATCACCACGAAACGGCCAAAACGATAGCATTTCCAGCGACAACCTTGCCGACAACCCTTGCCTATTCACCGCGCGCTTTGTACGCATGTAACAAGCATTAGGCGGGGGTAATATGCCACATTCCGATCCAAAAACCTTGGTTTCCACTGACTGGCTGGCGGCACATATAAATGATCCAGATTTGCGCATCATTGACGCGTCTTGGTATCTGCCCGGATCCGGCCATGACCCAAAAGCGGAATATGAAGCATCCCACATTCCGGGCGCACGATTTTTTGATATTGATGAAATTGCCGATCTGCGATCAGAACTGCCCCATACGGTTCCACCAGTGGAAAAATTTATGTCGCGCATGCGTGCCAAAGGTGTTGGCGATGGCCACCAAGTGGTGGTCTATGACGGTGCGGGGCTATTGTCAGCCGCGCGGGTCTGGTGGCTTTTTCGCTTGATGGGACAGTTCGATATTGCGATTCTGGACGGCGGCATGCCCAAATGGCAGGCCGAAGGGCGTGAAATTGAAGACATGGCGCCAATCTTGCGCGATCGTCACATGAATGTACGGCGTCAGGCGCATATGGTGCGCGATGTAACCCATGTTGCCGCTGCGGCAAAACTGGGCGACCACGACATTTTGGACGCGCGTTCCCCCGGCCGTTTTCAGGGTACTGAACCCGAACCACGCGAGGGCCTGCGCGCGGGCCATATTCCAGGATCAAAAAACCTGTATTACCGCGAACTTTTAAACGCTGATATGACCATGAAAGACCCTGCCGGACTGAAGGCCACTTTTGATGCCGCCGGCGCCGACCTGACCAAGCCCATTATCACGACCTGTGGTTCGGGCGTCACCGCCTGCATTATCGACCTTGCACTGGAACGGCTGGGCCATTCGCGCCACGCCGTTTATGACGGGTCATGGGCGGAATGGGGAATGTATAACGATTTGAACGTCGAAACTGGAGCCTGAAATGCTTGAACATCTAAACCCGCAATCCGAAGATAAAATCATGGCGCTGATGAAGCTGTACCGCGAAGATACTCGCGAAGGCACAGTTGATTTGGGCGTTGGCGTCTACAAAACCGCCACCGGAGTTACGCCGATCATGCGCGCGGTCAAGGCCGCCGAGCAGCAACTTTGGAATGTTCAGACAACCAAGGTTTACACTGGTTTGGCGGGCGATCCGGCCTTTGGCGCGGCGTTGTCAAATCTGGTTCTGGGCGATGCGGTAGCCGCAGACCGGCTGGCGCTGACCGGACAGCCCGGTGGCACGGGTGCCATCCACCAAGCGCTTGAGCTGATCAAGATAGCGAACCCCGATGCCACGGTTTGGATTTCGGCCCCGACATGGCCAAACCACCCTTCGATCATTCGCCACCTTGGATTGGCAATGGCTGAATATCGCTATTTTGATGATGAAAGCCGTGGGATTGATTTTGACGGGTTAATGACTGATCTGGCTGGCGCAAAACGCGGCGATGTGGTGTTGTTGCATGGCTGCTGCCACAACCCGACAGGCGCAAACCTGACCCTACCAGAATGGGCCGAAGTAATTGCATTACTGGAAAAAACCGGCGCGACACCACTGGTGGACATTGCCTATCAGGGCTTTGGTGACGGGTTGGACGAGGATGCCGCGGCCACGCGGCTAATCGCGTCAAGCCTGCCGGAAACCCTGATTGCAGCTAGTTGTTCCAAGAATTTTGGCATCTACCGCGAACACACAGGCCTGCTGATGGCGGTTTCTGACGGGGCAGCACAAAGCGGTGTAACCCAACAAAACCTGACGCATCTTAATCGGCAGAATTTTTCATTCCCGCCCGATCATGGCGCGCGCTTGGTCACAATGATCCTTGAAGATGACACCCTGCGCGCCGACTGGATGGCAGAGCTGGAAGAGGTCCGCACCAGCATGCTGGCGCTACGCGAAAGTCTGGCGCGCGAGCTGCGCCGTGCCACGGGATCGGACCGGTTTGGATTCCTGGCAGACCATCGCGGCATGTTTTCGCGCCTTGGTGCCAGCCCCGAACAAGTTGAAGAGCTGCGCGTGAAACACGGTATTTATATGATCGGTGACAGCCGGATGAATATTGCCGGATTGAATGCCGATACGGTTCCGGTTCTGGCCGACGCGATTGCTGCGGTTGGCATATAGGTTTGAGCTGACTTTGAAATTCACGGGGGGGCTCCCGCCCCTCGTTACCCCCCCTGTCGGGGAGGTACGAGTGTTTGGCCAAGCCTCGCTTTGCTCGGTAGATTTTAAGCCTCTGGCAGGGATATTTCAGGAAAAATGAAGGGTAGGCAGGATTACCGCCTTGTTTTATTGCATCTTCGGGCCAGAATTAGGGACAGTTTAGTGCTGCATTCAGGCTTTGGGAATCAGTATAGCGCCCTAGATCTGTCGTTGTTATTTGCCCATCGACAAGGCGCGCAGCTATAAGCCCACGCCAATCCCCCGTCGCCACAATCATTTCTGGACCGGTCCCGCAATTGCGCAGGCCACCCGGGATATGATCCCAGCCGATACGGTGGTTTGTCAGCCCGTTCATTTGTGCAACAAGGGCCAGTTTATCCCCGATCAGGCGCCAAATCCGAAGGCGTTTCGCCAGATGTGGCCGGTCAATATAAGCGATTTCAATACTGCCATCCCCGTCTAGATCTGCGGCCCCGATGGGGGCCAGCCAACGGTGGCTTTGACCAATAAAGGGCGTGGCTGCGCGCAGGCCGGTCTGGTCATACAGCGCAAGGCGCGCGCCAAGTTTCAGATCCGTTTCCACCACCATAACCAGCGGCTGGCCGTTTTCATCATGGATAAGGCGCGGGGCGATATCTTCGAACACCCGAGTGTCCGGCAGCCGGATCAGGACCGTTTTTATTTGTGGTCCAGTTGCGCAATCGGCGCATGTATTCACCGATAAAACCAGCGCACCCCATTCAATCGCATCACCCAAAATACCGTGGCCATAGCGCCCCGTAGGTTCGGAATATTCAGCACTGGTAATAACACTGTATGGCCCGGCAAATACCGGACCTGACAGCAGCGCCAATATCAGGGCTGCCAGCCGCATTAGATTTGTTTTTCAGGCAAATGTACCACCAGCCCGTTCAGATCATCGCTGATCTTCACCTGACATGAAAGTCGCGAGCGATCCGGCTTTGGCTCCCAAGCGAAATCAAGCATATCTTCTTCCATCGCGTCCTTGGCCGGCACTTTGGCAATCCATGCTTCGTCAAGGTAAACGTGGCAGGTTGAACATGCGCAGGCACCGCCGCAATCGGCCTCGATCCCCGGCACATCATTGTCGCGCGCGCCTTCCATCAGGGTCAGGCCATTGGCCACTTCGACAACATGTTTGGTTCCGTTAAATTCAACAAAGGTGATTTTGGCCATTGGGTGCTCCATCCAAGATTTCCCCAGCTTGTAACGAAGCCGCAGCCAACCTGCCAGCCTGATTTCCCTTGGTATGGATCGCAATTACGTGTTTGCGGTGCATAGCACATTCGCCCTGCCTGATTTGCCCCCCTATGATCGGGCAAAAATACGCGCTATAGCTAGCACAACGGTCCCATGAAAGAGCCGACGCGCAGTATGAAAAGCATTTATTTACCCCTTGGTTTTGCAGTCATTTCCAGCTTGCTTTTAGCGGCATGCGAAACGGCAACGATGCCGCAATCGCAATCTGAAACCACCCTTATATCCACCCCCGGAGAGGGCCCGCCTGATGCGCGCCCCGGCGCCTGTTACGGCAAAGATGTCACCCCGGCGACCATTGAGGTTGTCACGGAACAAACCCTGATCACGCCCGCCAGGATTGCCCCGGACGGGGCGATTATCAGCCCCGCAGTCTATGACACCTTGACCCATCAGGCCATTATCGAGTCACGAAAAGAGTTTTTCTTTGAAGTGCCCTGCCCTGAAATGATGACCACCGATTTCATCACCTCACTGCAGCGCGCATTGAAAGCCCGGGGACTGTATCGTGGCCGTCTTAGCGGTGTAATGGACGAGCGCACGAAACGAGCCATTCGTAAATTCCAGATACCTGCAGGGCTGAACAGTAGCATCCTGACAATGGATACCGCCCGCCAACTTGGGCTTGCCGCATATGGCCGTGACGGATTTTAAGCGAACCAAGCCCCTGAAATACAACCATACCCAAGGGGAAGAACATGTTTATAGCTTTAGCCGAAACGGATAATTTGGCCGCTTTGTCGATCTTTAGCCAAGCCTAAAATACGGCAGAAAATTGCGAAGCAATCCAAGTCGTGACGGGGCCGGCGCTCATAACCCATGCACCAAATTGTTCGCCCATGCCGCCTTCGGCAAGCCTGTCAATCCGGCTAGTATAGGTGATTGGCCCAAGATATGCCAACAAAGCACCCTTAAGGCCCAGAAATCCGCCAAGCGTCATAAACACGCCGGTAAAGGGAAAGGTGCGTTGCGCACGCCGGTTTTTAACGCGAACAATTAGCCCGTCATGTTCAACAACCTGAACATATCCCCCGGCTTGTTTGCGATGCTGATAGTTCAGCTTATTTACTCGGTCATTAAAGTTGGCTTGGTTCGCATCCGCCATCTTCATCTCCACACACTTGGCCCCCACCAACTGAATTATGGCTTATATAAAGGCAAAATATGGCACGAATGTGACACGATCCAAAAACGAACTGTTTCTGTAATTTCAATTAAACAAGGCGCAGAGTCAGGGTCGTCCAGTCAACAATCTGGTCGTTTTGCACCAGATTGAACCCCAAATCGGAATAAACCTGTATGACCTGATCCGCCTGCGGATTCAAAATACCTGACAAAATGCAATAGCCGCCGGTTTTCAGCGAATCGCGCATATCCGGCGCTAAACCGATAAGCGGGCCTTTTAAAATATTGGCAAAAACCAGATCATAGGGCGCGGCGGCCTGCAAATCTGGGTGGGCAAAGCCTGCGGCTTCGACGCACGAAACCCGACCGGTCAGATCATTCACACGCACATTCGTTTCAGCGACTTCGACAGCGACCTGATCGATATCGCTGGCCAGAATAATCGTATCTTTATCTGTCCATATTTTCGCAGCGGCCATAGCCAAAACAGCGGTGCCACAGCCAATATCTGCCACATTTCGCCCGATGAGCCCTTCGCCAGCCAGTCGGTCCAATGCCCGCAAGCAACCCAAGGTTGTGCCGTGATGGCCGGTGCCAAAGGCCATCGCGGCCTCGATCAGCAGCGCGATCTTGTCAGCGGGCACTTTTTCACAATCATGGGCCCCATAGACAAAGAACTGCCCTGCCTCGACTGGGCTAAGTTCACGGCGCACATGCGCGACCCAGTCAGTTTCGGGAACCTCGGAAATCACGAAATCAGCCGCACCCTGCATCACCGCCAACAACGCCAGACCGGCCTGATCGGGGGCCTCGGTGAAATAGCCGCCGACCTCCCACAGGCCTGAACCATCTTCGACCTCGAAAACCCCGATGCCTGTTGGCTCAGGGGTTAAGCGTTCCATTGCCGCGCCCAAAGCTTCGGCGGCAGTTTGACCTGTAAGGGTGGTTAATGCGGTCCAGGTTGTCATGTGTCGTCCCCATTCTGTGCGCAATTTGCATCAATGCCCAGCTGGGACTTAAGCGCCGTCAAAATCTTGCTGTTATCCGCATCCCAGTTGGCCATGCGCGATTTAAACAAGATCGCCTGACTGCGATGCACAGGTTCCCCTGCCAAAATTTTCAGGTGATTGGCGCGCAGTGTTTCCCCGGTCGAGGTAATATCGGCGATTGCCTCGGCAGTTTCATTTCTGATGCTGCCTTCGGTTGCGCCCTGGCTATCGACCAGCTGATAATCAGCAACCCCGTGCGCGCGCATATGTTCGCGGATCAAGCGGTGATACTTGGTGGCGATCCGCAAACGGAACCCGTGTTTTTTACGAAATGCGGCGGCCACAGCGTCCAGATCTTCCAGCGTTGTGACATCTACCCACGCCTGCGGCACCGCGATAATCAGATCCGCATGGCCAAAGCCCATCGGTGTTATTTCGGTGGCTTTTTCGCTCCACATAGCTAGCTTTTCACGCACCAAATCCGAACCTGTAACGCCCAGATGAATGCGCCCTGCCGCCAGTTCACGCGGCACTTCGCCAGCAGATAAAAGCACCAATTCCAGCCCGTCGAAACCGGGCGCATGGGCAGTATATTCACGTGATGACCCTGTGCGCGACAGCGCAATGCCACGGCTGGTAAACCAATCAAACGTCTTTTCCATAAGGCGGCCCTTGGATGGCAGACCCAGTTTCACGCTCATGCCCCTGCCTCCTGAATTGCCAATAACAGATCGGGCCGGATCACCCCGCCCACAGCCGGAATAGAACGCCCCTGCCCCAGCATCCGCGTCAGCGCATCATAGCGCCCACCGGTTGCAACCGGTGGCAAATCAGGGCGGGATTCCGCATAGAAACCAAAGACAAAACCGTCATAATATTCCAGCGTCGTGCGCCCGTAGCTGCCTTCGAAATCCAGATTTTCCGGATTAATGCCGCGTGCTGCCAGCGCCTCGCAGCGCGCCTCAAACCGGTTAACAGCGGGCGCAATGGCTGGCATATCAACGGCCAAATCGCTAAGGCGAACCAGACCGTTGGTCATGGTTTCGCGTAAATTCAGGATATTTTCAAGCAGCGCAACCTCTTGATTGGAAATTAGCGGGGCGCTGGCATCTTCGCGCAAGGCCTGAATGCGCGCATCAATTTCATCCTGCCCACGCAGGCCAATCACTGGCGCATCGTTTTTGGCACCACCTTCGCCAAGCAGCTTTTCACGCCCTTCGGGCATAGGCGCGCGACCCGAAAACCGATCCAAAAGCGCGCGGAAACGCCGGGGGCGCCAGATATGACGCAGCAAGGCGGATTTGCGTGTGTCCGTGGTTTTCAACCCCTTTACAGCGGCCAAAAGAATACCCAGATCACCGCTGGATGCCCGCAGCCCAACTGGCGTTAGAGCATTGTAAAACATTGAAAAAACTTCTGAATCAGCCTTGGCTGTGTCCGATCCGTCGAACACCTCATAGCCAACCTGATAATATTCCGAGGACCGGTGCAATGCTGCATCCTGTGCCCGAAAAACCTTGCCCGAATAAGTGTAACGCGCGGGTTCCGCGCCCCCGTCCATGTGCATCTGAACCACGGGCACAGTGAAGTCAGGGCGCAGCATCGCTTCGCCCAAAACCGGGTCTTGGGTGGTGAAGGCACGCGCGCGAATATCTTCGCCGTACAGGTCCAGCAACGTTGCTGCCGGTTGCAAAATGTCCGCTTCAACCCGCACAGCGCCCTGTGCTTCGAAATGCGCCAAAAGGCGGGCCGCCTCAATGCGTATTGCAGCTTTATCAGGCATGGTCTGCATCCAGAATTTTACGCACTTCAGTGATCAGGTCAGCACGTGCAACTTCGTATTGCGACGGGCGGGATTTCCATTCTTCCAACGTGGCATTTTCAGCAATTTTTGCACCCAAAACCAAGTCTTTCAACTGGATTACACCGCGTTCAAATTCATCCTCGCCTTGGATAACAGCAACGGGGGACGCGCGTTTATCCGCATATTTCAACTGGTTACCGAAATTTTTAGGGTTGCCTAAATAAACCTCGGCGCGGATGCCTGCTGCGCGCAGTTCGCCAACAATGGCCTGATAATCAGCCATCCGGTCGCGATCCATAACCGTAACCACAACTGGGCCGGCAGGGGCAGTATTTACGCGCCCCTTGGCCGCCAGCGCCGCAAGCAGGCGATCAACCCCGATCGACACCCCGGTTGCCGGCACAGCCTGTCCGGTGAATCGCTTGACCAGATCATCATAGCGCCCGCCACCTGCGACCGAACCGAACTGACGTTTTCGGCCCTTTTGATCCAGAATTTCAAAGGTCAGCTCGGCCTCGTAAACCGGGCCGGTGTAATATCCAAGGCCGCGAACGACGCTTGGATCAATTTCGATCCGGTCGGGGCCATAGCCCTGTACATCCAAAAGTTTCGCAATGGTTTCAAGCTCTTGAATGCCCTCAAGCCCGACTTGTGAGCCACCAACAGCGGCGCGTAAATTTTCCAGCGTTGCAGTCATATCCGCCCCCTTTGAGGTCAGAAATGCAATCACAGGTTCCGCCTGTTCAGCCGTCAGATCAACGCCATCAATATAGGCCCCTGACGCATCCAGCCGCCCCTTGCCCAGCAATTCACGTACGCCGCTTTCGCCGACCTTGTCGAACTTGTCGATCGTGCGCAAAACCGCGTCACGCGCGGTGCCTTCGTCCAGCCCCATGACCTCAAGCACCCCGTTCAAAACCTTGCGGTTGTTCAGGCGGATAATATAGTCGCCGCGCGGGATGCCAACGGCCTCAAGTGTGTCGGAAAGCATTGCGCAAATTTCAGCATCTGCAGCCATGCTGGCAGTACCAACAGTATCTGCATCACATTGATAAAACTGGCGAAAACGACCTGGTCCGGGTTTTTCATTACGCCAGACAGGGCCCATTGCATAGCGGCGGTATGGCGTGGGTAAATCATTGCGGTGCTGGGCGAAAACCCGCGCCAAGGGCGCAGTCATATCATAGCGCAGTGCCAGCCATTTCTGGTCATCTTCCTCAAGCCAGGCAAAAACGCCGGCATTCGGGCGTTCCACATCCGGCAGGAATTTCCCCAGCGCATCAACCGTTTCCACAGCCGAAGTTTCAAGCGCATCAAAGCCGTATAGGTGGTACACTTTCGTGATTTGCTCCAGCATTGCTTTGCGGGTTTCCACCTCCGCTCCAAAATAGTCGCGAAACCCTTTCGGGGTCTCGGCACGGGGGCGAGGTTGTTTTTTTTGCTTGGCCATGCGCTGGTCTATTCCTTTAACTTACGCGCGCGGTCTAACCGAAGGGCGGCGGCGGGGCAAGCAAAGCCGCAAAAACAGGGGTATGATCGCGCGCATTTCATCTGTATCAGGGGCCTATGAGTCAAAATCGCATCACCCACCTAGAAGAAACCATCGCCCATCTGGCCCAATCGGCTGAGGAATTGTCCGATGTTGTTGCACGCCAAGACCGCGAAATCGCCGCCTTGTCCCGTCGGGTTGAAATGTTGATGCAACGCGAGGCCGCACGCGAAGCTGACAGCGGCGGATCCATTTCCTTGGCAGACCAACGCCCCCCACATTATTAGGCGTTAAATATCTTCGACATCCACGACCCCGGGCAAGGATTTCAACGCGCCCTTTAGCTGTGGATTTAGTGGAAAATCCTGCGGTAATGTCATTTCGACCTCACCGGGCAGGCTGGCATCCATCAAGCACAATGTCACCGATCCCGGCGGCGCATTTTTCACAGCCTCACCGGTACGACCAAGCAAGGATGCAAGCGGCACCAGCGCCTCGCAGCGGTCAATATAAACCTTAAGCGCCATCCCGCCCGCATCGGCAACAACACTGTCGATCGGGGCAACTGAACGCGCCAGTAATTTAAGCTGGTCTGCCTCGACATTGGCCTCGACCCCGATAACCACATTCATACCGGCCTGCAGGTGTTCACGGGATTTTTCCAAGACGTCTGAAAAAATTGTTATTTCAAAAAGACCTGTTGGATCAGATAGTTGAGCAAAAGCAAATCGGTTTCCCCGCGCTGATTTACGCTCTTGGCAACCAGACACCGAACCCGCCATTTTGGCAATAAGCGGGGTGCGTTCGGCGGCAATGCGCACCTCGGCCAAGGTCATTATATCCTTGCGTTTCAGCGCTGAAAGATAGTCGTCCAACGGGTGGCCAGACAAATAAAACCCGATTGCTTTGTGTTCTTCTGCCAGCAATTCGCCGGGCAGCCAATTGTCCACCGGCGCCAGTCGCGGTTCGGGCAAATCATCGCCCGCATCACCAAACAACGACACCTGATCCGAAGCCCGCTGTTCATGAATCGCGGCCGAATATCCGACCAAACCGTCAAGGCTGGCAAAAACGCGTGCGCGGTTTGAATCAAGCACATCAAACGCCCCGGCACGGGCCAGCATTTCCATCGGTCGCTTGCCAACACGTTTCAAATCAACCCGACGGGCAAGATCATAAAGCGTGGTAAAAGGTTTGTCTTGGCCATCAACATTTCGCGCCGATGTGATCAGCTTCATCGCCTCGACACCAACATTTTTTAGTGCACCAAGCGCATAAACAACCCGGCCATCGCTGACGCTGAACTTGGCCTCGGAGCGGTTAACGCAGGGCGGAATGACCTCAAGATCAAGGCCGCGCTTCACCTCTTCGGTATAAACACCCAGCTTGTCGGTCAGGTGAAGGTCGCAATTCATAACACCGGCCATGAATTCGACCGGATAATTCGCCTTCAGCCATGCTGTTTGATAGCTGACCACCGCATAAGCCGCCGCGTGGGATTTATTGAAACCATAATTGGCGAATTTTTCAAGAAGGTCAAAAACCTCCATCGCCTTTTTCCTATCAACACCGTTAGCAAGTGCGCCTTCAACGAATTTCGGCCGGTCCTTGGCCATTTCTTCGGCAATCTTTTTACCCATGGCCCGGCGCAAAAGGTCGGCGCCACCAAGCGAATATCCCGCCATTTCCTGCGCGATTTGCATCACCTGTTCCTGATAAACAATAATGCCTTGGGTTTCTTCCAGAATGTGGTCAATCAGCGGGTGCAGGCTTTCCAAATCCCGCTGACCATTCTTAACTTCGCAGTAGGTCGGGATGTTTTCCATCGGCCCGGGCCGGTACAAAGCCACCAGTGCCACGATGTCCTCAATACAGGTTGGTTTCATCCGACGTAGGGCATCCATCATGCCCGAACTTTCCACCTGAAACACCGCTACGGTTTTTGACGACGCATACAAATCGTACGTTTTCTTGTCATCCAAGGGGATTGCGCCGATGTCCACTTGCACATTTCGAACCTTTAGCAAGTCCAGCGCATTTTGGATGACCGTCAGAGTTTTCAAACCCAAAAAGTCAAATTTCACCAGTCCGGCAGATTCGACCCACTTCATATTGAACTGGGTCGCAGGCATGGTTGAGCGCGGATCTTGATACAGTGGCACCAATTCATCCAAAGGCCGATCACCGATCACAACGCCAGCCGCGTGGGTGGATGCATTACGCAACAAACCCTCGACCTGCTGAGCATAACTTAGCAAACGGTCGACCACTTCTTCGGCCTTTGCGGCCTCGCGCAGACGTGGCTCATCAGCCAGTGCTTTTTCGATAGAAACCGGCTTGACCCCTTCGGTTGGGATCATCTTGGAAATTCGATCTACCTGCCCATATGGCATCTGCAAAACCCGGCCAACATCGCGCACCGCAGCCTTGGATAACAGCGCGCCGAATGTAATGATTTGGGCAACACGGTCAGTGCCATATTTTTTCTGAACATAGGTAATCACCTCTTCGCGGCGATCCATGCAGAAATCGATATCGAAATCGGGCATGGACACCCGTTCAGGGTTCAAAAACCGTTCAAACAGCAGTGAATAGCGCAGCGGATCAAGATCAGTAATGGTTAACGCGTAAGCCACAAGGCTGCCCGCCCCAGACCCCCGACCCGGCCCGACAGGGATGTTTTCATCCTTTGCCCACTTTATAAAATCGGCAACGATCAGGAAGTAGCCGGGAAAACCCATGCCTTCGATTATATTCAGTTCAAAATCCAGGCGTTTATTGTATTCCTCGACAGACACAGCATGTTCAATCACCGCAAGCCGACCCTCAAGCCCGGCCTTGGCCTGACGCCGCAGTTCAACGACCTCGTCCTTGGCAAAATTCGGCAAAATAGGGTCGTGTTTTTCCACCTTGAAGGCACACCGTCTGGAAATTTCAACAGTATTTTCAATAGCTTCTGGAAGATCAGCAAACAGCGTTACCATTTCTTCCTGGCTTTTGAAATAGTGCTGGGCCGTCAATTGGCGGCGCGGATCTTGTTGGTCAACATAGGCCCCTTCAGAGATGCACATCAGCGCATCATGGGCCTCAAACAAATCCGTTTTAGGAAAATATACATCATTGGTCGCAACCAACGGCAAATCGCGCGCATAGGCCAGTTCAACAAAGGCGCGTTCAGTCAGGCGCTCGGCTTTGGGCAGGCCTGCATCGCCCGGATGGCGCTGTAATTCTATATATAAACGATCGGAAAATATCGCTTGCAACCGGTCCAAAAATACCGCTGCTTTGGGTTTTTGGCTTGCTTGAATTAGCCGCCCAATCGGCCCCTCGGCCCCGCCAGAAAGGCAGATCAAACCAGCGCTATATTGCGCCAATTCATCCAAGGACACTTGCGGCAATTCCCCGTCTGGATCAAGGTACAAACAAGAATTCAGCTTAAGTAAATTCAGGTAACCCACTTGATTTTGTGCAAGAAATACCATTGGTGCAGGCGCGTTTGCGCGCGAACCCAACGCAACCGGATCATAAGTGACATCAATCTGGCAACCAATAATTGGCTGGACCCCGGCGCCGCCAGCAATTTGTGAAAATTCAAGCGCATTAAACATATTATTGCTGTCGGTCACCGCCACGGCCGGCATGTTGGCACCCTGACAAAGCCCGGCCAGTTTTTTAACTGGCACGGCCCCTTCAAGTAACGAATATTCGGTATGAAGGCGGAGATGTATGAATCGCGGCGTATTTGTCATGCAACTGTCCTAACGGTGTGAGCCGCCAAACAAAAGGCTTGCCAGAGCCAAAAATTTCGGCTTTGCTTGTCAAATGGGAAAAACCCCGCGCGTTTTCTACGCCGCATCGAGGGCGCGTGATTTGGGGGGTATCGGGTAACGCGGCTGGTGAACTCATGAACATTACGTTTCTTCTGAACGGAGAGACTGTGGCGCTGTGCGATGTCGATCCGACGCGTACAGTACTGGATTGGCTGCGTGAAGAACGCGGGCTGAAGGGCACGAAAGAAGGCTGTAACGAAGGCGATTGTGGTGCTTGCACCATCATTTTGACCCATGAATCCGATAGCCAAAAAGCGGCCAGCGCCGTCAATGCCTGCATTATGTTGCTGCCGCAATTGCAGGGCAAAGCGGTGCGCACGATTGAGGGCGTGCAAAGTGCGCAAGGCGACCTTCACCCAATCCAGAATGCAGTTATTGAACATCACGCAAGCCAATGTGGTTTTTGCACACCGGGTATCGTTAATTCTTTGGTTGCCGCCCATATGCGCGGCGCCACAGATCATGATGACGTTCTTGCCGGAAACCTTTGCCGATGCACAGGGTACGCCCCGATTATTAAGGCTGCTAATGCGGCGCAGGCGGAAAATGTCCCTGAGTGGCTGGCTGATATACCTGATAATTTAAACATAACGCCAAATTCCTGTGCGCCTGAAAATGCGGATGAGCTGGCCGAATGGTACATGAACAACCCCCACGCAACGTTGGTTGCTGGCGCCACCGATGTTGGGCTTTGGCTTACGAAAAAACTGGTCGAGCCAAGGCAGATTGGTTTTTTAAACCGCTGTACAGACCTGCAACAAATTATCGAGCGTGAAAATGATATCTGGATCGGCTCGGGTGTGACTATTGATCAGGTACAGCGCGCAGTTAAGGCGCGGTATCCGGGGTTTTCAGGCATGCTTCGGTACTTTGCCAGCACCCAAATTCGTGCGACGGCAAGCCTTGGGGGCAATATCGCCAATGGCTCGCCAATCGCTGATACGCCGCCAATTCTGATCGCACTGGGCGCGCGTCTAAGCCTTCGTCGCGGCGACAAGCGCCGGGTGATCCTGATCGAAGATTTCTATATAGAATATGGCCGCCAGAATTTGCAGGCAGGTGAATTTATCGAAGGTATTATTATTCCGCACCAACCGGATGGCCTTAAAGTATACAAAATATCAAAAAGGTTCGATCAAGACATTTCTTCAGTACTTGGGGCACTAAATATCATTGAAAAAGATGGAAAAGTGCAAGCCGCACGCATTGCTTTTGGTGGCATGGCCGGGGTGCCAAAACGGGCAAAAGCCGTTGAAACCGCATTGATTGGGCGCGACTGGAACCGCCAGACAGTCGAAGATGCGCAAACTGTCTTTTCACACGATTTTATCCCCCTTACAGACGTCCGCGCCAGTGCGGAATACCGGATTGAGGTGGCACAAAATATGCTTTTGCGGGTTTGGCTTGAAAGCCATGGACAAACAGTTTCCGTACGGGAGGTCACGCCATGAGCGTCAAAGCCCCCCTTCCCCATGACACTGCCGGCCTACACGTCGCGGGCTCTGCCCGATATATTGATGACATTCCGGTTCCCGCAAACTGCTTGCATCTGGCTTTTGGCCTGTCAAATGAAGCGCGCGGCGTCATTACTGGCGCGGATCTTTCTGCTGTGCGCGCTGCCCCCGGTGTCATTACGGTTCTAAAAGCCACCGATTTGCCGCACGAAAACGATGTGTCCGCCGCCGCCCATGATGAACCATTATTGGCCCAGGGCGAGGTGTTCTACCACGGCCAGCCCATTTTCCTTGTCGTTGCAACCAGCCACCTTGCCGCGCGCAAAGCCGCACGCTTAGCCAACATCACCATCTCCAAACGCCCGGCAATTATAACCATTGACGAAGCCCTTTCGGCCAATAGCCGCTTTGAAGGCGAAGCACTGGTCTGGAACAACGGGGATGCCGAAACGGCGCTCAATACAGCGCCCCGCAATGTCGAAGGCAGCATTGAAATCGGTGGGCAAGAACACTTTTATCTTGAAAGTCAGGCCGCGCTGGCCCAGCCGCAAGAAAACGGCGATATGTTGATCAATTCTTCGACGCAACACCCAACCGAAATACAGCACAAAGTCGCCGAAGCCCTTGGAAAACCTATGCATTCTGTGCGTGTGGAAAGCCGGCGTATGGGCGGTGGTTTTGGGGGTAAGGAAAGCCAAGGCAATGCACTGGCTGTTGCCTGCGCTGTTGCCGCCAGTCAAACTGGGCAGCCCTGCAAGATGCGTTATGACCGTGATGATGATATGGTTATCACTGGAAAACGCCATGATTTTCGCATCAATTACCGCGCCGGATTTACAAAAGACGGCAAAATTTTAGGTGTTGAATTTGTACACTATGCCCGCTGTGGTTGGGCGGCAGATTTATCCCTGCCCGTTGCCGACCGCGCAATGCTGCACGCCGATAATGCCTATTACGTGCCGGCAATGCGCATTGAAAGCCACCGGTTGAAAACCAACACCACCAGCGCCACCGCCTATCGCGGTTTTGGCGGCCCACAAGGCATGTTGGGGATGGAGCGGGTGATGGATCACATTGCCCATGAACTAAAACTTGATCCGGCTGAATTGCGACAGCGTAATTTTTATGCCTCGCAAAAGGATACAGGCCCAAAACAACGCACCCATTATAACCAAAAAGTCACCGACTTTGAGCTGCATGAAATGCTGGAAAGGTTAACAGATACGGCGCAATATGCCGCCCGAAAAAAGGCAGTTTCAGACTGGAATGCCAATAATGACATCCTGAAAAAGGGGCTGGCATTCAGTCCGCTGAAATTTGGAATTTCATTCACCCTAAGCCACCTGAATCAGGCCGGCGCACTGGTGCATATTTATCAAGACGGAAGCGTGCACCTGAACCATGGCGGTACCGAAATGGGTCAGGGTTTAAATCAGAAAATTGCGCAAGTTGCCGCCAGCGAATTTGGTTTGCCAATGGAGCGAATTCGCATCACAGCAACCGATACGGCAAAAGTGCCCAACACCTCGGCCACCGCGGCCTCGTCAGGTTCGGATTTGAATGGCATGGCCGTAAAAAATGCATGTAACAAGCTGAAAAAACGAATAATTCGCATTCTTTCCAACCACTGGGAAACAACACAATCCGATGTGATTTTTACAGATGGAATGGTACAGATTGGTCATCATTCGATGTCATTTGATGCCGCAGCTCGTCTTGCCTACGAAAGCCGCGTCAGTCTTTCTGCCACGGGGTTTTATCGAACACCAAAACTTAGCTGGGACCGCCTAAAGGGGCGCGGAAGGCCCTTTTATTATTTTGCCTATGGTGCGGCTATTACCGAAGTTGTCATCGATACATTGACCGGCGAAAACCGCATTCTGCGTACCGATATTTTGCACGATGCAGGCACCAGCCTGAACCCGGCATTGGACATCGGGCAAGTCGAAGGCGCCTATGTGCAAGGGGCCGGATGGTTAACCATGGAAGAACTGGTCTGGGACACATCTGGGCGGCTGCAGACCCACGCGCCTTCGACCTATAAAATTCCGACATGCGCCGACCGGCCCGATGTATTTAACGTCGCCCTATGGCCCGGTGAGAACCGCGAAAATACTATTTACCGCTCAAAAGCGGTGGGGGAACCCCCATTCATGTTGGGTATTTCAGCATTTTTGGCGCTTTCGGATGCAATTGCTGCATGTGGTGAAATTTACCCGGCTCTGGATGCTCCAGCCACGCCCGAACGCATCCTCAAGGCGGTTAATCGGGTGCGTCTGGGATGAGTTTAGACCTGCACATCATCCAAAATGCCCTTGCGCGACATGGCCCAATTATTCGGGTCGTAGTCGCCCAGGTTAAGGGATCAACCCCGCGTGAAATAGGGGCATCCATGCTTGTTTGGGCCGATGGACAAGAAGGTACAATCGGCGGTGGTGAACTTGAATGGCAGGCCTGTAAGCAGGCCAGGGATATGCTGATTAGCGGTAAAAAACAGCATCTTGATCGCGTATCTTTGGGGCCATCCATAGGGCAATGCTGTGGTGGATCCGTTACATTACTAAGTGAAACTTTTGATGTAAAAACTTTGGATAGCATTGATAACGATGAATTATTTTGTCGTCCAACGGGGAAAAACATAAATATGCCCCTGTCTGTTAGCCGCACATTAACCATGGCACGCAGCCAAGGTATTGCGCCGCCCATCGGATTTATTGATACATGGATGATTGAGCCGGTTTCGCCCGCACCAGTACCGCTTTGGATATTTGGCGCAGGGCATGTGGGTCGTGCGCTAGTGGGCGTGATCACAAAGCTGCCTGATTTTGTGATCACATGGATTGATACCACGCCAGAACGCTTTCCTGCGCAGCCTCCAAGCGGTGTTAACATTCTTCCGGCCAAGGCGCCGCCGCGCGCATTGCGCGCCGCGCCGAAAAATGCCCACCATTTGATTCTGACCTATAGCCATGCCCTTGATCTGGAGCTATGCCATGCAGGCCTTAACCATGGTTTTGCCAGTTTTGGCCTGATTGGATCTGCAACAAAATGGGCACGTTTTCGGCGTCGCCTTGTGGCTTTGGGACATGAAAACCACAAGATTGATCAAATTACCTGCCCAATTGGCGACACGTCACTGGGAAAACACCCCGAGGCCATTGCCCTTGGCGTAGCAACAAAACTTATAAAAACTGTGCAACAAGCACGAAACAACGACAGGGAAACGTCAAATGACAGGGAGCGAAAGCGCGGCTAACAGCCCGCTGTTAACACTTGAAGGCTTGCGAAAAGCGTATCCCGGCGTGGTTGCGAACGATAACGTATCCTTCACCATCCGCCCAGGAGAGGTACATGCCTTGCTTGGTGAAAACGGAGCGGGCAAGTCAACTTTGGTCAAAATGATCTATGGTTTGGTCAAGCCGGATCGCGGGGAAATGACGTTAGAAAACGCGCCCTTTACCCCGGCAAATCCCGCAGCGGCACGCGCTGCCGGGGTTGCAATGGTATTTCAGCATTTTTCGCTTTTTAATGCATTAAATGTTGCCGAAAACATTGCACTTGGGATGGATAATCCGCCCTCACCACGTGATTTATCAGACCAGATCACACAGGTCAGCGAAGCCTATGGCTTGCCGCTTGACCCCACGCGAATTGTTGGGGATTTGTCGGCAGGCGAACGCCAGCGGGTAGAAATAATTCGCTGCCTTTTACAAAATCCGCGCCTGTTAATCATGGACGAGCCAACCAGCGTTTTAACCCCGCAGGAGGTGGAGATTTTGTTCCACACCCTGCGCAAACTAACATCTGAAGGTACGGCAATTTTGTATATTTCTCATAAGCTTGAGGAAATACGATCCCTATGTGAGCATGCCACTGTTTTGCGCCTTGGCCAAGTTGTGGACACCTGTGATCCACGCGAAAAAACTGCGAGCGAACTTGCAGAAATGATGGTTGGGGAAAGCCTGCACATTCCAACCCGTGCAAAGCGTGACCTTGGCGAAGTTGTACTGCATCTTGATGGGCTAAGCCTGCCGCCATCTTCATCTTTTGGTACCTCGCTAAAGGATATTTCACTAGAACTACGCGCGGGCGAAGTTCTGGGTATTGGCGGGGTTGCCGGCAACGGTCAGGATGAGCTTTTGACGGCCCTTTCTGGCGAGATTCTGGCCCCTGCTGGCGCAGTTTGTCTGCATGGCAATGATATCGGCGCGCTTGGCCCGAACCCACGGCGCGAACTTGGATTGCTAACGGCCCCCGAAGAACGCCTTGGCCACGCAGCCGCACCGGATATGAGCCTGACTGAAAACGCCTTGCTAACCGGCGCGGTGCGCGAAAACCTGACAACACACGGCTTTCTGAAATGGGGGAGCGTTAAGGATTTCGCCGAAAAAATCATTGCGGATTTCGATGTGCGCACACCCGGGCCGGAAAACGCGGCACGTTCGCTTTCGGGCGGAAATTTGCAGAAATTCGTGATTGGCCGTGAAATTTTGCAGCGACCTGAGGTTTTGGTGGTGAACCAGCCGACTTGGGGCGTTGACGCCAGTGCGGCCGCATCCATTAGGCAAGCATTGTTGGACCTTGCCGCAGGCGGTGCGGCGGTGATTGTAATTAGTCAGGATTTGGATGAGTTAATGGAAATTTCAGACAGGTTTACCGCCCTGAACGAAGGGCGGCTGGCCACGCCACGCCCTGCGCAGGGACTTAGCGTCGAAGACATTGGCCTGATGATGGGTGGCGCGCATGACATGCATGAAGCGGAGGCAAGCACATGATACGATTAGAAAAACGCCCCTCGCCATCACGGCTCTGGACCCTGACAACACCAATTTTGGCGGTAATTGCCACGATGATTGTCGGCGGAATAATGTTTTGGGCGATGGGCAAGGACCCGTTTGAGACGATCCGGACAATTTTCTGGGACCCGTTATTTGATGAAACCTTTGGCCCTTATTCACGCCCGCAATTGCTGGTAAAAGCCGGGCCATTAATCTTGATTGCAATCGGCCTTTCGCTTGGCTTTAGGGCCGGCATCTGGAACATTGGCGCAGAAGGCCAGTACATCATGGGGGCGATTGTTGGCGCCGGTGTGGGCCTTGCATTTTATCCGACCGAAAGCGTGTTTTTGTTTCCCGCAATGGTGATTGCAGGCGCATTTGGCGGCTGGGCATGGGCGATGATACCGGGGGTGTTGAAGGTCAAGTTTGGCACCAACGAAATCCTTGTTAGCCTAATGCTGGTTTACGTCGCCGAAAGCATACTGGCATCGATGGCACAGGGATTATTGCGTAATCCAGAAGGCATGGGTTTTCCCGGATCACGCAATTTTGCACGCGATTTCCCAGCGGCTTCTAACCTTGAGGTTATCAGCGGAACTGGCATGCATTGGGGCGTAGTTGCCGCATTTATCGCGGTGATTTTTGGCTATGTTTTACTGAGCCGCCACATGCTGGGATTTCAGGTGCGCCTAACTGGTGAAGCACCACGCGCCGCACGTTTTTCAGGTGTTAAACCCACGCGCCTGATCCTGTTTTGCCTTGGCACATCTGGCGCTTTGGCAGGCATGGCAGGATTGTTTGAGGTATCTGGCCCAGCCGGTCAGATCAGCATTGATTTCGGATCGGGTTACGGCTTTACAGCCATTATCGTTGCCTTTCTTGGCCGCTTGCATCCGGTGGGCATCTTGCTGGCCGGACTGCTAATGGCGCTGACTTATATTGGCGGTGAGCTGGCACAACTGATGCTGGGCCTTCCGGCGGCGGCGATCCAGTTGTTCCAAGGCATGTTGTTATTTTTCTTGCTGGCGATGGATATTTTATCGAATTACCGTATTCGCCTGACAAAAAAGGGGGCCGTGTAATGGACCTTTCTGCAATTAATCCAGTCTTGTTGATTGCCAGCCTTATGGTTGCGGCAACGCCGATCCTGCTGGCGGCCATCGGTGAAATGGTGGTGGAAAAGGCCGGCGTTCTGAACCTTGGGGTCGAGGGCATGATGATCACTGGCGCGGTGGTTGGCTTTGTTATTGGGGTCAATACCGGCAGCCCGGTTTTTGGCTTTGCAGGCGCGGCCATTGGTGGCGCCTTGGTGTCAATGTTATTTGGCATTTTAACGCAATATTTACTGTCAAATCAGGTGGCTACGGGTCTGGGCCTGACGCTGTTTGGACTGGGCCTTAGTGCGCTGATCGGCAAACCTTATGAGGGAATGAAAAGCCCGGTTTTGCAAAAAATCGACATTCCGGTTTTGACGGATTTACCAATTGTCGGCCCGATCCTGTTTGGCCATGACCCGATGGTTTACATCAGCCTGCTGCTGGTTTTGGCGGTTTGGTATGTGCTGAAATCAACCCGCGCGGGCCTTATCCTGCGCGCGGTTGGTGAAAATCACGAG
>DAOUQO010000128.1 GCA_030625565.1 Aliiroseovarius sp. | reverse complement strand
CGGGGACCATTCAGAGCCAACGGATGAAAGCCATATTTTGCTTAGTTATCTTGATGTTGTCGTGCAGGGGTATCTGCGCGAATTTGGCCCCCAAGGCGTGCAGCATTTCTTTGAAACCACCGATGGCTGGCATGCGCCGATCCTTGATGACCGCGCAGCACCATTATATCCGCGCCATCAGGTTTTGAGCGCACAAGAGCGCGCCCATGTTGACGCAGGTATTGCCTTGGTCGGTGGGAAAATCATTCAGCCCTTGGCTTGAATGACCTGCAAAAGCGGCAGCAATTTCGACATATCAGGGCCGTGCTTCATACCTGTTAGCGCCTTGCGCAACGGCATGAATAATCCGCGCCCCTTGCGCCCGGTTGCGCCCTTGACTGCGGCAGTCCATGCGCCCCAGCTTTCATCATTATACGGCCCATCAGGCAGCATTGTTAGGGCTTCGGCAACAAATTCGGCATCTTCGTCGGCAATGTCGGGCGTGGCCCCATCGCGGCACAACGCCCACCAGCCTTCAAGGTCGGCCATTACGGTGATGTTTTCGCGCGCGACGTTCCAGAATGCCTCGGCCATATCAGCCGGTACACCAAGGGCGGCAATGTCGTCGCTGACAGCGTCAAATTCCAGACCGGCAAGGTGCTTGGCGGTTAGCGGAAACAGATCTTCGGCATCAAATTTGGTTGGGGCGGCACCGAAGGAAGCAAGGTCAAAACCCGCGATGATTTCATCAAGGGACGTCGCCAGTTCAACCGGTTTTGATGATCCGATGCGCGCCATTTGGCTAAGCAATGCCAGCGGTGCAATCCCTTGGTCACGCAAGTCGCGCAGGGCCAAGGTGCCAAGGCGTTTTGACAGCGCTTCGCCTTGTGGGCCGGTTAGCAGGGAATGGTGCGCAAACGTCGGGATATCCCCGCCAAGCGCTTGAATTATCTGGATTTGTACAGCGGTGTTGGTTACGTGGTCGGACCCGCGCACCACATGGCTAACACCGTAATCCACATCATCACAGACCGATGCCAGCGTATACAAAAACTGCCCATCGCCGCGGATTAAAACTGGGTCAGAAACGCTGGCGGCATCGATGGAAAGCTTGCCCAGAATGCTGTCTTTCCAGTTGATCCGTTCGCGGTCCAGTTTGAACCGCCAATGCCCTGCGCCGCGCTCGGCACGCAGCGCGTCTTTTTCGTCTTTGGATAATTCCAGCGCCGAACGGTCATAGACCGGCGGCAGCTTCATGTTCAGCTGTTTTTTGCGCTTCAAATCCAGTTCGACAGGGGTTTCAAAGCATTCATACAACCGCCCAGAATCGCGCAACTCCTGCGCCGCTTCTTCATAGCGCGCCAGTCGGTCAGATTGACGTTCTATACGGTCCCAATTCAGGCCAAGCCACGCTAGATCCTGCTTGATCCCGTCGGCATATTCATCCTTGGAGCGCGCGGGGTCGGTATCATCCAGCCGCAAGATGAAAGTCCCGCCTGCCTGCGCAGTGATCAGATAGTTGAACAGAGCAGTTCGCAGGTTGCCAATATGCAAATATCCGGTGGGCGAAGGGGCAAAACGGGTGGTGGTCATAAGGTGTCTCTTTTCGTTGACGCGGGTGGTGCGAAGGAAATGCTGGCTGCGTAATTAGCGCATCCTTTTTCATATTTTCCTAACATTGTCCATATTAAGGGGCCTGCGCATTCAAACCAGTGCTCGAAACCGTTCTGGAATGGAGATTCGCGGCAATTGGGCCATCCTTCCGGGGTTTAACGGGCGTTTCCAGTCGCGTTTCCACATCTGGTGATGGCGGGCTTTGGGGATGGTTTTGTCCCCATCAAGAACCGGCAAATCTGTGATCATATCAAATTGTGCCTGACGTGCAGTTAGGTAGTCTTGGCGCAACTCTCCGGTGCGACCTTGCAGGCTAACCTCAAGTTTTTTAACGCTTTGCCCATAATCAACCAAACCAAAGTGAAACAGGTACAGGTTAGGGTCAATGCGTGAAAAATGGTACTTTAACCGATGCCCGCCACCGCCGCGTCGCGCGGGGCGAAAAAGCGTGCTGGGTTTGGAATAGATTGAATCTATTTGGCCAAAATGGCGTTGTTCAAGGTAAGGTTTGCTTGGGTCCAGATCTGGCTCGTTAGTGCGATCATGGATCACATCAATGCCTAACGCGGCGATGGAAACGCGGGCTTTGACGCGGGAAAGATAGGTCACCAGATCGGTTTTTGTGTTTGGGTCTACTACTAGAAATTCGTCGGCGTCGGTGAAAATAACGCCGTCATAATACCGGAAAAGTGAATTGCTAAGATGGGATACAAAATTGGCGCGGGTGCGATCCCCATGGGAAAGCTTTTCGGATTTGTGCGGGATTGACACAAAATTTACCTGCTCTGCGCCTTCGCAATTCGGGCGGGTTTGGTCAAAGCCATCAAAAATGACATACAGGTTTTCAAACCCGAAAATGCCGCCATAATAGTTGATCCATTTGGGCAGGAAGAATGCGTCGTTGCGCACCATTGTGATGGCCGAAAAACGTTTTAATTTCATCATGCAATCCCCCGAAAACGTTCAGGAATTTTCACTACCGGATCATTTGGCATTTGGCCGGGTTTGTTGCGGGCATAAAGCGGGCGCTGGTGTGATTGATAGCGGCGGGCTGCCTCAAATATAGTGTCACCATCCACGGCCCGGGCGTTTTTTATGATGCCAAACAGGGCCTCGCGCCGCTCTAAATGGCCCGACCAGCCCGTGGCAAGGCGGCTTTGGTCCAGTGTCTTTCCGGTTGCGCGCTGGTAATCCACCATGCCGAAATGAAACAGGTACAAGTTGGGGTCAATATGGAAATCCTGCCCCTTGATGCGGTGCATTCCCGACCCCCAAGTCACCGGCTGAAATGCGACAACAGGCTTGGTATAGCGCGACGAAAGGTGGGCAAAACGACGTTGGTTCAAATAGGGTTGGGCGGGGTCAAGTTCGGCCTCAAGATCCACATGCTGGCCGACGTCCAGCCCCAGCCCTGAAACCGAAACATGGCCACTTAGCGCCCCAAGGTACTGGCCAAGGTTCTGGTCTGTATTTGGATCAATGATCAAAAATTCATCAACATCCGTGGCTAAAACCACGTCAAAATACAGCCATAGCCCGCGCGCAAGATCTGACATGGTGCGTGCGCGGCGGCGCATGGCGGGCACGCGTTCCAGCGGCATATGCGGGATATGAATGAAATTCACCCGATCGGCGCCTGCACAATCTGGGCGCGGCTGGTCGTGGCCATCCAAAAAAACATAGAGGTTGTGATACCCGAACGCCGCCCCGTAATGTGCGATCCATTTCGGCAAAAACAGCGCGTCATTGCGAACAGTGGTTATGGCGGCGATTTGTTTTGTCATGTTTAGGTGTTATCCCGCCAATTATTCACAATTGGATAACGCCGGTCCAGCCAGAAACTGCGCTTGGTCAGGCGGGTGCCGGGGGCGGACTGGAACCGTTTATATTCACTGATATAAATCAGGTGCTCGACCTTTTTAATAGTCGCACGCTCATACCCTTCGGCGACCAGTTCGGCCACGGTGACTTCGCGGTCAATGATGCCTTCAAGGATCGCATCCAGCACGTCATAGGGCGGCAGGCTGTCTTGGTCTTTTTGGTCTTCGCGCAGCTCGGCCGTTGGGGGTTTGTCGATGATGCGTGGCGATATGATTTCGCCCGCAGGCGCTTTCATCCAGTCGGGGCGGTGGTTGGCATTGCGCCAGCGGCAGGTTTCAAAAACCCGTGTTTTATACATATCTTTGATGGGGTTATAGCCCCCTGACATGTCGCCGTAAATGGTGGCATAGCCCACCGCCACTTCGGATTTGTTGCCTGTGGTTAGCAGCATTTCACCGAATTTATTTGACATCGCCATCAATAACAGGCCGCGCAGGCGTGATTGGATATTTTCTTCGGTTACGTCCGGTTTTGTGCCCTCAAACAGCGGCGCAAGGGTGTTGGTAATGGCTGCGCGGCCCTCGGAAATAGGCACGAAATCATAGGTGCATCCAAGGCTTTCGGCGACCTGTTTGGCGTCGTCCAGACTGTCTTGGGACGTGTATTCAGACGGTAGCATCACACAGCGCACATTTTCAGGGCCAAGCGCGTCTGCCGCGATGGTGGCAACAATGGCGCTGTCGATGCCGCCTGACAGGCCCAGCAGTACCTTTTTAAATCCGGTTTTGGCCATATAGTCGCGCAGGGCTTCGACCATGGCGCGGTAATCTTGTTCCCAAATATCAGGCAGGGCCGCGATTTCACCGGTGGTAATATGCCAGCCCTTATCAGTATGGGTCAGGTCAACATGCCGAATACATTCATCAAAAACGGGCATTTGCAGCGCAAGGCCACCATCGGAATTCAGTGCAAAGCTACCGCCATCGAACACCTGATCATCCTGGCCGCCAACCATATTCAGATAAATCAACGGCAGGTTTGTTTCGCCAATACGCGCGCCCATAATGTCATAACGGTCCTGCATTTTGCCGCGATAATAGGGCGACCCATTGGGCACCAGCAAGATCTGTGCGCCTTGTGCCGCCAGTTCGGTACAGACAGAATTTGCGTGCCATGCATCCTCGCAAATGGGCGAGCCGATCAAAAGCGGGCCGATCTGGTAAGGCGCTTGTGGCGGGGCTGCGCAAAACTGGCGTTTTTCGTCAAATACGGTCTCATTAGGCAGGTGTTGTTTTAGAATGCGCGCGCTTATTTTGCCGCCTTCAAGGATGTAATAGGCGTTAAACAGCGCATTTCCATCATGATAGGGCGCCCCGATCCCCATTGCCGGCCCATCGGCGCAGCGTTTGGCCAAATCATCAACCATTTCCATTGCATCACCGTAAAAACGCGGGCGCATGACCAGATCCTGGGTTTGATAGCCGGTTAGAAATGCCTCGGGCAGGGCAATCATATCGGCATTGGCGGCGCGCGCGTTTTCCCACGCGGCAAAAGCAGCGTCAGCATTGGCCTGCAGCGCCCCAACAGCGGGGTTGAGCTGGGCAAGTGTCAGGCGAAATGTGTCAGACATTGCGTGTTTTCGCTCCTTCAGGGGCGTTCAGGTGGCTTTCAGGCAAATCATTAGCAGGTTTGTGCCGCAGGGAAAGCCGAGTCTTGTATAAACGATTGTCTCGCGCCGATCTGTGGACTAGACTTTCCAAAAGTAAAACAAGGGGACGAATGTGCGCAATAATATGTCTTTGATACGGGGTTTGGCTGGTGCGGCGGTTTTGGCATCGGCAACATTGGGCGGCGCGCTGCCTTTGTTTGCACAAGATACCGGCGCGGTGACGGTCAAGCAATACGATGATGGCGGCGTCTATGAAGGCACGTTCAAGGATGGCCAGCAACACGGGCTGGGCACCTATCGCCTGCCGTCTGGCTATGAATATACCGGTGAATTTATCGAAGGTGAAATTCGCGGCCAAGGTGTTGCACGTTTTCCCAACGGTTCTGTCTATGAGGGCGGCTTTGTCAAAGGTAAACCACATGGTTTTGGCAAAATTACATTCGCTGATGGTGGCACCTTTGAAGGCGACTGGGTCGAAGGCCGGATCAATGGATCGGGTCTGGTGGTTTATGCCAATGGCGTGCGCTATGAGGGTGGATTTCGTTCAGCCTTGCACCACGGTCAAGGGCGTATGGAAAGCCCCTCGGGTTACATTTACGAAGGCGACTGGGTTGCTGGCGTAAAAGAAGGTAGCGGGCAATCAACCTATCCGGACGGGTCGGTTTATGTCGGCGAAATGCGGGCAGACCAACGCGCCGGACAAGGGGTGCTAAGCGACCCCGAGGGCATGAAATACCAAGGCGCATGGGCGCGTGGGCAAATGCAGGGCGTTGGCACGTTAACCCAGGCAAATGGCGACGTTTACACTGGCGCATTCGTTGCCGGACAACGCAGCGGCAGCGGCAAAGTTACCTATGCTAACGGCGATGTCTACGAGGGCGAATTTGTCGATGATGCCCGCCAAGGCACCGGTACATTCACCGGATCCGACGGCTATACCTATACCGGCGACTGGGTTGCTGGCGTGATCGAAGGCGCGGGCACTGTGGCCTATCCTGACGGATCAATCTATCAAGGCCAGTTCCGGGCTGGAATGGCAGACGGGCGCGGGCTGATCACTTATCCAAGCGGCAACACCTATGATGGCGACTGGTCGCAAGGCGTGATCGAAGGCACAGGCGTGGCGGTTTACGCCAACGGCCCGACCTATGAAGGCCAGTTCCGCGATGCGCAATACCATGGACAGGGCAAACTGACCTATGCTGATGGCTATACCTATATCGGTGGCTGGCAGGGCGGTAAACGCCATGGCCAAGGCAAAACCACCTTTGCCGACGGCACTGTGTACGAAGGCGGGTTTGGCGACGGGCTGCGCGATGGCGCGGGCGCGATCAGCATGCCGGACGGGTTCCGCTATACCGGCGGCTGGCAAGGCGGCGTTTTCCATGGCGGCGGGATTGCGACCTATGCCAATGGGGATGTGTATAACGGCCAGTTCGAAAACGGCAAACGTCAGGGCGAAGGCAACGTAACCTATGCGGACGGCACCCAAGCATCCGGCGCGTGGGATAACGGCGTGCTGGCAAACGGCGCGGCGGCCCCGTCTGAGTAATTTGTCTGAATAATTAGCCTGAGTAATCTGCTTTAATTTCAAGGTGCGCTCCCGCCCACTGGCACCCCTGCGGGGCGCGCCAGTGGTTGGGCGTGGCCTCGCTTTGCTCGGAAGGGCGCGCGATCTAGACGGGTGGCTTGATTGAAACCCCCAGCTG
>DAOUQO010000122.1 GCA_030625565.1 Aliiroseovarius sp. | reverse complement strand
TTAGGGCAATCAGCGGATCATCCATGAAATCATGCTGAAAGGCATCGAAATAAACGGTTTCGGTCGTATTGCCCTCGCGTTTCCGGTGTTCACCCACCCAGCATTTCAGGAAAAAGGATTTGCCGCTGCCCCATGTGCCATCCAGCGCAATCACGATGGGGTCATCGATGTTTTCGACCAGTTCGGACAGGCGGTCGCCGGTTGGTTTGCGGTCTAACAAATCATGGTCGCCAAAGCCGTCTGTATACAGCTTAATTTTTGGCTCAGGAATAATCAGTTTCATTTATCGCTCCAAATCAATCAAGGAATAAGATAGAGCCTAGCAGATGAGGTTCAATTTGCCATATGCGCGCGCTGGCCAGACTATCGGCTTGTTGGGGGGGTCATTTGATCCGGCCCATGGGGGGCATGTGCATGTGAGCCGCGAGGCGTTGAAGCGGTTTCATTTGGATCGGGTTTGGTGGCTGGTTAGTCCGGGCAATCCATTAAAGGCACGCGGGCCTGCGCCGATGGCGGACCGGATCAGGCGCGCGCGTTTGGTGATGGATCACCCCCGCGTTCAGGTCACGGATATTGAGGCGCGTTTGGGCACGCGCTACACGGCGCAGACTTTGGCCAAGTTGCAGGCCTTATATCCCGGTGTGCGGTTTGTGTGGTTGATGGGCGCTGATAATCTGGCCGAATTTCACCACTGGCAGGATTGGCGCGAAATCATGGCGCGGGTGCCAATTGGCGTCATTGCGCGCCCCGGTGATAGGATTGCAGCGCGCACATCCAAGGCCGCACAGGTTTTTCGCGCCCAGCGTTTGGCCGGTGGCGCGGCGACTTTACTGGCGCATGGGCCTGCGCCGCGTTGGTGTATGATTAATGTGCCGATGGTGGCGCAATCCTCAAGTAAAATTCGCGCAAAAGGAGAGTGGTCCGCATAAGGCGCTACTTGTGAGTGTGCGTTTGTCATAATGCAGGGAATTTCGCCGCGCTAAACAAAGTGTTTCGTGTTTTTACAGGTTATTTAGGCCATCTGGTTAGGTGGTGTATTGCTCTTGTTAACCAAGGCCGGTTAAATTCAGGCCATGACCAAAGGTATTTCAAGGCGCGTATTATTAGGCGGATTAACCACGTTAGCAGCGGGGCGGGCTTGGGCGGGCGCGCCGATGACGTCCATGCACCCTGTGCCAAGGCCCGGGGGGCTGGCGCGCATACATGTTGGTGCGCCCGACGCGTTGATTGCCAAGGCCGATCTGACCGGTAAGCTGGGTTATGTGGTGGCCAATGGGCACACCGGTGAAATACTTGAATCAAAAAACCCGCTTTTGGCCCTCCCGCCTGCCAGTGTTGCCAAGGCGGTAACGGCCGCTTACGGGCTTGAGGCAATGGGGGCTAACCACCATTTTAGCACCCGTTTGATTGCAACCGGACCCATTGAGGGCGGGCGGCTGAATGGCGATCTTATCCTTGCCGGTGGCGGGGATCCGATGATGGATACCAATGATTTATTTGCTCTGACCGCAAGCCTGAAAGCCGCAGGTGTGCGTGAAATTACCGGCCAGTTCCGGGTTTTTGCCGGTGCCCTTCCATATCAGAATATGATCGATCGCCAGCAGCCCGATCATGTGGGGTATAATCCGTCGGTTTCCGGACTGAATTTGAATTTTAACCGGGTGTATTTTGAATGGAAACTGGCCAATTCCGGCTATCGGGTTTCAATGGATGCGCGTTCAAATAAATATCGCCCCGAGGTGGCACTGGCGCAGATGCGCATCGTTGATCGCGGGGCACCTGTTTATACTTACCGCCAAGATGGCGCTGTTGATCGCTGGACGGTTGCGCGCAGTGCGCTGGGCGATGGGGGCGGGCGTTGGTTGCCGGTCAGGCGGCCGGATTTGTATGCGGCAGAGGTGTTTCAAACGCTTGCCCGCAGCCATGGCGTTCGTCTGCCGAATGCGAAAAGCATTAACCGGCTTCCTGCAGGCACGCTTATTGGGCAGCATGAAAGTGCGTCTTTGGATGCAATTACCCGCTTGATGTTGAAATATTCCACCAATCTGACGGCTGAAATTATTGGCCTTAGCGCCAGTGTCGCGCGGGGCAAGCACCCCAAAACGCTTGAGGCATCGGCGCGGTATATGAATGCGTGGATGAAAGAAAGCCTTGGGACCAAACATGCCAAGCTGGTGGATCATAGCGGGCTAAGTGATAAATCCCGCCTGTCGGCGCATGATATGGTCAAGGCCCTGCTGCGTGCCGGAGGTGGCGGCGCCTTGCCCGGACTGATGAAAGAAGTAGCTGCCCAAGATCGTAATGGGCGCGCAAATGCAGCTGCGGGCCACACCATTCGTGCCAAAACCGGGACGCTGAATTTTGTGTCGTCTTTGGCTGGATATATCACCCCTGCCAGCGGCGCGCCGTTGGTGTTTGCAATCTTTACCGGAGACATGGCGCACCGTGCCCAGATTGAACGCAGTGACCGCGAGCGCCCGGCAGGCGCACGCGGTTGGGCCAGACGTTCACGCTGGCTGCAACATCAGTTGATTAACCGGTGGGTGGGGCTGTATAGCGGCTAGGACTTTGATGTTGCAGTGCCTTTTCCAACGCCGATGGCTAGTAATACTGTTGCGATGAAAATTGAAATTCCGCCAAAGACAACCAGAATGGGCGATAGGCCCAGATAAAGTTCAGCCAATATGCCAAGCGGCATAAGTAGGCCACCAAGTGCGAACCAAGACGCGTAGCGCGCGAGCTTTTGCGGCATGGCAACGTTCAGTAGCACAAGGCCAAAGACGATATTTAACAGCGAAAACAGGTTACCATGGACGTGGGCCAAGCGGGCCTCAAAGTGTGGACCATCAAGGGATCCGGCGATCCACGCTGCCTTATCCGGCGCGAAATCGCGCAGATAAATCAGGTAAAACCCATAGAGCATAAAGCCGGACATAACCCAGAGGCCAGTACGAATGTTCAGTTTTCCAATGCTTGCAGTCATTTTTTATCCTTTCGTGGAGATGTGTGATCCTTAGTTAGTGACTGATTACTATTGGAGCAATAACCTGTGCGGTTTTGTCGTAGGTAGCTCGGATTGCATGCAATCCGACCGGCGAGGGGCCAGCCCCTCGCGCTCCCCGGGATATTTTTGGAAAAATGAATGGTAAAAGGCAGTGATGCCAATAAAAAAAAGGCCACTCAATTCCAGAGCGGCCTTTTATTTGTTATTGTCAGGTTTTAGCGAATTTTGTTAATTTTCATCATTTTCATAATGGTTTTTTCATACCAAGGTTCGCTTACGCCTTTTTTGATTTTGCGGATGAAGTATTTTTCAAACCCAAGTTTTGCCCAATGCACCCAACGACCGGAAGAATTCCAGTTAACATTGCGTGGCGGATTTTGCGGCATGGCCAGAAATGCCATGCCCCGATCACCAAAATCAGCCAGACAAAACGCGTTCCAGCTGGGCAGGTCATTGGGTTCTTTGCCTTCAATCACCCGCGGTAAATTATGCGCGGTGGCTGTGACCATTGATTCAATCATGAATCCGGTTTTTGGCACACCTGTCGGCACCGGTGTCATCACTGGAGGCGCAATAGCAATGCAGACCCCAATGGCAAAAATGTTCTGATATTTCGGGTTTCGTTGGTATTCATCGACAACAATAAAGCCGCGCGGATTAACCAGACCTTCGATGCCCATAACCGCCGGAATGCCGCGGAAAGCCGGTAGCATCATCGAATATTTGAACGGGATTTCATGCTTGGCCTTTTCAGACCCGTCTTCGTTTACTTCGGTGCTGTGCAGCATGCCTTCTTCGAATTTATCAACCTTGGAATTGACGATCCATTTGATGTCGCGGTCGCGCATCGCGCTTTCCAGCATGCCTTTGGTATCGCCAACGCCGCCAAGACCCAGATGGCCGACATAGGGCTCGGAGCTGACAAAAGTCATTGCGACCTTGTCGCGAATTTTGCGACGACGCAGGTCGGTTTCAATGGTGAACAGGTATTCATAGGCCGGGCCAAAACAGCTGGCCCCCTGAACCGCACCAATCACAATCGGGCCGGGGTTGGCGCAGAATTCTTCCCACGTGTCACCTGATTCAACCGCATGTTCGATATGGCAAACTGATTTGGTGAATTTTTCGGGTCCAAAGCCTTCGATTTCATCAAAAGCCAGATCGGGCCCCGTGGCAATCACCAGATAATCGTAGTCAACAACCTTGCCGCTTTCCAGCTCAATTTTGTTTTCATCGGCCAGCAGCTTGGTCGCACCATCGCAGATAAATTCGATCCCGCGTTTTTTCATTACCGGAGCAAGTTCAACAGTCACATCTTTTTTGCTGCGCCAGCCAACACCAGCCCATGGATTTGACGGTGTGAACTGAAAATAGGGCTTGTTCGAGATGACCGTGATTGTGTCACTTTTGCTTAAAGTGTCTTTAAGTTCATAGGCTTGAATAGCCCCACCTAGACCCGCGCCCAGGATGACAACATGTGCCATAGGTATAACTCCTCTGTTCGAATGCTAAGGGGTAAGCCCCCTTTGTTAATGGCGCATGAGCGCGCTTTATCCGGTGATTTTGACCGTATTCAATCAATATGCCCCACAATTGACTGAAAACAAAATGTTTTATCTGCGACATATTGAATGTATATGATATGCTGTGCTTGCGGCCTGTTTTGGCTATTTGACCGATAAAAGTCCGGCAAGCAGGCGCATGCCTTCTGCCTCAAGATCAAAGCCCCTGTTTTCGAGTGACCAGCGCATTGCCAGACCCTGAATGAGCGCCAGCACAAGCGCGGCAAGGTCAGCTGGTGCAATTGCCTTGGAAAGTTGGCCTGCGACCTGTGCTTGTTCAATCAGGCGCGTAAATTTTGTGCGCCGTCCTGTCATAACTTTTTCGAAATGCGCCCTTAATTGTTCGTTTTCGGCGTGCAGTTCGCGTGAAAAAAGGATGGCGGGAATGGCTGGATGGCGGGCAATGCCGGAAAGGAACCTTGAAACCATATCACGAACCTGTTGGGCGGGGTCCGCGCTGGCAGAGGCAAACCCACCTTTGACATCTTGGGCGCTGGGGCTGGGGGCGATCCATTCACCAACGGCAACCCAAATATCTGTTTTTGCAGGAAAATGCCGGAAAATACCGGGCTGCGTCAGCCCCACTTCGTCAGCAATTCGTTGGGTGGTTACCCGGTCAGGGCCCAGCTCTGCGGCAAGGCGAATGGCGGCGGATACGATTTCAGCCTTGCGATCCTGGGCACTTTTGCGGCTGCGTCTGGCTGGAGGCGGGGTCATATAATTTTTTCCTGTTCGCGGGCTAAGACCAAAAACTGGCCCAAGCACCTTTATAGATATGTGCCTTGCCCTGTATTGGTCAAGGTTTAGCCCTGTTGAAAAAACTGCTTTATCTATGCGCTGCATTCCTTATAGTCGCGTTTATGGCACAGCAGATGTACATATTTTCCGCAATTACCCGCCACAGCACGGGCCTTATTGCATTGCTTCTACTTAGTCGCCTCTGAGCGTGCCATTTGGCGCGACCGCTCAGAGGTACATCGCGCCAATCACCTTATGACTAAGCTAGACAGAAAGACCCTGACATGACCAAGACAACGACTTCTGATCACGTATTGATCTTTGACACCACCTTGCGCGATGGCGAACAATCCCCCGGCGCAACCATGACCCATGACGAAAAGCTCGAAATCGCTGAAATGCTGGATGAAATGGGCGTCGATATTATCGAAGCCGGCTTTCCCATTGCTTCAGAAGGCGACTTTGAGGCCGTGGCCGAAATTTCACGCCGCTCGAAAAATGCGGTGATCTGCGGCCTTTCGCGTGCAATGCCGCGTGATATTGACCGTGCCTGGGAGGCCGTGAAACACGCCGCCCGCCCGCGTATTCACACCTTTATTGGCACGTCCCCTTTGCACCGTGACATCCCGAACCTGACCAAAGATGCGATGGCCGATGTGATCCATGAAACGGTCACCCATGCGCGAAACCTGTGCGATAATATCCAGTGGTCGCCAATGGATGCGACCCGTACAGAACATGATTATTTGTGCCGTGTGATTGAAATCGCTATCAAGGCCGGGGCCACTACGATCAATATTCCCGACACTGTTGGCTATACCGCGCCGCGCGAAAGTGCAGATTTGATTAAAATGCTGCTGGAACGTGTGCCCGGTGCGGATGAAATCATCTTTGCCACCCATTGCCACAATGATCTGGGCATGGCGACGGCGAATGCTTTGGCTGCGGTCGAGGCTGGCGCGCGCCAAATTGAATGTACAATCAATGGCTTGGGTGAACGCGCAGGCAATACCGCATTGGAAGAAGTGGTCATGGCCCTGAAGGTTCGGCCAGATATCATGCCTTGGAAAACCAAAGTGGACACCACCAAAATCATCGGACTTTCGCGCCGTGTGGCGCAGGTTTCTGGTTTCGCTGTGCAGTTCAATAAGGCGATTGTCGGCAAAAATGCCTTTGCCCATGAAAGCGGTATCCACCAAGATGGCATGCTGAAAAATTCTGAAACGTTTGAGATCATGCGCCCCGAAGATATCGGGCTGTCTGAAACCAATTTGGTGATGGGCAAGCATTCCGGTCGCGCGGCTTTGCGCTCCAAACTGGGCGATCTGGGTTATGATCTGGCCGACAATCAGTTGCGCGATGTGTTTGTGCGCTTTAAGGAACTGGCGGACCGCAAAAAGGAAATTTTTGACGAAGACCTGATTGCCCTGATGGGCGACGGGACAGACGCGGAAAATGACCGGATCAAGGTGAAATCCCTGCGCGTGGTTTGTGGCACTGAAGGCCCCCAATCCGCAGACCTGACATTAGAAATTGATGGTGAAGATCATCAGGTAACAGCGCAGGGTGATGGGCCGGTTGATGCCGTGTTCAATGCGATTAAAACCCTGTTTACCCATGATGCCCGTTTGCAGCTTTATCAGGTCCATGCGGTCACTGAAGGCACCGACGCACAGGCCACAGTTAGCGTTCGAATGGAAGAAAACGGCAAAATTGTTACGGGTCAAAGTTCGGACACCGATACGGTCGTTGCTTCGGCCAAGGCCTATGTTAATGCCCTGAACAATCTTTTAGTACGGCGTGAGAAAACCAAGCCATAAGTACACAAACCGAACATTTTCGGCGGTAACGGATAATCGTTGCCGCTGAAAATAGCATAAATCGAACATTTTTGGCCGAAATGTCTTTGTTTTAGAGCCATGGCTTTAACCATATTTGGCGAAAAGCTGCTCAAAAGACCTGCTTATGCCTCTTTACCGCGCCTATGCCCCCTGCCTATAAAGTTTTGACCCGCATGAAGGAATCGCGGGGTTTTGCGGTATTTGAGAACGGGAAATT
>DAOUQO010000111.1 GCA_030625565.1 Aliiroseovarius sp. | reverse complement strand
CTCCAAGGTGCTTTCGTCGGTCAATGCCTTGGCCGCCGCCAGTTTGCCCGCCAGATCAGGGTGCGCATTCAGTACGCCCAGCCTTTCGGCCCAACTGGCCGACCGGAATATTCGCGCAAGCGCATTATGCAGCCCCACAGCGCCGTCGTGGCTTGGCCCCAGTTCCAGCCCGTGCGCGCGTTCAGCAATCCATGCGGAATGTTCAAAAACGCCGCCATATGCAGCAACAAAATCGCCCTTAGCCATCTGGCTTGGCCGCGTGCGCCGCACATGCGGGTGATGCTCGGCCCAGTGGTTGGCAATATCAATGCGGCGCGGGCACCAAACGCCCTCATAGCCTTGAATATGTTCAATAAATTTCTCAAGCCCAGCGATCTTTCCGGGCCGCCCAATCAGACGGTTATGCAAACCAATGCTCATCATTTTTGGCGCGCCTGTCAGCCCTTCGCCATACAGCACATCAAAGGCATCTTTGAGGTAGGTAAAGAACTGCTCGCCAGTGGTGTATCCAGGCGCTGTGGCAAAACGCATGTCGTTTGCCTCAAGCGTATAGGGAATGACTAATTGATCGCGTTCACCGACCTCGATCCAGTAAGGCAAATCATCGTCATACGTGTCCGAAACATAGGCAAATCCGCCTTCTTCAGCCGTCAGACGCACAGTGTTTTCGCTACACCGGCCCGTGTACCAACCGTTGGGCCGCGTGCCTGTTACTTCGGTATGCAGACGAACCGCCTCGGCAATTGCGGCGCGCTCGTCAGTCTCGTTCATGTCCTTGTGCTCGACCCACTTTAGGCCGTGACTGGCAATTTCCCAACCGGCATCTTGCATGGCAGCAACATGCACAGGGGCACGTGCCAACGCCGTTGCAACACCGTAAATTGTCAGCGGAATATTTGCGCCGGTAAATAATTTATGTAGCCGCCAAAATCCGGCGCGTGCGCCGTAATCATACAGCGATTCCATATTCCAGTGCCGCTTGCCGGGCCAAGATGCAGCCCCTGCAATATCCGACAAAAACGCCTCGGAGCCAGCATCGCCATGCAGCACATTATTTTCGCCGCCTTCTTCAAAGTTCAGCACAAACTGCACCGCAATGCGTGCGCCGCCGGGCCATTCCGGGTCAGGCTGGGTCGCCCCGTACCCTGTAAGATCTCGTGGATAGCGCTGCATTTCGATCCGCCCTTTCATTTCCTATTCCCTGATTATCCGAAAAAACCCGCGCTGGCTTTCAAAAAAACCAGAAAGGTGTTTCTGCCTGCCGCTTAAGGCTCGCTTTTCCCAGTTTGCTTTGCCACACTACACCAATTAACGGAGGAACTTTCATGCCAACAGGTTTTCTAACCACACATGTTCTGGACACAGCACAAGGCTTGCCCGCCCCCGGCATTAAAATTGAACTTTTCCGCCTTGTCGGTGATGCCCGCGAAAAACTGGCCGAAACCGTGACCAATTCAGATGGCCGCACAGATGCGCCAATCCTGCCTGCCGAAATCTTTGAAACCGGCATTTATGAACTGGTTTTTCATGCCGGTGATTACCTGCACGCCACAAACCAGGCAGGCGCTGCACCGCTATTTCTGGATGTGGTCCCAATCCGCTTTGGCATGAATGACGCCGCCGCGCATTATCACGTACCGCTGCTTTTATCGCCCTACGGATATTCGACCTACAGAGGCAGCTAAAGGCGCAGGAAAACCGCGCCCTTTCCTCTTGCAATAAATATCCCCGCCGGAGGCCCCTTATGGGTGCAAAATGACCTCAGAAACCATAAGCCCCTGCAATTCGCGCAGCAGCTTTTTCACCATGGCCTGTTCATAGGCGGCAAAGCCATCTGCCTGCTCGCTAAACGCCCCTATCCCGCGAATAACCAAGGTCTTGAAATACGTATTTAAATTGCCCGGTGCCTCGCCGCCATCCCCAATCACCAGCGCATTTATCGTGATCCCGTCCAGACCGATCACATCGCGCACATCTTGTGGGCGTGGTCCGGTGTTGGATTGCCCGTCGCCGGAAATATCCAAGGTGTGCGTCCAGCATTCCCCTTGGCTGGCCAGTAATTTTCCGCCAAATGTCATGCCCATTCCCAGTGCCGTTGATGGCCCGAATGGTGCGCGTATTGTCGCGCCCAGTCGGGCAATTGCAGCGTTCAGGGCCGCAGGATCAGTGATCTCGGCCCAAGGCACAATCACCCGCTGATCATTGGGCGCGCTCCATTCATAAACTGCTAGCCTGACAGGAATGTGGGGCATGGCCAACAGTGCATCACGCACTTGCGCGTTGCTTAGGGCCGCGGCCAAGCCATCCAGCTGCAAGCGGTATTCATGCGCGTCAACTGACCCTGAAACATCCAGCCCCAGCGCCAGTGCTTGGCGGCAGGGGGTGGCGTTCGCGGGGGTGGCTAACAGAAAAAAGGCACCAATTACGCCTACCAGTGACCAGTATTTTCCATGCTTGCCCATGGCGCCTCCGGGGCTTTGGGTTCACCCGCCTGCAGCAGCTCGACCGAAATATTATCGGGCGAACGCACGAACGCCATGCGTCCGTCGCGTGGCGGGCGGTTGATGACCACGCCGTTGGCCTGCAAATGCGCGCACATGGCGTAAATATCTTCGACCTCGTATGCCAGATGGCCAAAATGGCGGCTGTCTGATGGCAAACCTTCGTCGCCGTCCCAGTTATGCGTCAGCTCAACCGGACATTCCTCTTGGCCCTCTGGCGCCATGAAAATCAGCGAAAACCGTCCGTTTTCATAATCGGAATGGCGGGTTTTTTTCATGCCCAGCAGTTCAAAAAAGGCGATGCTGGCGTCCAGATCGGTGACGCGAACCATTGTGTGCAGATAGCGAATTTTCATGATGTCCTCCGTTTCTGCGCCACCCTAGCAGAAGTCACACAAGTTGAAAGACCTGTGCATATGGGTGTTGGGGGAAACGCCCCCACAATATATAGTGGTCACAACCCAAACTTGCAGAGAGATTCGCCATGCCCCTAACACCCGACCAAATCGCCGAAATTGAAGACCAACGTGCCACGCCTCAGCCAACCCTGCGCGCGGTCAGCGAAGGGATGGAGGCCCATCTTTATAAGGCCCACGAGGTGCTGGACCACGGCTTTGTCCGTGTCATCGATTATATGGGTAACGACGCCGCGATCTGTCAGGCTGCGCGGGTTTCTTATGGCAAGGGCACCAAATCGGTGCAAAACGATGCGGGCCTAATCCGGTATTTGATGCGCCACTGGCATTCCACCCCGTTCGAGATGTGCGAAATCAAGCTGCATGTGAAATTGCCGGTCTTTGTGGCGCGGCAATGGATTCGCCACCGCACGGCCAATGTGAACGAATATTCCGCGCGCTATTCCATTCTGGACCGCGAATTTTACACCCCCGCGCCCGAACACGTAAACGCGCAAAGCGTGGTGAATAACCAAGGCCGCGGCGCGGTTCTGGAAGGCGAAGAAGCCGCGCGCGTTCTGGAAACCCTGAAAGGCGACGCCAACCGCGCCTATGACAATTACGAGGCGATGATATCGGACGAAGGCCAAGCAGGCCTTGCGCGCGAATTGGCCCGCATGAACCTGCCGACCAGCATCTATACGCAATGGTATTGGAAGGTCGATCTGCATAACCTGTTCCACTTTTTGCGCCTTCGCGCAGACCACCACGCCCAATACGAAATCCGTGTCTATGCCGACGCAATCTGCAAGGTCGTCGCCGACTGGGTGCCCGCAGCCTACGGCGCGTTCGAAGATTACCGCATGGGCGGCGAAAACATGTCGGCCACGGCGATGGAATGCGTGCGTCGTATGCTGAAAGGCGAAGACGTCACACAGGAAAATTCCGGCATGAGCGCAGGAGAATGGCGTGAGTTTGAAGGGGTACTGAAGGGCTGAGCATTCTAAAAGACTGGTTCTGTCGCGGTTTAGTTCCTGCCGCGTGGTGCCTGTTGTTTTTTGTCCGCTCGGTAAAAATATTCTTTGCAATCACATTTACACAGGGTAAGCCAAAGAAGATAAATGGTTGTAAATTCAGCGGGTCGCTTGTGCTTTGCTGAAAAGCACAACCAAATGGGGGATGAATGGCGCAACAATCTGGCCAAGATAGTGTGGTGATGGTCGAAGGACCGTCAGGCTTCACTGATGTTGTTGTGCTGTGCGAACATGCCTCAAATCATTTTCCTGAGCGGTTTGGCACGCTTGGCCTAAGTGCCGCGAATCAAATCAGCCATGCGGCTTGGGATCCCGGTGCGCTGGATCTGGCACGCCTTTTGGCCGTTGATCTGAAGTCACCCTTGGTGGCTTCTGGTGTTTCACGGCTTTTATACGATTGTAACCGCCCGCCCGAAGCGGCCGGCGCGATGATTGAGCAAAGCGAACTTATTAAAGTTCCGGGAAATGTCGGGCTGGACAGGGCTGCAAAACAGGCGCGAATTGACGAAATCTATCAACCATTTTGTGATGCCGCCAGCCGCGTTATTGAAAATTCCGGGGCCAAGGCTGTCGTCACAATGCACACGTTCACGCCCGTTTATCATGGCAAAAAACGCGAGGTCGAAATTGGCATCCTGCATGATGCAGATAGTCGCCTTGCCGACGCTGTTTTGGCGCTGTGCGATGAATATGTAGCTTATATTGTTCGTCGAAATGACCCTTACGGTCCCGAAGATGGGGTGACCCATTCGCTGAACCTGCATGCGGGGTCGCGTGGGTTGTTGAATGTGATGGTCGAGGTTCGAAATGATCTGGTGGCAACCAAAGATGGCCTTGCAAAGGTCAGCACATTCCTGAATGAAATTCTAATTCAAGCCCTGAAAGATTGCGGCGCTATACCAAATACGGAGGGTCAGGAATGACCGGTTTTATGCGCGGCTATATCCGCTGGGTCGATGGCTTTAACCGCCGTGTCGGGCGCATTATCATGTACGGAATTTTCGTCATGATGGCGATTTTGCTGTGGTCTTCGGTTTCAAAAACATTCTTTGCGCCGTCGCTCTGGACGCTGGAAATGGCGCAGTTTGCCATGGTTGCCTATTACATTTTGGGTGGGCCATATTCAGTTCAGTTAGGTTCAAACGTGCGGATGGATCTATTTTACGGAGAATGGACAATTCGGCGCAAGGCCTGGTTCGACGCCATTACCGTTCTGTTTTTGATGTTCTATGTGGGCGTGCTTTTTTACGGCGCGGTTGGCTCAATGGCCTACGGTTTAGGTTATTGGGGGGATGATTATTTCACCTTTTTAGGCAGTATCGTTTGGGCGTTCGTTACCGGCGGCCCTGATGCTGCGGGCGAAATTCTTGGCCGTTTGGAACGGTCATCAACCGCATGGCGCCCTTATCTGTGGCCGATCAAATTGATTATGATAATCGGGTTTTTAATGATGTTATTACAGGCGCTTAGTGAGTTTCTAAAAGATGTCCTGGTCATTCGCGGAGAGAAATCCTGATGTCTTATGAAATGATCGCCATATTGATGTTTTCAACCCTGATGTTGATGCTGTTCACTGGTCAAAGGGTGTTCGGAGCTATCGGGTTTGTTGGTGTTATCGCCGGAATTCTTCTATGGGGGCCGGGCGGGTCTGACCTTGGGTTTTCCGCGGCAATGAAGTTGATGAAATGGTATCCGCTGCTGACGCTGCCGATGTTCATTTTCATGGGCTATGTGCTGTCGGAATCAAAAATTGCCGATGATTTATATAAAATGTTCCATATCTGGATGGGGCCCGTTCAGGGCGGTCTGGCGATTGGTACGATCCTGCTTATGGTGCTGATTTCGGCAATGAATGGCCTGTCGGTTGCTGGCATGGCGATCGGGGCGACAATTGCGCTGCCAGAGCTGCTGAAACGCGGCTATGACAAGCGCATGGTCACAGGTGTCATTCAGGCGGGGTCCAGTCTGGGCATCCTTGTGCCGCCGTCGGTGGTGCTGGTCTTATATGCGATGATTGCGCGCCAACCTGTTGGCCAGTTGTGGCTTGCCGGGGTGTTCCCGGGCCTGATGATGGCAACATTTTTCATAATTTACGTGGTAGTTCGCTGTAAAATCCAGCCCGAACTGGGACCGGTTTTACCACCAGAAGAACGCAATGTGACCCTTAATGAAAAGCTGCGGCTGCTAAGCGCTGGCCTGCTGCCGCTGGGCATTTTTGCCATCATGATGGTGCCGTTTGTAAACGGCTGGACGTCGCTGGTGGAAAGTTCGGCAATTGGCGCGATTGCGGCATTTCTGGCCGCTGTCCTTAAGGGACGGATGACGCGCGAAGTGTTTGAAAATTCGGTCCGCAATACGCTGGGTATATCGTGCATGTTCATGTGGATTATTCTGGCTGCACTGGGCTTTGGCGCGGTGTTTGACGGGCTAGGCGCGGTCAAGGCGATTTCGTATCTGTTTACCGACCAACTGGGACTAAGCCCGTGGATGATCCTGATTTTGATGCAGCTAAGTTTCATCATCATGGGCACGTTTCTGGATGACACGGCAATGCTGGTTATCGTCGCGCCGCTTTATGTGCCGCTGGTGCAGGTTTTAGGATTTGATTTGGTTTGGTACGGGATTTTGTATACCATCACCACACAGATCGCCTATATGACGCCGCCCTTTGGCTATAACCTGTTTTTGATGCGCGCCATGGCGCCACCCGAAATCACCTTGCGCGATATTTACGGGTCGATCTTGCCATTTGTCGGCGTGATGGTGTTTTCGCTGGCTTTGATTATGATATTTCCGCAAATCGCCTTGTGGCTGCCGGAATATGTCTATGGAAAATAACCAATAAGAACTCCGCTAACGGAGCATAATATCAACCGAAGGAGAGAGAGAATGACAACAAGACGTAAGTTTATAACCGCTGCCGGGGCTGGCGCGCTTGCCGCACCCTTGGCTGCACCTGCACTTGCACAATCCACCATCCGCTGGCGGATGCAGACCTATGCGGGCGCATCCCTTGCCGCCCACGTGATTACCCCTGCGATTGAAATGTTCAACAAAATCGCCGGTGACCGGATGCAGATCGAACTGTTCTTTGGCGACCAATTGGTCCCAACAGGCGAATTGTTCCGCGCCCTGCAAAAAGGCACGATTGACGCGGTTCAGTCTGATGACGACAGCATGGCCTCCCCTACCGAAGTCACTGTTTTCGGCGGGTATTTCCCGTTTGCATCGCGCTATTCTCTGGATGTTCCAGTGCTGTTCAACCAATACGGCCTGAACGAAATCTGGGATGAACAATATTCGGCTGTTGGTGTGAAACACATCTCGGCCGGCTCATGGGATCCATGCCACTTTGCCACCAAAGACCCAATTCGCAGCCTTGCGGATCTGTCGGGCAAACGCGTCTTTACGTTCCCAACTGCTGGGCGCTTTTTGACCCAGTTCGGCGTTGTCCCTGTGACATTGCCTTGGGAAGACATCGAGGTCGCCGTGCAAACTGGCGAACTTGACGGCATCGCATGGTCAGGCATCACGGAAGATTACACCGTGGGTTGGGCTGACGTGACCAACTATTTCCTGACCAACAACATTTCAGGCGCATGGGCGGGATCGTTCTTTACCAATATGGACCGCTGGAATGAACTGCCAGAAGATTTGCAAACCCTGTTCCGCGTTTGCTGTGACCAGTCACATTACTATCGCCAGTGGTGGTACTGGGGTGGCGAAGCGCAACTGCGCGTAAATGGTCCAAAAATGGAGCTGACAAGCATCCCAGACGAAGAATGGGCAACGGTCGAATCCGCCGCCAAAGTGTTCTGGGAAGAGATTGGCGACGAAAGCCCAACCAAGCGTAAAGTGGTTGAAATCTTCAAACGCTATAACGCCGACATGGAAGCCGCAGGGCGCCCATACCGTTATGGCTAGGGCTTAGTTCCTAAACGAAAATAAGCGCCCCGACTGGAAACGGTCGGGGCGTTTTTGTGTGGGGGTTAACGCAGGCGGAAACGGTTGCGAAGGCCAAGACCAAATAAGAAAATCAGTGGCAGGCTAAATATTGTTTGCGCGGCGCTTAGGAT
>DAOUQO010000134.1 GCA_030625565.1 Aliiroseovarius sp. | reverse complement strand
AACCGTTTTTGCGCCTCGGGGCTTGAGGCCATCAACATGGCCGCCAACCAAATCCGTGGTGGCGCAGGTGACGCAATGATCGCCGGTGGCGTTGAAAGCATGAGCCGCGTTCCCATGGGCTCGGACGGCGGCGCAATCGCGGCCGACCCACATCTTGCGATGAAAACCTATTTCGTGCCGCAAGGCATTTCTGCCGACATTATCGCCACCAAATACGGCTTCAGCCGCGATGACGTCGACGCCTATGCCGTCGAAAGCCAAAAGCGCGCCGCAGCTGCGCGTGCCGAAGGGCGCTTTGATAAATCAATCTTTGCAGTCAAAGACCAAAACGGGCTGGAAATCATGGGCCAAGACGAAATGATCCGCCCCACAGACATGCAGGCCCTTGGTGGTCTGAGCCCCAGCTTCAAGGCCATGGGCGAAGTCATGCCGGGCTTTGATACAGTCGCATTAATGAAATATCCTGAACTTGAGCGTATTAATCACGTACACCATGCGGGCAACTCGTCCGGTATCGCCGATGGCGCCGCTGCTGTGCTGATTGGCAACAAAGAATACGGCATCCGCATGGGCATCAAGCCCCGCGCCCGCATCGTTGCCACCAGCCGCATTGGGACAGATCCAACCATCATGCTGACCGGGCCGGTTCCGGCAACCGAACGTGTTTTGGCCGCTGCAGGCATGAATATTGCCGACATTGATTTGGCCGAAGTGAATGAGGCATTTGCCTCGGTTGTGCTGCGTTATCTGCAGCATTTCAACGCCGACCACGACAAAACCAACGTTAATGGCGGCGCGATTGCCATGGGCCATCCGCTGGGTGCATCGGGCGCAGTCATCATGTCGATCCTGCTGGACGAAATGGAACGTTCCGACAAAGAAACCGGTCTTGCCACTTTGTGCATCGGTTCTGGCATGGGTGCCGCAACTATCATCGAGCGCGTGTAAAAGGAGAATATAAACATGAGCGATTTTACATACGCAATTGACGCAGACGGCGTCGCAACGATCACTTGGGACTGTAAAGATAAGTCCATGAATGTGATGACATTTCAAGGCTTTGACGATCTGAACGCCCATGTTCAGGCGGGCCTTGCCGATGATGCAGTCAAGGGCATGATCATCACATCGGGCAAAGACAGCTTTGCTGGCGGCATGGATTTGAACGTGCTGGCGCGTCTGAAAGAAGACAGCGGCGACAACCCAGCCAAGGGGCTGTTTGACGGGCTGATGAAAATGCACGGCGTGCTGCGCGGGATTGAACGCGCAGGCATGGATGCCAAAACCAACAAGGGCGGCAAGCCGATTGTTTGCGCCATGACCGGCACAGGCATGGGCATCGGGCTGGAAATTCCGCTGGCTTGCCATCACATCATTGCCGCCGATAAACCCAAGGCCAAAATCGGCCTGCCGGAAATTATGATCGGGATTTTCCCCGGCGCTGGCGGCACCACGCGTCTTATCCGCAAACTGGGTGCAATGGCGGCCAGCCCGTTCTTGCTTGAGGGCAAAATTTTGCCCCCCGCCAAAGCCGCTGCTGCTGGCCTGATTGACGAGGTCGTAGCACCTGATGCATTGCAGGCCCGCGCCAAGGAATGGGTGCTGAACGCCACGGATGCTGACATCGTGAAACCGTGGGATGCGCGCGGCTATAAAATGCCCGGCGGCACGCCTTATACCCCTGCAGGTTTCCCCACCATGATCGGCGCAAACGCCATGGTGCACGGCAAAACGCAAGGCGCATTTCCTGCGGCCAAAGCATTGCTTGCGGCAGTTTATGAGGGCGCTTTGGTGCCATTTGATACTGCCCTCAAGATCGAAGCACGTTGGTTCACCAAGGTCATTATGGACCCGACCAGCACCGCGATGATCCGGTCACTTTTCCTGAACAAAACCGCGCTGGAAAAAGGCGCTGTGCGCCCGGCTGGCGTGGCAGATCAGTCGGTGAAAAAGGTCGGCATTTTAGGCGCCGGCATGATGGGTGCGGGCATCGCGTTGGTGTCGGCAATGGCGGGCATCGAAGTGGTATTGCTGGACCAAGACCAAGCGGCAGCTGACCGCGGCAAGGCGTATTCTGAAACCTATATGGACAAAGGTATCGCCCGCAAAAAGGCCACGCCAGCCAAGAAAGACGCCATACTGGGCCTGATCACAGCAACCACTGATTACGCCGCCCTGAAGGGCTGTGATCTGATCGTTGAGGCGGTGTTTGAAGACCCCAAAATCAAGGCGACTGTCACCAAAGCGGTTGAAGAAGTCATCGGTGCTGATTGCATCTTTGCCACCAACACTTCAACGCTGCCAATTACGGAATTGGCCAAGGCATCACAGCGGCCCGAGCAGTATATCGGCATCCATTTTTTCAGCCCCGTGGAACGTATGTTGTTGGTTGAAATCATCAAAGGCAAGGAAACGGGTGATCGCGCAGTTGCCAAAGCGCTTGATTTTGCACGGCAAATTCGAAAAACACCCATTGTGGTTAATGATGCACGGTTCTTTTATGCCAACCGCTGCATCATCCCATACCTGAACGAAGGCATTCGCATGGTTGGCGAAGGTGTCGCACCGGCGCTGGTGGAAAATGCCGCGCGAATGCTGGGCTTTCCGGTTGGGCCACTACAATTGGTCGATGAAACCTCCATTGATTTGGCGGTTAAAATCGCCACGGCAACCAAGGCGGCAATGGGGGACGCATACCCCGACAGCGCAGTTGACGACGTGATCTTCTGGATGGCGGACGAAGGCCGGATGGGCCGCAAAACTGGTGCTGGTTTCTACACCTATGATGCCAAAGGCAAACGCACAGGGTTGTGGGATGGTCTGGCCGATAAATACCCTGCCTTGGACAACCAGCCTGACCTGATCGAAGTGCAGCATCGCCTGATGTTCGCCCAAGCGCTTGAGGCCGTTCGTGCCTTGGAAGAAGGCGTTTTGATGGACATTCGCGAAGGCGATGTAGGTGCCATTTTGGGCTGGGGCTTTGCGCCGTGGTCCGGCGGGCCTTTAAGCTGGCTGGATATGATCAGTGCCGACAAAGCTGTTGAGCTGTGCGACGCGCTAGCTGCCACACATGGCGCGCGCTTTACCACACCTGATTTGCTGCGTGACATGGCCGCGAAAAATGACGGGTTTTATGCCCGCTACATGTCTGCATAAACAAATGCGGCCCCGGATCATCTCCGGGGTCGCATATTTTCTGCTTAATGGCTCAGGCAGCGCAAAATTCAAAAACATTATCCGTTGACATCAGGGCAACCATTTCGCGGGCATCCGCTAAATCCAGCACATTAAAGAACTTTGAAATCGGGCGCGGCAGCGCCAATTGTGACGCGTTCGGGCATTGAAATAATGTGCCGGTATTGGCGTAAATAATTTCCTCTTGGTCAAATTCCAATGTGATGACTTCAGTCTGTGCGCCCTTCCAGTTGACCCATTCAATGCCGCGAAACCCTGCCAAAGCGGCGGCGGGAACCAGCGCAAGGGGGCTGCCAAACATGGCCTCGGCGCGATCATCTTCCAACAACACATGCTGGCCGGGCAACAGCACCATTTCGGCGCAATTATCCAAAGCACCACCAGGAACATTCAAGGCACGCGCCGGACGCACATCTTGGCGATGAACCATTTTGATCTGCTGCAAACCCCCGTCAAATGTGTAAACAGCATCACCCCGCATCAGGGTTTCAACCCCACGCCAACCATCCGCAGCCTCGACGCGTGTGCCTTCGATCATGCCGGATCGCGCAAGTGCTGCGGGGAACATCGCGGCCTCAAGGTCTATCATTTCAGCTTGGGAAAAATCGGCGGTAAAGACAGTTTGTTTGGACATGAACATGGGGTGGCTCCTTTGGGTTTCATCTTGCCCATTTGGGCGATGACCTAAGGGAGCGCTTGAATTTTGCCATGATTTCGCCCGAATTTCGGCAATTATGTGGCATCATTTCGACAGACGGGGCAATCAAACCTGTGGCGCGGGATTACGGCGAAATCGCCAACAATCGTTAACCCAATGTAAACCATAATGCCGCAACACGCCGAATTGTTGCGCGATTTTGACGCCCCCCAGCAAGCGATTCGGTCTTAAATATGGCAATTTCAGGGGGAGTTTTGTTTGATTCGACCCTAAACAGGCCCAAATACTGGCTAATCGAAAGTATAACCAAAGCGTGCAATATCGTCTGCACAAGCTTCCGCCACGATTTCGGCATCTTTGCTGGTGTAATAGCTGCGAAAATCTGCGTCGCGGCTTGAACGGTTCACATGCGGCATTGGCCCCAGATCAAACCCCAGATGCACATTCAGCGGGCCAATATCCTGATCCAAATGCTCAAGACGCAAAAACAAATCACAGCGTTCGGCCCCGCTGGGATCAGTGACATAGCTTGCATATGGATGGTTACGAAGGCTGCTTATAATAACGCGGTCACGCAGAAAACCGGCGAAATCTGTGACCTTGGCAATGCCAACTGCTGGATGGTCAAATTCCTGCACGCGCAGCCAATGGTAATAACTGACGACCCGATCCCACGGGTTGCGCACAATGGTAAAGATGAAAAAATCCCGAATTTCGGCAGGGCTAACCAGACCGTCAATGTCACGCAGGCCGGAATGTTTCCACAGCCGCCCGCTGGTTGGAATGTCTTTAACCTTGTGACGGCGGCGGGTGGCCTTGGGGGTGTCACCCAGCATGATGTCGTCTTTCATCGCGCGCGCTTCAAGCGCCAGTGCAAGCGACGTGCCCCCCGTTTTGGGCGCGTGAACAAAAATATAGCGGCGGCCATGCGAAATAATCATGCGCCACCCTAACCCATCGCGCACCTATGGGCGAGCGGTTGATGGCGTCGCATTTTACCTATTGGATATTGACCTTGGGCGCGCAAATCGTATTTGTTTATTTCAGAATTTCGTTTTTCAAAAGGGGACAGGCATGGGCTGGATGGCAGATGAACGCGGGCTGGATAAATGCGCGGCAAATCATGTGGCGCTGACGCCGCTGTCCCACCTCAGGCGCGCGGCACTGGTTTTTAAACATCGCGAAGCCGTGGTTGATCGCGAAATCCGGCTGAGTTATGGCGACCTTTATGCGCGCGTCAGCCGCCTTGCCTCGGGTTTGGCAGACATCGGCATTCTGCCCGGCGATGTGGTTGCAACGCTGCTGCCCAACACCCTGCCCCATATCGAGGCCACCTTTGGCATCCCCGCATCCGGCGCGGTTTTGAACGCGATTAACACACGACTGGATGTGGACACCGTAAGCTATATTTTTGGCCACGGCGAAGCCAAGGCAGTTCTGGTCGATAGCGAATTTCTGGGTTTGGCCGAAGCCGCGATTGCCAAAATAGGCGGCCCTGCCCCGATGATTATCGAGGTAAGTGATGCAGCCACCAGCCATCCCTCAAGCGGCAAGCACATTGAATATGAAACACTTTTGGCCAAGGGCGACCCAGCCTTTGACTGGATAATGCCGCAAGATGAATGGGAAAGTCTGGCGTTGAATTACACATCAGGCACCACCGGACGGCCCAAGGGCGTGGTGTATCACCATCGCGGCGCGTACCTGACCACGATGGGCACCGCGATGAGCTGGGAAATGCCGCTGCACGCGCGCTATCTGACGATTGTGCCGCTGTTTCACTGTAATAATTGGTGTCACACATGGATGATACCAGCCCTTGGCGGCACCATTATTTGTTGTCGCGACATCACCGCCGCCGCGATTTATGACGCCATTGCCGATGAAAAGGTCACGCATTTCGGTGGCGCGCCGATTATTTTGAACACCCTGATCAACGCGCCTGATAACGAAAAACGCGCCTTTGATCATCGGGTGAATGTTTTCACCGCAGGTGCGCCGCCCCCTGCCGCAACCCTGAAGGCGATCGAACCCTTGGGCTTTAATGTTACCCAAGCCTACGGGTTGACCGAAACCTATGGCCACGTCACAGAATGTTTGTGGGACAATGACGCGTGGGATGACTTGGCCGAACAAGACCGCTTTGCCATCAAAGCCCGCACTGGCATCGCCATGCCAATGATGGAAGACATCACCGTAATGGACCCCGAAACCATGGTGCAAACCCCGATGGACAGCACCCACGTGGGCGAAATTATGATCCGTGGTAATTCGGTAATGCAGGGGTATCTGAAAAATCCTGACGCCACCGCCGCTAGTTTTTCGGGTGGCTATTTCCATTCCGGCGACATCGCCTTGCAGCATCCCGACAGCTATATCCAGATCACCGATCGTGCCAAAGACATCATCATATCAGGCGGCGAAAATGTATCGTCGGTCGAAGTCGAAGGCGCGCTAATGCACCACCCCGCCGTGTCATTATGCGCCGTGGTTGCCAAGCCCGACGACAAATGGGGTGAAGTCCCTTGCGCCTTTGTTGAACTAAAAAAGGGCCAGAACGTGGACCAAATAACACTGATTGCCTTTGCACGCGAACGGCTGGCGGGATTTAAAACACCTAAGGAAATC
>DAOUQO010000144.1 GCA_030625565.1 Aliiroseovarius sp. | reverse complement strand
TTTGGTCCGGCCGATATAGGTATTAATGCCGGTTTTTCGGCAGCTTTGGTGCTGATGGTGCTGATCGGCGGGCGCATTACACCTGCATTTTCGCGCAACTGGCTGATGTCAAGACGCCCTGATTATCCGCTCAAAAAACTACCTGCGCCCTTTGGGACGGTTGATAAAATTGCAATGGTTACCTCGGTTGCGACGGCCGTGGCATGGACAGCGTTAGGCCTGTCGGTGGTCACAGGTCTGTTGGCAGCATTGGCAGCAATGGCTCTGGTCGCGCGCGTTGCCCGCTGGCAAGGTTGGGCGGTACGTCGCGAGCCTCTTTTGCTGGGCCAACATGCTGCCTATTTGTGGCTGGCTGTCACTATGGTATTTCTGGCATTGGCCAGTCTGACCGACCTTGTCACCCTCAGCCAAACACGCCACGCGATGGGCGCGGGCGCGGCTGCCTCAATGACCTTAATCGTTATGCTGCGCGCGGCTTTGGGCCATTCCGGCAGGCCGCTTGTCGGCGGCGCGCGCGACTGGATATTGCTGGGCACACTGCATCTGGGGGCGATTTTGCGCGTGGCCTCGGGGTGGGTGAATGAGCCTGCGCTTATGCTAAACACCGCCGGAATTTTGTGGGCCAGCGCCTTTTTACTGTTTGCACTGCGGGTTATTCCGATCGCGATCACCCCGCGCCAATAATAGTAAGCCAATAGAAAGAGATCGATGAAAACCATATCTGAAAACGTCTGTTTTGGCGGCATGCAGGGCGTGTATTCCCACGCGTCCTCAGCCACCAAATGCGACATGACCTTTGGCCTATTTTTACCGCTTGAGGCCCGCGATGGCCCTGTGCCGGTTTTGTGGTATCTGTCTGGCCTGACCTGCACCCATGACAATGCAATGACCAAAGCAGGCGCACAGATTTGGGCCGCCGAACATGGCATTGCACTGGTGTTTCCTGACACCAGCCCGCGCGGTGAAAACATCGCTGATGACGATGCCTATGACCTTGGTCAAGGCGCGGGGTTTTATGTGAACGCCACCGAAAACCCGTGGTCGCCACACTTCCAAATGTTTGACTATATCACCCGCGATTTGCATGAATTGCTGTTCGCCGAATTTGCGCTGGACCCAAACAGGCAGGCCATTACCGGCCATTCCATGGGTGGGCACGGCGCGCTGACTCTGGCAATGAATTTGCCGGGCAGGTTTCGGTCGGTTTCTGCGTTTTCGCCGATCTGCCATCCCACAACATCGGACTGGGGGCGCAAGCAACTGGGCGCATATCTGGGCGACGACAAAAGCAAATGGGCAGCCTATGACGCAACACTTTTGATGCGCAACAAGGGCTTTGACGGGCCGATTTTGACCGACACAGGCACCAATGACCAGTTCCTTGATCTGCTAATGCCCGAAACTTTTGCCGAGGCCTGCATCAAGCGCCGCCAACAGGCAACCTTGCGTATGCAACCGGGCTATGACCACAGCTATTTCTTTGTACAAAGCTTTATGGAGGACCACGTTGCCTTCCACGCCGAAGCATTATGGGTGTGAAATGAAGGTAGCGTCATGATCTATGTCGATGCAGATGCCTGCCCGGTTAAAGCCGAGGCCGAAGCGGTTGCCACCCGCCACAAAATCAAGCTGTTGATGGTGTGCAATGGCGGGCTGCGGCCGTCGCAAAACCCGCTGGTTGAACTGGTTTATGTGCCGGACGGCCCTGACATTGCCGACATCTGGATTGCCGATCGCGCGGGGCCGGGCGATGTGGTGATTACCGGTGATATTCCGCTGGCCGCCAAATGCGTTGCCGCCGGCGCCGAAGTCATTCGTCATAACGGCGAAATATTCACCAAGGCCAATATCGGCAATCAGCTGGCCATGCGCGATCTGGCCGCCGATATGCGCGCCGCCGACCCCTTTCGCCAAGGCAGTGGTCGGGCCTTTTCCAAGGCGGATAAATCACGTTTTCTGAATGCGCTGGAACAAGCCGTGCGCAAAGCCGCCACCAAAGGCGGCTGAAACCATTTGCAATTGGCGCGTGCTTTGCCCATCAACATCGCAAAACCCCGCAATAGGTCCGTAATGTCGTCAAACAACACAAAACCCACGCTGCACCCGCTTGGCCCCGACGCCATAATCGTGCGGTTTTCGCTGATGCCGGATCCTGCTGCAAATGCCGCCGCACAGGTTTTTGCGCGCTTGGTTGAAGGTGCAAATATTGCAGGCGTGGACGAAATAGTACCCTCTCTGGCCTCGGTTCTGGTGCGGTTTGATCCTGTTAAAACCAATCGCATCGAAATGACCGCCGCCCTTGATGATCTGCTATCGGCACGCGACACAGGCTGGGCTGATTTGGCGCTGCCCCCACCGCTTAGGCGCTGGACAATTCCAGCAGCTTTTGGCGATGAATTCGGCCCCCAGATGGATGAGGCCGCGGCTTGCGTGGGTCTGCCCAGCCCCAAAGCACTGACAGAATTAACCAATGCGCGGCTGCGGGTTCTGGCAATCGGGTTTGCCCCCGGTCAGCCCTATCTTGGCCTGCTGCCTGACGCGTGGAACATCCCGCGCCAATCGGCGCTGACCCCGCAGGTTCCTGCTGGTGCCTTGGTGGTTGCGGTGCGTCAGGTTGTGTTGTTTGCCAATCCTTCGGCCACCGGCTGGCGCTGGGTTGGCCAGACAGCATTTCGCCCGTTTCGCCCTGAACAAACAGATGCTTTTGCCCTGCGTATCGGCGACGAAGTACAATTCGAGCCTGTCGCCACATCCGAATTTCGTGCCATACTGGCCAGCGATAATGCCGGCGCGCATGTGGGCCATTGCAAGGTGCTGACATGAACGCGCACATGAATATCCTTGGTGCAGGTCCGGCCATCACAGTGCAGGATTTAGGCCGCCCGGGCCACATTGCCACTGGCCTTTCGCGCGGCGGGGCTGCGGACCGGCTGGCCTTGTTCGAGGCCGCAGCACTGCTGGGCTCCACACAGGTTTTGGCAGGCCTTGAAATGGCTGGCATGGGCGGAAAGTTCAGCTTTTCCAGCCCGACACGCATCGCCCTGACGGGCGCACCAATGCAGGCACAACTGGATGGATCACCCTTGCGTTGGCACGCCAGCCATTGGGTGCAGCCCGGTCAGGTTCTCAGTATCGCCAGTGCCCAAAAAGGTGTGTACGGCTATCTGACTCCTGCTGGTGGCATCACCACACCCAAGGTTTTGCAAAGCCGCGCGACACATCTGGCCGTGGGTCTTGGTGACGCGCTGACAGCGGGCGCAAGCCTGCCGGTCGGGCTGGATCCGGACCCATCCGCGCCCGCCTCTGTGTTGCCGGTTCAGGACCGTTTTTCGGGCGGAGTTATTCGCCTGATACAGGGGCCGCAAACTGATTTGTTTACACCCGATACACTGGCTGCTTTTCTTGGCTCCAGCTTTATCCGATCCCATATTGGCAACCGACAGGGCATCCGGCTGGACCATGATGGCGCACCCTTCGGGGCCGAAATCAGCGGGCAGGCTTCGGATTTGATCATGCCCGGCGACATACAAATGACCGGCGACGGGGTGCCTTATATATTGCTATGCGAATGCCAAACCACCGGAGGCTACCCGCGGATTGGCACCGTAATCGACGCCGACCTTGCCAAAGCGGCACAAACACCCGCAAGCGCACAAGTCAGTTTCAGCCTGCTAACCCTGAATGAGGCCGACGCAGCAACCAAACCAGAAGCCGGACTTATCCAGAATTTACGCAAATCTGTGCAGCCCCTAGTGCGCCAACCCCATGACATTAGCGATCTTCTGGCGTATCAACTTATCAGCGGCGTTATCGCCGGAGACGAAGAATAGGACAGCGTTATGCAAACCAAAATTGACCTGAATTCCGATATGGGCGAAGGCTTTGGCCGCTGGGCTATGGGCGATGATGCGGCGCTGCTGAATATCATTACCTCGGCCAATATTGCCTGTGGGGGCCATGCGGGCGACGCAAACCACATGGCAACAACCATGCGTGCGGCCCTGAAAAACGGCGTTGGGATCGGCGCGCATCCGGGGTTTAATGACCTGCAGGGCTTCGGGCGGCGGCGCATGGTACTTTCAACGGATGAGCTGCGCAATCTGGTGACCTATCAGGTTGGCGCGGCCCAAGCGATGGCCAAAGCCGCAGGTGGCAAACTGCGCCACCTGAAATTGCACGGCGCACTTTCTAATATGGCATGCGAAGACGCCGAAATCGCACGGGTCTGTTATGAAGCGGCCCTGCAGGTGCAGCCGGACCTTGTGATTATGGTTCTGGCTGCCACAAAAATGGAGGCCGTCGTGCGTGATCTGGGCTGTGCATGGGCCGGTGAAATATTTGCAGATCGGGCCTATGAAGATGACGCATCCCTGCTGGACCGTTCAAAGCCCGGCGCGGTTTTGCATGATGCCAAGGCCGCCGCTACGCGCATTCTGGGAATGCTGAAAGAGGGCGCGATTATTGCCGAAAGCGGCAAACGTATTGCTGCCAAAATAGACACAATCTGTGTGCATGGCGACACCAAAGAGGCCGTAGAAATGGCGACTGCTTTGCGGATTGAGCTGGAACGCGCAGGCGTAATGCCAACACGATTATAAAGTCACGCGAATTTTTCGAAAAATTCGGACCGATTTTTTTGAAAAAATCGTGTATGCCGCATCGACAATTCTGAAAGCCGCGTTTAGCGTTGGCCAAATATGTTAGCATCAACACGCTTGCGAAAAATGTACCCTACATGCGTTTCAATCAATCAGGAGCCGCCATGCAATATCTCACCCCATCCACTTTCTCTGACGCCATAAAGCTAGCGACAGATGCCAGCGGCACCAGCCGGTTTCTTGCCGGTGGCACCGATGTATTGGTGCAAATGCGCGCCGATATTTTCACGCCGGATCTGTTGATTGACCTCAAGAAAATCGCCGGTGTTGGCGACATCACCCGCGAAGCAGATGGCGGCTGGACCATTGGCGTGGCTGTGCCCGGCGCGGTTTTGCGCGAACATTCGGACCTTGGCCGTGAATGGCCCGGTTTGGTCGAAGCTGTTGATTTGATCGGCTCTACCCAAGTGCAGGGGCGCGCCACTATGGTTGGCAATCTGTGCAATGCCTCGCCTGCTGCGGACGCAGTGCCTGCAATGATTGCGGCTGGTGCCGAGGTGTCGGTTCAGGGACCAAACGGCAAACGCCGCGTGCCTGTTGAAGATATTCCAACCGGCCCTGGCCAGACGTCTTTAGCGCAGGGCGAATTGGTTACCGCCGTGCATATCCCGCCACGTGGCACACATGCTGGCGACGCCTATCAGCGTTTTATCCCGCGCACAGAAATGGATATTGCCGTGGTTGGTTGCGCCATTAATCTGCGTCTGGACGGCGATATTATCACCGAAGCCCGCGTGGCCCTTGGCGCCGTTGCCCCCACCGCGCTGCTGGTGGATGATGCGGCAAATGCCATCATTGGCACATCGCTGGATGACGCGGCCCTTGACGCATTGTCTGCCGCCGCCACTGCCGCCTGCAACCCGATTGATGACAAACGCGGCACCATCAAATTTCGCAAACATATCGCTGGCGTCATGGCACGTCGGGTGGCTTTGCAGGCCTATGAACGCGCCACAGCACAAGCCGGAGAAAAAGCATGAGCAACATTCACGTCACAACCACAGTAAACGGCGACAGCGTCGAATTTCTGTGTGATCCGCGCGAAACCCTTCTGGATGTACTGCGCGACCGCCTGACCCTGACCGGCGCCAAAGAAGGCTGCGGCACCGGCGATTGCGGGGCCTGTTCTGTCATGCTGGACGGACGTTTGGTCAGTTCATGCCTTGTCCTTGGGGCCGAGGCCGAAGGCAAAACAATTGAAACCGTCGAAGGCATGGCCAACGGCGAAGAATTGCACCCGCTACAGCGCAAAATCATTGAACATGCAGCCCTGCAATGCGGTGTCTGCACGCCGGGTATTCTGGTTGCCGCCAAGGCGCTTCTGGAAAAAAATCCCGACCCGTCTGAGTCAGAAATTCGTTTCTGGCTGGCAGGAAATCTGTGCCGTTGCACAGGGTATGATAAAATTATCCGCGCCATTCAGGATGCAGCAGCGGAAATGCGGGGGGCAGCATAATGATGGACGAATACAAGCCACAAAAAGGCGGCGCAGAAGAT
>DAOUQO010000194.1 GCA_030625565.1 Aliiroseovarius sp. | reverse complement strand
GTGTCGCCAGAAACGGTAACTTTGTTCATGAAACGCCCATGTACCGAGTCAAATTCAAACAAATGCGCGCTGGTTTCAATCGATGAAAGATCATTGATTGCGACGATTTCAATGTCATTACGCCCTAATTCATGGGCGGCCCGAAGGATAAGGCGGCCAATGCGACCGAACCCGTTAATTGCGACCTTGATTGTCATGGCTGACCTTTCTTTACGCTAATTTATCAAATTGCCGACTCGGCAAATATGTTACCGCTAACATGAGGGTTCCGGCCAAAAGGTCAAGGCTTTCAGGGGCAGATAAGGCCCCGCTTAGCGCCAAAAGGCCAAATATTCCGTGAGCGCAAACATTTTGCGTCCTAAAAATACCAGTATGCTGCTGTCAAAAAAGGAAAAATCGATGATGAAAAAACCAATAATAATTAGGGCAAGGCCAATGGCAATTGTGTTGGTCATTGAAATGTTCGCCTGTGTTGCGCCTGATTTACGCCAGTGTGCAAAAACACCGGGGCAGGGGCAAGATAAAAGAACATATAAAAAGGCCCCGGTTTTATTGCCGGGGCCTTTCATGTCTGCGTGATGTGTTGTTTAGGAAATTCGTCCCATCGCGGCGGCAACATCGGCCATGCGCGACGAAAACCCCCATTCATTATCGTACCATGCCAAAACCCGCACAGTTCGCCCGCCGATAACCTTGGTTTGGTCCGGCGCGAAAATTGAACTGTATTCCGTATGGTTAAAATCGATCGAGACTTTGGGTTCAGGATCATAGGATAAGACATGGCCCATAGGCCCCATGCAGGCCTCGCGCACAACGGCGTTTACATCTTCAACCGTTACATCGCGGCTGGCTTCGAATGTCAGGTCAATTGCCGAAACATTCGGGGTTGGCACGCGCAGGGCGGTGCCGTCCAGTTTGCCAGCCAGTTCCGGCAGTACTTCGGAAATTGCCTTGGCTGCACCGGTGGATGTGGGGATAACGGCCATGGCGGCGGCGCGGGCGCGATACAGGTCGTCATGGCGCCGGTCCAGCGTTGGCTGGTCGCCAGTATAGGAATGGATCGTGGTCATAATGCCGCGTTCAATCCCGATTGCATCGTTCAAAACCTTGGCCAGCGGGGCCAGCCCGTTGGTGGTGCAAGATCCGTTTGAAACCACGTAATGGCTGGCCTCAAGCTGGTCAGAATTCACCCCGAAAACGATGGTTTTATCGACATTTTTGGCAGGGGCCGAAATCAGAACCTTGCGCGCGCCGCGTTCCATATGCACCTTGGCCTTGTCACCATCATTGAATTTTCCGGTGCATTCCAAAACCACGTCACAGCCTGACCAGTCCAGCTCATTAGGATCATAGGTTGAAAACATTTCCATCGGGCCGGGGCCCAGATCCATGGTGCCATTGGCAATCTTTACCTCATTGGGAAACCGGCCATGCACTGAATCATAGCGCAGCAAATGCGCGGCCGTTTCAATTGGACCGGTGGCGTTTACCTTCACAACCTTAAGGTCGTTGCGCCCGCTTGCCGCGATTTGCGCCAGCGTGCAGCGCCCGATACGGCCAAAACCGTTGATACCAATAGTGACGGTCATATTATTCCCCTTGTCTTTAACATGATGCGCCGCGCCAAGTGGCATGGCAGGGCGTGTAAAGCTTGGGGTCTGTATAGGTGTGGTTAATCTTATCGCCAATTAAAAAAACGTTTATTTCGCTTTAATTTGAGCATGTTAGCGTAAACATAGCCTTGTTTTTGGATCGTTAGCGGTAACGCAGGGCGGATTGCCGCAGGTGATTTATCCCGCTAGGTTGTCCACAGGATTTATTGTCACGGCACGGGGTGAAAAAAATGAGCGGATTATTGGCGCTTTTTGATGATGTGGCCGCAATTGCCAAAGTGGCGGCGGCCTCGATTGATGATGTGGTCGGGCAGGCGGCCAAGGCAGGGGCCAAGGCGGCGGGCGCGGTTATTGATGATGCGGCGGTAACGCCCAAATATGTGCATGGCTTTGCCGCCTCGCGGGAATTGCCGATCGTTGGCCGGATCGCGCTTGGAAGCCTGCGTAACAAGCTGCTGTTTTTGCTGCCTATCGGGCTGGCCTTGTCGGCCTTTGCGCCATGGGCGATTGCGCCGATTTTGGCGCTTGGCGGTATGTATCTGTGTTTTGAGGGCGGCGAAAAAGTTTGGCACTGGCTGACAGGGCAGGCGGGCCATGACGATGGAAATGATACCTTTGATGACCCTGCCCACCTTGAGGAATCCAAGGTTGCAGGCGCGATCAAAACCGATTTTATCCTATCGGCGGAAATTATGACCATTTCGCTTGCTGCCATTCCTGATGCAGGTTTCTGGATTGAGGCCGCTACCTTGGCCCTTGTCGGGATCGGCATCACCGTTTTGGTTTATGGTAGCGTGGCAATTATCGTCAAAGCCGATGATCTGGGCCTGCTAATGGCGCGCCGTGGGCGGCTAAGCCTGACCCGCTGGCTGGGCTGCCGGATTGTTAGGGTCATGCCGGGTTTTTTGTCTGCCCTTATGGTGGTTGGCACTGCCGCGATGCTGTGGGTCGGGGGCTCGATTGTGCTGCATGGAGTGGGTGAACTTGGCTGGGAGGCTCCGGCGCATTTGGTACATGACTGGGCAAATGTCGTGTCAAATTTGGCGCCTGAACGTTTTGTACCCACCCTTAACTGGTCAGCAACGGCAGGGATGGATGCGATTTTTGGCTTTGCATTGGGGCTGGTTATTCTTGGCGTTTGGGGGCCGGTGCGGCGAATGCTCGCGCACTGACAAATCTCTGTGATCGGGGTTGCACCGGCTGGTGCATCGGGTAGGCAAGGTAAAACCATAAAGGGGGCCAATATGGACCACGAAAGCGTCAAAGAATATTACGGCGAAGTTTTGCAAACCAGCGCCGATCTGCAAACCAATGCCTGTTGTACGGCTGGCGATATGCCTGATGAATTGAAAGCCATCCTTAGCAAAGTCCATGACGAAGTTCTGGCAAAATATTATGGTTGCGGCCTGCTTGCGCCGCTGGCCCTTAAGGGGGCACGCATTCTTGATCTGGGCTGTGGGGCGGGGCGTGATGTCTACGCGCTTAGCGCCATGGTTGGCCCGACCGGCCAAGTTGTCGGCGTTGATATGACCGATGCCCAACTTGATGTGGCGCGTCGGCACCAAGATTTTCATGCCGAGGCATTTGGACATGACAAACCAAACACGGTTTTCCTGACGGGTCTGATCGAAGAACTGGACAAGCTGGGGCTTGAGCCGGGCAGTTTTGATATTGTTGTGTCCAATTGCGTGCTGAATTTGGCGATGGATAAAGCAGCGGTGCTGCGCGGGGTTTATGACCTGCTAAAGCCCGGTGGCGAAATGTATTTTTCCGATGTTTATGCAGACCGTCGCGTACCCGATGCCTTGCGTCAGGACGAGGTTCTGTATGGCGAATGCCTGTCGGGTGCGCTGTATTGGAATGACTTTGAAAACATGGCCCGCACTGCTGGATTTTCCGACCCACGGCTGGTTGAAGATCGAGTTTTAACTGTTGAAAACAATGAGATACAAGAACGTCTTGGCGAAATCGGGTTTCATTCTGCAACCTACCGTCTGTTCAAAATTGCAGCGCTTGAACCGGCCTGCGAGGATTACGGCCAAGCTGTTATTTACAAAGGCGACCTTGCTGGTGCACAGGATATATTCGTGCTGGACAAGCACCACGCGATTGAGGCTGGCCGCGTATTTCCGGTTTGCGGCAATACCTACAGAATGCTGCACGAAACCCGGTTCGCGCCGTATTTTGATTTCATCGGAACATGGGACAAGCATTACGGATTGTTTGACGGCTGCGGCAAGGCCATTCCGTTTGATACCGGTGCTGTGCTTGGTAATGCGGGCGGCGAAAACAGCGGTGGTTGCTGCTAGCGCCCTAAATATGAAAATAGGCCAGAGGGTTTTCGCCCTCTGGCCTTAAATCAATCGCGTCGTTCGTCAAAGCTTTTGGCGATAAAGCCGGGCAGGTGATCGCCCAAACCAACCACTTTGTTGCCGCGTCCATCATTGCCACGACCCCGTGGATTATTTTGCTTTGGCTTTTGGCCTTCGCGGCGGGGTTCTTTAGGCTTTT
>DAOUQO010000212.1 GCA_030625565.1 Aliiroseovarius sp. | reverse complement strand
ATGTCGTAGAGCGACGGCGCGGTCTTGCCCAAGAACCGTTGTTGCTCGACGGATGCGGGTTCTGTGTCGCCCTGGATCACGATCAGGCGGCGCAGCAGTGAGCGATATTCGCCCGGCACTTCCTGCCAAACGGGCTCACCTTTATGTTTACCGAAAGCAATCTTGCGACCCTCTTCCTCTGGCGCGAGCAAAATGCCCCAGCGATAATCGGGCATTGTGACGAAGCCAAATTTGGCCCAACCGTCACGTTCGACACTAACCGCGGTACGTAAATAGACTTCGCAATCCTGAAACCCTTCCGGTCCCACGGTTTTCCACCAATTAATATATTGTGGATACCATTTCTCAAGGGCACGCTGGAGGCGCTTATCGGAGGACAGGCCCACATTATTGGGTATCAGAGTGTCATAATCCACAGAGTTCATTTCTAAACCCTCCTTTTGTCATATACAGGTTGCTGGCCGGTTCCATAACTTTTCAATGCGCCAGTTTCGCCGACCGCATTGGGGCGCTGGAAAATCCAGTTTTGCCAAGCCGTCAGGCGGCCAAATATCCGCGTCTCCATTGTTTCGGGACCGGCAAAGCGCAAGTTGGCTTCCATCCCCGTCATTGCATCTGGTGAAAAACTGGCGCGTTCTTCCAAAAACACCCGAACTTCGTCTTCCCAATCGATATCATCATAGGCGTAGGTGACCAAGCCCAGCGCGTCGGCGGCTTGTGCGTCCAGCATTTCGCCTACCTTGGCTTGGGCCGCATCAACATCTTCGGGCGTGCCCAAAAACCGCGTTTGCAGGCGGGTTAAATTGTTGGACATTGGATAGCGGCCAAAGCTGCCTTGGCTTAGGATCACTTGCGCATCAGGGCGCGCGTCGTCTTCAAAATCACCGTCGGCCATAAAGGTACGGTCAACGGCAAACATCAGTTCGGCCAGCATTCCGGCGAAACATGAACCCGGCTCAACCAAAGCGACCAGTGAACGCGATGTCAGATCAACCCGTTTCAGAACACGTTTCCAATACAGCAGAATTTCAGCGGCCAGCCAATCATCGGCATTATCCAGAAGCAACGCTTCGTGCGCCAAAACCTGTGCGGGGTCGCCTTGGGTTTTCAAGATGACCACACCCAGTTCAAGTTCATTGAAACGAAGGTGCAGGATGGCGTCATCCAGTTCACGCGCGGCGCGCAAAACCCATGCCTCGGCGCCTTGGGTGTGTAGCGCAGCAATATCACCGGGGGCCTCTTTGGGGCCGAAAACCGTGATTGTGGCCATGCCACCCTTGCGATCCAGATCAACTTTGACAGTGGAATATGTCAGGGAGGTTTCGGTGATTTCACGCGAAATTGGCGTCAGCGCGATGCCTTTTTTGCCCGTATGTTCAGTGCGACCAGCAAATTCATGGGCGCGCTCAGCGACCACATCATCAAACTTGGCGTTTGGCACGGCTTCGTCAATCAGGTTCCATTCCAGCGCTTTGGGCGCGCGCGCGCCTTCTTCGATTGAACAGAAAATATCGGCGCGGTCACGGCGCAATTTACGCTTGTCAGTTACGCGCGTCAGCCCGCCAGTGCCGGGCAGAACCGCCAGCAAAGGCACTTCGGGCAATGACACGTTGGACGAACCATCATCGGTCAGCATGATGTAATCACACGCCAGCGCAAGTTCATATCCGCCGCCTGCACATGCACCCTGTACAGCGCAAATATACGACTGACCACTTTCGCCGCCCGCCGCTTCAAACGTGTTGCGAGTTTCGTTGGTGAATTTGCAAAAATTAACCTTGTGGGCATGTTCCGCCCCGCCCAACATACGAATGTTGGCGCCCGCGCAAAACACATTGTCCTTGCCGGACCGCATGACAACCGCGCCCACTTCGGGGTGCTCGAACCGCATACGCTGAACCACATCAGCCAGCTCAATATCAACGCTTAAATCGTATGAATTCAGCTTAAGCTGATAACCATCAAACAGCCCGCCATTTTCATCCACATCCATATACAGCATGGCGACGTCGCCATCATAATCAATCCGCCAATGGCGGTATTTTGTGGGGTCGGTTTGAAAATCAATTTGCTTTGTCATGGTCAGGCTTCCTATTGGCTGCTTCAATATGCATCATAGTACATGCTTGCAAAAATTCAAAGACCTGTTTCAAAATTCAAAGTTCAAAATTACCCATTAATTACATAAGGTTAGCTTATTATTTTTAATTTTATGGCATGAATTATAATGCATATTTACAATAATGCACTTACATCCAGAATCGCGAGATATTATTCCTGCTCCATTGAGCTTTCCCAGTTTTTCAGGAAGTTTTGTTTTTTCAACCGATCCAAAAACACCAGCAAACCGGGGCCCAGACGGATCGGACGGGCGGCGCTGGTCGCCTGTAATTGGCTGGCATCAATCGGCGGAAGGCTGGTCAGCTTTGTCAAATTCGGCCGTAATTTCAACGTCGCCAGAAAATCAATCATAAAGCCGCTTTGCACTATATTGCGGGCATTACGCGGAATCAAAACCGTGCGCAGCATCACATTGGTGTAATCTTCAAACTGCACGATTTTAATGTTGGGAAAATCGGCAAGGCGCGACATCGCGTAGCTTCCGACCACATTATAGGCCAGCGCCAAATCACCGGATGCAACATCTCGGATCATATCGCCTGAGCCCTGATACAGGCGCGAATTCAGGCGGCCCATCACTTCGGTCAGCCGCCAATAAGAATCCGAATTGCGTGAATCCTGTGTGGCAAAAAGATACCCTGCACCAGAAACCCGCACATCATAGGTACCAACGCGGCCTTCAAATTTCTGCGGGTTATCGCGCAACAGCGAAATCAGTTCTTCGCGGCTTTTGGGCAGATCCATACCGGCAAATGCACGTGTCGAAACCACCAAAACCGCGGGTTCCTGAGTGAAGGCAAAAATTTGATTCCGCCATTTCGCCCATTCGGGCAAAACCTCGGTCGCGCTGGAGGCATAAGATTGGGCGAACCCATCATTTGCCAGTTTAGTTTGTAAATCCATTGCCGAGGATATTGCCAAATCAAAATCTGCCCCCTCCTCATATATGGCCCTCATTAATTCAGTGCTGCTGGCGATCACGTATTCGATGTTAATCGTGGGATGTTGGCGCTGAAATTCCAATATGATCGGCTCAAACACATTAGCATCGGCGGTTGAAATTATGCGCAGCGAAGTTCTGCCATCAGGCGCGCTGTAGGTGCGGCTTGCTTCAATTTCGAAGGCCTTAGCAGGGCCTAAGCCGGATAAAATGAAAATTATGCTTGCGGCAAGATAAGCGAAACGCATGCGCCGGCTCCTTTTACATTTGTACGAATGCGCACACGCCCCGAATGCGCCCGTGCAACCACATCAACAATGGTTAACCCCAAGCCCGAACCAACGATATCAGACACATTCACACCACGCGAAAAACGCTTGGTTAAGCTGGCCATATCAGCCCCGCCAAAACCACGGCCTTGATCGCTAAATGACACCTCGTATTCCGTATCGACGCTTATCTCGATGCGAATTTCACTAT
>DAOUQO010000024.1 GCA_030625565.1 Aliiroseovarius sp. | reverse complement strand
CCCGAACTGGCTGATTGAGGATGTGCATCTGACCTTTCGCCTGTCACCAAATGCCACACGGGTTTTGTCGCGCATTCGTTTCGCGCCCAACCCCGCCACGTCCGCACGCGATTTTTTCCTGCACGGCGAAGGCCCGCGCCTGATTTCGGCGGCGATTGATGGCGTAAGCATCACCCCTAATGTCACAGATAAAGGGCTAACAGCCACGGTTCCTGACCACGCATTCACCTGGGAATCCGAAGTTGAAATTGATCCCGCCGCCAACACGGCACTTGAGGGGCTTTATCTGTCGAACAACATGTTTTGCACCCAATGCGAGGCCGAAGGTTTCCGCCGCATCACGTTTTACCCCGACCGCCCTGATGTGATGGCAAGATTTACCGTTCGCATAGAAGGCGACGCACCTGTGATGCTGTCCAACGGCAACCCGTCGGCCAGCGGCGACGGCTGGGCGGAATGGGTGGATCCTTGGCCCAAACCTGCCTATTTATTCGCGCTGGTTGCCGGGGATTTGGTGGCGCGCAAGGATAATTTCACCACCATGTCTGGGCGCAATGTTGATTTGCGCCTGTGGGTGCGCGCCGAAGATCAAGGCAAAACCGCCTTTGGCATGGAGGCCCTGAAGGCGTCTATGAAGTGGGACGAAGAACAATACGGCCGCGAATATGATCTGGATATTTTCCAAATCGTTGCAGTGTCGGATTTCAACATGGGGGCGATGGAAAACAAGGGGCTGAACATTTTCAACACGTCGTGCGTGCTGGCCAGCCAAGACACATCGACGGACGCTAATTTTGAACGCATTGAATCGATCATTGCGCACGAATATTTCCACAACTGGACAGGTAATCGCATCACCTGCCGCGACTGGTTCCAGCTAAGCCTTAAGGAAGGGCTGACGGTGTTTCGCGACCAGCAGTTTTCTGGTGATATGCGCTCGGCTGCCGTGCAGCGTATCCAAGATGTAATGTCGCTGCGCGCCCGCCAGTTTCGCGAAGATAACGGACCTTTGGCGCATCCTGTGCAGCCCGATCATTTTGTCGAGATCAACAATTTCTATACCGCGACAATCTATGAAAAAGGCGCCGAAGTGATCGCCATGATGAAAACCCTTGTCGGCGACGCAGATTACAGCCGCGCACTGGATTTATATTTCACGCGCCATGACGGCGAAGCCGCGACCATTAACGACTGGGTCAAGGTGTTTGAAGACACAACAGGGCGCGATCTGAGCCAGTTTAAACGCTGGTATTCACAGGCAGGCACCCCGCGTCTGACTGTCACAGACAGCTTTGAAAATGGCACATACACGCTGCATTTTGAACAAATGACCCCGCCCACACCAGGCCAGCCTGAAAAGCTGCCGCAGGTTTTGCCGATTGCGGTGGGATTGCTGAACCCGAACGGCGATGAAATCGTGCCGACGCAGGTTCTAGAAATGACCGAAGACAAGCAAAGCTTTGTTTTTGAAGGGCTTGCAGGCAAACCCGTACCGTCAATCCTGCGCGGTTTTTCCGCACCTGTTATTGTGGTTCGCCAAAGTTCAAACACAGAACGCGCCTTTTTGCTGGCGCATGATACCGACCCGTTCAACCGCTGGGAGGCGGGGCGCGCCCTGTCGAAAAACGTATTGGTTGCAATGATTACCGAAGGGGCAGCACCGGATCCGGCCTATCTGAATGCGCTGGAATTAATGCTGCGCGACGCGAGCCTTGACCCTGCGTTTCGCGCCCTTGCTCTGCATTTGCCCGGTGAAGACGATATCGCCCAAACGCTGTTTGACGCAGGCCTTACCCCTGACCCAAGCGCAATTCACGCAGCCCGCGAGGCCCTGAAGCTGGCCATTGCCACGCATTTGCAGACGCAAAATGCCGCACTGGCCAGTGAAATGCAGGTGCATGCGGCCTATGCCCCGAATGCCGAACAATCAGGCAAACGCGCACTTGGGCTTGAGGTTCTGGCAATGACAAGCCGAATGGACAACGCCAAAGCGGCGGCGTCGCTATATGCAAATGCCGACAATATGACCCTGAAGCTGGGCGCACTTGGCTGTCTTCTGGATGCCGGTACGGGCGCAACAGAACTGGCGCAATTTTATAACGATTGGCGCCATGATAGTCTGGTCATGGATAAATGGTTTGGCCTGCAAGTGATGCATTCACAGCCTGACCAAATGGTTGAAGTTGTAAAGTCACTTACACAACATCCTGATTTTAACTGGAAAAATCCAAACCGCTTTCGGGCGTTATTTGGTACATTTATGGCGTGCCCCGCAGGGTTCCATGACCCAAGCGGTGCGGGATATGACCTGATGGCGGACTGGCTGATCAAGCTTGATCCGGTTAACGCCCAGATCACTGCGCGGCTTTGTGCAGGGTTTGAAACATGGCGACGCTATGATGCAGATCGCCAAGCAATGATGCGCACCGCCCTTGAACGGATTATCGCAACCGATGATTTAAGTCGGGATACAACAGAAATGGTAACGCGTATTCTGGGCTAAATTACGGATAAAACATCTGGGCGATCAGGCCTCGCTACGCTCGGTAGATTTTATGCCTCCGGCGGGGATATTTAAGGCAAGAGGAAAGGCGCGCCCCCTTGTTCCTTGCGCGCCCCTGTTTTAGAAGTCCCCAGACGCCTTACAAGGACAATTAATATGCTTGACGCCCCGACCACAAAAACACCGGCACCGAAAGTCATTTCAGGTGCACGCGAAGACTGGGAATTAGTCATCGGGATGGAGGTGCATGCGCAAGTGGCATCAAACGCCAAGTTGTTCAGTGGTGCTTCGACCAAATTCGGGGCCGAGCCAAATTCAAACGTTGCCTTTGTGGATGCGGCGATGCCCGGCATGTTGCCGGTAATCAACGAATTTTGCGTTGAGCAGGCAGTGCGTACCGGTCTGGGCATGAAGGCCAAGATCAACCTGTTTTCGGCCTTTGACCGCAAGAATTATTTCTATCCGGACCTGCCGCAGGGGTACCAGATCAGCCAGTTATATCACCCTATTGTTGGCGAAGGCGAGGTCACCGTTGATTTGGCCCCCGGTGTTGCACGCATTGTGCGGGTCGAGCGTATTCATCTGGAACAGGACGCCGGAAAATCGATTCATGACATGGACCCGAATATGTCGTTTGTGGACCTGAACCGCACCGGTGTTGCGTTGATGGAAATTGTCAGCCGGCCGGATATTCGCAGCCCCGAAGAGGCCGCGGCGTTCATGGCTAAAATCCGTCAAATCCTGCGGTATCTTGGCACCTGTGATGGCAACATGCAGGAAGGCAGCATGCGCGCCGATGTAAACATTTCGGTCTGTCGCCCCGGCGATTACGAACGTTTCCGCGAAGCCGATGATTTCAAACATCTGGGCACACGGTGCGAGATCAAGAACATGAATTCAATGCGGTTCATTCAGGCAGCGATTGATGTCGAGGCACGGCGTCAAATTGCCATTTTGGAAGATGGCGGTGAAATTACGCAAGAAACCCGCCTGTATGATCCCGACAAAAACGAAACGCGATCCATGCGATCAAAAGAAGAGGCGCATGATTACCGCTATTTCCCATGCCCTGACCTGCTGCCTTTGGTGATTGAACAGGGCTGGGTTGACGATATCGCCGCCACTCTGCCCGAGCTGCCGGATGAGAAAAAAGCGCGCTTTATCAACGATTTCGGCTTGTCCGAATATGATGCGGGCGTTCTGACCGCAGACAAAACCAGTGCCGCATATTTTGAACAGGTCGCGGATGGGCGTGACGGAAAACTGGCTGCCAACTGGGTGATTAACGAATTATTCGGCCGCCTGAAAAAAGAAGACCAGACCATTACCACCAGCCCCGTAAGCCCCGACCAGTTAGGCGGCATTATCACGCTGATCAGCAAGGGGGACATATCTGGCAAGATCGCCAAGGATTTGTTTGAAATTGTCTGGAACGAAGGCGGCGACCCTGCTGAAATCGTCGAAGTACGCGGCATGAAACAGGTCACTGACACTGGTGCGATCGAAGCGGCAGTTGACGCGGTTATTGCCGCCAACCCCGCGCAAGTCGAAAAAGCCAAAGCCAACCCAAAACTGGTTGGATTTTTCGTCGGTCAGGTCATGAAGGCCACCGGCGGCAAGGCGAACCCCAAAGCGGTGAACGAAATTGTATCAGCAAAATTAGGGCTGTAGGTTTCCACCGACAAGGAGAATGTAACAATGAAATTTGAGTACAAAGTCGTTCCTGCCCCTAAAAAAGGTAAGCGCGCCAAGGGCATACGTAATGGCGAAGACAAATTCGCCAACGCATTGTCAGAAGTTATGAACGAACACGGCGCCGATGGTTGGCAATATTTACGCACCGATACATTGCCGGTTGAGGCGCGCACAGGGCTGGCGGGCAAAGCGACTGTTTTTCAAAACATGATGGTATTTCAACGGATTTCAGATGCTGAAATCGATGCGGACAAGGAAGTGGTGGAAAACCACGCGCCGCCCCTGCCCTCACCGGTCGAAGTGAAACCTATTTCCAAGGATGTTTCCGCCCCTGAAATCACCGAAGTCGAGAAACACGACTAAGCCGAAATTTCCAATGCCAAGGCGTGAATACGGCCGACCAGATCGGCCCCAAGCGCCTTGTGCACAGCACGGTGGCGATTTACCCGCGACATATCAGCAAAGGCTGCTGCGCGTATTTGCACCAAAAAATGGCTTTCCCCGTCAGAATAACCACCATGACCACGGTGATTTTCGCTTTGATTGATGACCTCTAACATTTCCGGCGAAAATTCAGCCTGCAATGCACTACGAATTTCTTCTGATTTGTTCATTTTTTTCTCCTACGCCCTTTTCCTAGCCGTAAAAACATCTAAAGTCTTTGGTTCGAGTCTAAAAGGGGCCTTTGATGACAAAAGATGATCCATTCGGGTTTGACATGTCGGTGTCGACCGCAAAGAAAAAACAAACGCGTGGCAAACGGGGCATGTCCGGCGCGTTTGAAACATCAACCCGCGCTTGCGAACATCCCGGTTGTGAGGAGCGGGGCCAGTATCGCGCGCCAAAATCCCCTGATTCACTCGAGGATTTTTTGTGGTTTTGCAAAATACACGTGCGCGAATATAATCTGAAATGGAGCTTTTTCGAGAGCGCCACCGAGGCCGAAATCGCCGCCCAAGAAGCCAAAGACAAGGTCGGCGGGCGTGAAACAAAGCCCATGGGTAAACCCACGGACGAGGCGCGCGCATGGTCGCGCCTTGGCGTTGATGACCCCCATCAGGTGCTTGGCGTAAACGCCACGCAAAACCCCGGCAGGTCCATTACCGGTACCCGCAAACTGCCCCCGACCGAACGCCGCGCAATTGATATTCTGGAAGCCAAAGACCACTGGACCAAGAAAGAAGTGCGCAAGGCTTACAAGTCCCTGATCAAGGTTTTGCACCCCGATATGAACGGCGGAAATCGCCAGCACGAAGAACAATTGCAAGAGGTCGTCTGGGCCTGGGAACAGATCAAAACAAGCCGTCATTTCCACGACTAGGCGAACAGAATTACCCGGCGTCCCACTTGCGCCCCCCCCCTAAATCAGGCACGAATAATTCAGATGATAACGGGCCAAAGGCGGCCATATACACTACATAATTGGCGGACAGGAACATGGAAATAAACGCAAAACCAACCGAAAACATCTCGGTACGGGACGTATTTGGCATCGACACCGACATGATGGTCAAGGGGTTTGAGGCCGGTGGCGACCGTGTGCCTGACCTTGATCCGACCTATAAATTTGACCCAGATACCACGCTGGCAATCCTTGCCGGTTTCAATCACAACCGCCGCGTGATGATCCAAGGCTATCACGGCACGGGTAAGTCCACCCATATTGAACAGGTCGCAGCGCGCCTTAGCTGGCCGTGCGTGCGCGTCAATCTGGACAGCCATATCAGCCGGATCGACCTGATCGGCAAGGACGCGATCAAACTGAAGGACGGCGTGCAAGTCACTGAATTCCAAGAAGGTATTCTGCCTTGGGCGTTGCGAAATCCAACCGCGATTGTGTTTGATGAATATGATGCAGGCCGGGCCGATGTGATGTTTGTTATCCAGCGCGTGCTGGAAGTTGACGGTAAACTGACCCTGCTGGACCAAAACGAAGTCATCACGCCGAACCCGTATTTCCGCCTGTTTGCCACCGCCAACACTGTTGGCCTTGGCGACACGACCGGGCTGTATCATGGCACGCAACAGATCAACCAAGGGCAAATGGACCGTTGGTCGTTGGTCGCCACGCTGAACTATCTGGGCCATGACGCCGAAACCGCAATTGTTCTGGCGAAAAACCCGAATTACAACTCAGAATCAGGGCGTAAAACCATCAGCCAGATGGTCACGGTTGCCGACCTGACCCGCACCGCGTTCATGAATGGTGATCTGTCCACGGTAATGAGCCCCCGCACGGTCATCACATGGGCGCAAAACGCCGAAATTTTCCGCGATGTCGGCTATGCCTTCCGCCTGACATTCCTGAACAAATGCGACGAACTGGAACGCCAAACAGTCGCTGAATTTTACCAGCGTTGCTTTGACGAAGAGCTGCCCGAAAGTGCGGCGAGCGTAAGTTTAGGTTGAAATAAAGTAGCTGCATAACTTGTGCATCAGGTTTCGGGAACGACATGAAACAATCAGACAACCCTGCTGATCCGTTCAAAAAGGCACTTGCTGAGGCCACCAAAGTCATGGCCGACGACGCGGAATTGTCGGTCACTTTCACCGTGGACCCACCCGGCTTGACCAATGATGCGGTGCGCCTGCCCCAAGTCAGTCGTCGCATGACGCGTGACGAAGTTTTTCTGGCGCGCGGTGTTGCCGACGCACTGGCGCTGCGCCACAAATTTCACGACGCAGCGACCCATAACCGTTACGTGCCCGAAGGCCAGATGGCGCGCGACATCTATGAAGCAATGGAACTTGCGCGCTGCGAATCCATGGGCGCGCGCATCATGCCCGGCACCGCCACCAATATCGACGCCACCATTGCCGCCGAGGCCGACCGCCGTAGTTTTAGCCTTATAAAAGACAGCCCCAACGCGCCTTTGGCCGAAGCTGCGGGATACCTTGTGCGCCACCTTGCCACGGGTCGTGATCTGCCCGAAGGCGCGCAAAACGTGATGAACTTGCGCCGTGAATTTATCGAAGGTCAGGCCGCTGACACCCTGCGTGATCTGGACACAAGCCTTTCTGATCAAAAGGCTTTTGCACGTTTGGCACGGCAGGTAATTGACGATCTTGGCTTTGGTGACCAACTGGGCGAAGACCCCGACATGGACGACCAAAATCCTGATGATGAAGCCCAAGCAGATGACGATCAGGTCCAGGAAGAAGGTAGCGAAGAAAGCCAGGAAGGCGCCGAAGACGCGGACGCCGACCCCGAACAAAGCCAAGACGAAACACTGGACCAAACCGAAGCACAAGTGTCGATGGATGACCTTGCCGATATGGAAATGGGCGACGAGGCCGAGATGCCCGAGGGCGACGCCCCGATGGACCCGCCCCCGCCTGCGCCCTTCAGTGATGCAGATCCAAATTATCAGGTTTACCACCCCGAACATGACGAAGAAATTCGCGCCGAAGATTTGGCCGAACCGGCCGAACTGGAACGCCTGCGCGCCTATCTGGACCAACAGCTTGAGCCACTGAAAGGCGCGGTTGGGCGTCTTGCGAACAAATTGCAGCGCCGCCTTCAGGCCCAACAAAACCGGTCATGGGAATTTGATCTGGAAGAGGGCATATTGGACGCTGGCCGTTTGGCGCGGGTGATCGTAAGCCCGACAACACCGCTCAGCTTCAAGCGTGAAAAAGATACCGAATTCCGCGACACAGTGGTGACGTTGCTTATTGATAATTCGGGCTCAATGCGGGGCCGCCCGATTTCTATTGCCGCGATTTGCGCCGATGTTTTGGCGCGCACGCTGGAACGTTGTCAGGTCAAGGTTGAAATCCTTGGTTTCACCACACGCGCCTGGAAAGGTGGCCAAGCACGCGAAAAATGGCTGAATGACGGCCGTCCACAACAGCCCGGGCGCCTGAATGATCTGCGCCACATTATTTACAAATCCGCCGATGCACCTTGGCGCCGTTCACGCCCCAATTTGGGGTTGATGATGAAAGAAGGCCTGCTGAAAGAAAACATCGACGGCGAAGCCTTGGAGTGGGCGCATCGCCGGATTACCAGCCGCCCTGAAGCGCGCAAAATTCTGATGGTTATTTCCGATGGCGCGCCGGTGGACGATTCAACTTTGTCGGTTAACCCCGCGAATTATTTGGAAAAACACCTGCGTGATGTGATTGCCATGGTGGAAAAACGCAAAGCCGTTGAACTGCTGGCCATTGGTATCGGCCATGATGTGACGCGCTATTATGAACGCGCAGTTACCATCACCGATGTTGAACAATTGGCAGGTGCGATGACCGAACAGCTGGCATCGCTATTTGACACAGACCCGCGTGCGCGCGCCCGTTTTGCGGGGATACGAAAGGCCGGATAAACCATGTTTCAGAACTTTGATTCCCACGCCGATCCCAGTCAGGGCCCTGCCCGTCTGTTGCAATTACGCGAGGGTCTGCAACGCGAAAATCTGGACGGCTTTTTTATTCCGCGTGCCGATGCACATCAGGGCGAATATGTTTGCGACGCCGACAAACGGCTGGAATGGCTGACCGGTTTCACCGGATCCGCCGGATTTTGCATCGCGCTTATGGACCGCGCAGGGGTTTTTATCGACGGGCGCTATCGCAATCAGGTGCGTGGGCAGGTTGATCTGGAATTTTTCACACCCGTCAATTGGCCTGAAATCCAGTCCGGCCACTGGCTGGTGGAAAACATGCCAAACGGTGGACGTGTCGGGTTTGATCCGTGGCTGCATACCATTGCCGCCTATAAAAAGGCGCTTGCGACGATTGCAGGCACCGGAATTGAGCTGGTCCCCAGTGCAAATATGGTGAACCGGATATGGGCGGACCGTCCGGCCGCACCATTTGGTGAAATTACACCGCACCCTATTGAATTTGCTGGGAAAACGCATGGTAAAAAACGTTCTGATCTGGCGGCTGGGTTGCGAAAATCAGGCCATAAGGCGGTAATTTTAACCCAATCTGATTCCATTGCATGGCTACTAAATATCCGCGGTGACGATATTTCCCATATTCCGATTGTGCAGGGCTTTGCCATTTTACATGACGACGCGCGGGTTGATTTTTTCACCCACCCCGAACGCAAAATGGTGGTGCAGGATCATTTTGGCCCCGATGTTCGGCTGTTGCCCGACACTGGATTTGCCGACGCATTAGCCGCGCTGACAGGGCCGGTACGGGTTGATAAAACAACGGCCCCCATCGCTGTCATGCACATTTTGGAACAGGCAGATATTGCAATTTCATGGGGCGATGACCCCTGTGCCCTGCCAAAAGCAATGAAAAATGACGTTGAAATCGCCGGTAGCGTTGCAGCGCATTTGCGCGACGCGGTGGCAATGGTCGAGTTTCTGACATGGTTCGACACAACCCCGCCCACGACCCTGAGCGAGATTGATCTTGTCACGAAACTGGAAGGCCTGCGCAACGTTGGCAATACCCTGAAAGACATCTCATTCGAGACCATTGCAGGGGCCGGCCCCAATGGTGCGATCATGCATTACCGCGTCACCAACGACAGCAACAGGATGCTGAAAGACGGTGATTTGGTGGTGCTGGATAGCGGCGGGCAGTACCTTGACGGCACCACAGATATCACCAGAACGTTGCCGGTCGGTAATGTTGGAAGGGATGAAAAACTGTGTTTTACCCGTGTGTTACAGGGTATGATTGCCATGTCGTGCCTGCGTTGGCCTGTGGGGCTTGCCGGTCGCGATCTGGATGCGATCGCACGCTATCCGTTATGGGTGGCGCATCAGGATTTCAACCATGGCACGGGCCACGGGGTGGGATCGTATTTGTCGGTTCACGAAGGCCCACAACGCCTGAGCAGGGTTGGCGAAGTACCATTTCAGCCCGGCATGATATTGTCAAACGAGCCGGGGTATTACCGCGACGGTGCCTTTGGTATTCGCATTGAAAACCTGATTGTCGTGCGCCAAGCGGTGCAGCCGGATGGCGGCGATGCGCGCGAAATGTTGCGTTTTGAAACGCTGACATATGTGCCAATTGACCGGCGCTTGATTGTTGTTGAAATGCTGTCAGTGGGTGAACGCGACTGGCTAAACGCCTATCACCGTGATTGCCTTGGTAAGATCGGCGGGGGTCTTTCGCCCAAGGCGGAAATTTGGCTAAAGGCCGCCTGCGCACCGATTTAGTATGCCTTAGTCAGGCAGCAAAAGCGACGCATCGCCATACGAAAAAAACCGGTAGTCGCTGGCAATGGCATGGGCATAAATATCGCGGATATTTTCGGCCCCCATCAGGGCGGAAACCAGCATCATCAGGGTTGATTTTGGCAGGTGGAAATTGGTCATCAGCGCGTCTGCCACGCGAAATTCATAGCCCGGCGTGATGAAGATATCGGTACTGCCGTGCCACGCCTTAATTTCCCCACTGGCGGCTGCCGTTTCGATCAGGCGCATGGCGGTGGTTCCCACCGGAATAACCCGCCCGCCCGCAGCCTTGGTTGCATTGATTTCGGCGGCGGCCTGCGCGGTTACTTCGCCACGTTCGGAATGCATGACGTGGTCTTTGATATCGTCAACCTTGACGGGCAGGAATGTTCCCGCCCCGACATGCAGGGTTACATGGGTGAACTGAACGCCTTTTTCGGCTAGCGCATCCAGCAACACCTGATCGAAATGCAGTGATGCAGTGGGGGCGGCCACGGCGCCGGGCACACGGGCAAACACAGTTTGGTAATCTTCTTTATCACGCGCATCGGCTGGGCGTTTAGCGGCAATATAGGGCGGCAGGGGCATCTGGCCGGCAGTTGCAAGGGCGGCCTCGAATTCGGCACCATCAAGGTTGAACGCCAGTCGTGCCTGCCCATTTTCCTTGGCCACAAGGCGCGCGGTTAAGCCCGCTGCAAACGCAATTTCTTCGCCCAACGCAACCTTGCGCAGCGGCTTGATTAGCGCCATCCAGTCACCGCCATTCAGGGGCGAAAGCAGCGTGACCTCGATTTGGGCAACCGCATCTTGGCCACCTGCGCCTGCACCTTTTCGGGTGCGCGCACCGGTCAGGCGCGCCGGGATCACGCGGGTATCATTTAGAACCAGCCGATCACCCGGCGCCAGCCAATCAACCAAGGCGGCCGCTGTGGTATCAATAATCTGATCCCCCTTAGCCACCAGCATTCGCGCCGAACGGCGTGGCGTGACCGGACGTGTGGCAATCAGCCGTTCAGGCAAATCAAAGTCAAAATCGCTTAATTTCATGGTGTTACTCGGACAATTCAGGTGGAGGGCGGCGGAATATTTCACGAAACATCGCCGGCGTAAACAGCGACAATGGGTTCACCACAATTTCAGGGTCATCGGTGGTTCCGGTCATGGTATAGGTAAAGCCGATCAGCCCTTCCCCCCTGCGGGTGAAAACCTGACCAAAGCCATTAAGGATATACAAAGGCGAAAGCACCCCGGACAAGTCCATAATTCCGGACTCCATCATATATGTCCCGTCAAGCGACACCCCGATTGAGGCACCCGTTGCCGAAGCACTGCTTATGATCACCTTTTCAGGCGTCAGGCGAAATCTGGCATCTACATTCGAAAAGGCAATGCCTTCTTCGGTAAGCTGTTCCAGCAGGCCAACGATGGAAATCGCCGATAACAATTCTGCCAACCCCGAGGCCCCGACCATGCGGGTATCGGTAATGGTCAAATCCCCATCATAGGTACCTTTGGCGGCATGGGGCGCAAGGATCAAGGTCAGCCCACCACCGCGTGTGGTTTCAAAAACTCCGGCAGCATTCAGCACCCCGCCCGCATCATCCGAAGTGATGCGCACGGCTGAGCCATTTTCCTGCGCCGCAATAACGCCCTGAATTGGCGGGCCACCATTAACCAAGGCCGAAAACTGCCCGCTTAGCCCGCCTTGGCGATCCAGCTCACCGGTAAGGTTGGTCAGGGCAATGCCTTCGGTAATTGCCAGCCGGTCCAAGGCAAGGTGAATGGGGGCGTCACTGTTGCCTGCACCTACTGTGCCCGAGCTGCCGCTAAATTGCGCGCGCCGCATATCGACCGAGCCGCCGGAAATGGTAATCGCGGCCTCACGATCAGGCCCGCGACCGGTAAACGTGACTGGCGCATCCAGCCAGCCACCCAGTTTAACACGCGAGAACACGGCTTGGTCCAGCCCCCCGTCTGGCTTGATGGTAACATGGCCGTTTGCCTCAAGACCGGTGGCAGAAAATTCCAAATCACTAATAACTGGCGGATCACTTAGGCGTCCGGCAATCCGAAGGCTGCCGGTGCGGTTTTGCGGCTTTGACCAGCTAAGGCTGGGAATGGCAATGGCCAGCCTGTTCAGGTCTGAAACCAGTTCAAACTGCGGTGCCTGATCTGGAGCAAAGTCAACAGAAAGCTGCCCAATTCCTTGCCCTGACAGGCTGTTTTCAGGCAGTTTTATATTAAACTCATCAATAAATGCTTGGTCCAGCGCAACACGTGCCTCAAGTCGGGACGCACCATTCACATCGGGGCCGATATTGGCAAACCACGTGCCCCGACCTGTTGCTTGGCCCAAGCGCATGTCGCCTGTGATCTCAAGGTGGCGGTTATCTGCCGTGATCGAAAGGCTGTCGGCGCTTAGAACCCGGTCAGGCACCAGCACTGCAGAACGCACATCACTGGCCACCGCACTAACGCTATAGGTGACATCTTCGGGCTGTATATTGGGTTGCAACAGCACGTCGGCCCGCCCCTGCGCGACGACGTGGCCAGTGGCCAAATCCGGGCCAAAATCGGTGTTTTTCAAAGCATTAAATGGCGCCGCGCCCAGAATTGACAAGACATCGGTAAGTGCGCCCTCTGCGCGCAGCTCAACCACCGCAGGGGCGGGCTTCACCAACATATCCGGCACCCTGTAAACGGTACCGGTGATATCCACATCCCTGCCGGATGCCGCCGGAATATGGCCGCCTTCGGCCACAACCAAAAAACTGGTATCGGTGATGCTCATATATCCATGGGCATCCAAAATAGGGGCCATTTCCCTGACCGCCAGCATATCCACACCGTGAAAACCGGCACCAAAAGACAGGCGGGGGTTTTCGCCAGCATTCAGCCGTATGCTGGCATTCAGATTGCTAAGCATGCCACCAAGCAACTTGTTTTCGATCCATTCGCGGCTTCTGGCCGATGCGGCAACAGGCCAAAATTCTACGACCTGTTCGGGTGACAGATGCGGGGTTTCGCCGTCCAGCGCCAGGGACCAGCCATCCTGACTGGCCGCTACCTGACCCGATATTTTAATAGTCGTCCCACGTTGATCCAGAACCAATTCGCCAATTTCCATTGTGAAAGGGTTAAGATGCAATCGAAAATCTATCGCGCCATTATCAAGCCTGACTGGCACCGAAAATAATTCAGGCGCATTTATTTCGGCATGTGCAAGGTGGAACTGCCCAAGCAACGATGTTGGCCAGCCATTTACAAGGTCACGGGGGTAAATATGCCCCTCTCCATTAACTTTTCCATAGTCTGACAATACAGAAAAATCTGTAAATTCAATACGTTCCGATGTGGGGTCATAGTCAATATACACTTTAACCAAGTCAAAATTAACAGGCTTTGCACCCGAGGATGGCGATAGCGCACCGGCCCCTATTTCAAGTGTTCCGGCAAGGTCTGAAACCTTGCCTTGGGTGTCAATCGAGCTGCGAAGAGCACCGGAAATCGGGGCGTCTATGACCGACAAAAATGCCAGCAAAGGCGTCTGGGCCGCAATATCTGCGGCGGCAGCATTTTTAAACGCAGCGCCAAAGCTGGCCTCGGAACTGGATTTGTCGGTGCGAAAGCTCAGTACCATTTCGGCCAGTTCGTCAGTTTGGTTGAACACATCAAACGCCAGCGTCATATCAACAAATTTGTCGTCCTGATTTAATTTCAGACGCCCATCGGTGACCTGCCAAACCCGCCCCGTGCGCGCATCCTCAAGCGTAATGGTAAGTTCATCCGCCTCAATTTCTTCGGCGCGCGACAGCGGCCCTTGGGCAAACATTTCATCAATGGCATCCAGCACAGCCGCAAGGTCGCCACTGGCACCTGATTTTTGCCCGAACGACAAATCAAATTCGCCATTCACCCGTCGGCGCACCGTCACCAAAGCCCCCGACAAAGACAAACGCGAAGGCGCAATGCGCCCCATAAGCAACGCAACCGGATGCGCCGCCCCCTGCACCCGATGGATCTGGGCAATTTCCAAACCGGTATTATCACGCAGTTGCATATCAACCAGACTCAGCCCCGGAAAACCGGCGGGCGAAACGCTGAATTCAACATATTGAACGGTGATACTGCCGTTTGGCATATCCTGATTTAAGCGTTCTTCTAGACGCACCACGGCCCAATCAGGAAGCTGGACAGTCCGGCCGGTTATCGACAGGCTGACCAGCCAGAAAAAGCTGGCCCCTAACACCAGCCAAACCACCATCCAAAAACCGAAATGCCACCGCCGTTTGCGCCGCCTGCCTAGATGGTTTCGGTTTTTTTCAGAAGGCTGTGGCTGCACATCAGAGGTATCGGGCTCACCTTTTGGCACCGGCTGGGGCTCAGACTCCGAATTTTCGGCTGATGTTTCGTCGTTCATTACACCCTACTGGCTCCAGATTGGCCCGCTTCGTTACTATGCGAAACCCTGCAAACCAAAGCAATATGGAACCTTGCGCCATAAGCCAAGCATATCAACCAACAATAATGACAGACGAATGGAGATATCTACCATGGCGGGTTTTCTGGCGAAAACTTGCCGATTTGTGCTTTCAACGCTTGGGCAAACCAATGGAATCGTGCAAAATTTTCTTGCGCCGCTACATGCTGACCTGTAAATAATACCTTAACATTCGCGACAAAAGACGAATGAACTTCGGGACACGTGCTAGGGATGACAGGATTGCGACGCAAACTAATCGATAAAACGAACCACGTCTTAGGACGTGTTTTTCCAGAACAGCGCATTTTTCTGCGCTCGGAAGACGGCACGCGCTTTTTGCGCCTGTCCTCACTTGGGCAACTGGTTGCATGGACCGGATCGACCGCCTTTATTGGCTGGGCCATCATAGCAACGGCTGTGCTTTTGATGGATACCATCGGGTCGGGAAATATTCGCGACCAAGCTGCCCGCGAACAGCGCCTATATGAAGAACGCCTTCAGGTTTTGGCGGCAGAGCGCGACGCACGAAATATCGAAGCCCTAGCCGCCCAGCAACGTTTCAATCTGGCGCTCACGCAGGTCAGCGTCATGCAATCCGCACTGCTGGCCAGCGAAGACAGACGCAAGGAACTTGAGACAGGTATCGGAGTCATCCAATCCACCCTGCGCCGCACCATGGGCGAACGCGACGACGCCCGCACATCACTTGAGGAAATGCTGGCATTAGCCAGAAATGAACAAGCCGGCGGCACCGCAACAGGTGCAGGATCAAGCATCGACAATGCGACACTGGGGTTTCTATCCAGCGCGCTGGAAAGCACCGCCGCCGAACGTGATTTAATGGCAGCATCGGCCGTCGAGGCCGAAGAATTCGCCCAAAACATGATATTTGAACAACGCCTGCGCGATGAACGTAACGACCAGATATTCCAACAGCTTGAAGATGCTGTCAGCATCTCGCTGGACCCGCTGGATAAAATGTTCCGGGCTTCGGGCATGTCGACAGAACAAATTCTTGATCAGATCCGCTTGGGTTATACAGGTCAGGGCGGCGCGCTGGCCCCGGTAATTGTTTCAAGCATGAACGGCGCGCTTGATGCCGATGCGATGCGCGCAAATTCCATAATCAGCCAGCTTGACCGCGTTAATCTTTACCGGATCGCTGCCCAAAAAATGCCGTTCAGCAACCCTGTTCGTGCAGCGTATCGTTTTACGTCGCCGTACGGGATGCGCTGGGGGCGGATGCATAAGGGCGCCGATTTCGCAGCCCCCGTTGGCACCGATATTTTCGCCACTGCCGATGGCGTGGTTATCCATGCGGGCTGGACACAGGGGTACGGGCGCATGGTGAAAATCCAGCATGAATTCGGGATTGAGACCCGCTATGCGCACCTCTCCGCCATTCGCGTGCAAAAAGGCCAAAGGGTCTCGCGCGGCGATCAAATTGGTGATATGGGAAATTCAGGTAATTCCACCGGCTCTCACCTGCACTATGAAATTCGTGTGGGTGGCAGGGCCGTCAATCCGATGACTTATATCAAGGCAGCACAAAATGTTCTCTAAAAGCAGAATAAACGAGCCCGGACCAAGCCAAGCAGGCGACGGCAAGGCAAAAGCATCAGGTGCCGCCCCGGCAGCAAAATCAGGCGCGACACCTCCCCCTCCAGCACAAGGTACACCCGTGAATAAACCCAAAGCACCGACATCCTCGCTTTCCAGTGACCTTGTAATCAAGGGCAACCTGAAATCCACCGGCGATATTCTGGTCGAAGGCACTGTCGAGGGCGACATCCACGCCCACACCATGACCGTTGGCGAAGCCGCGACTGTCAAAGGCGAAATCGTCGCTGATGATGTTGTGGTTAATGGCCGCGTTATTGGCCGCGTTCGTGGCCTGAAGGTCCGCCTGACAGCCACAGCACGTGTGGAAGGTGACATCATTCACAAAACGATTGCTATCGAAAGCGGTGCGCATTTTGAAGGCACAGTTCAGCGCCAAGAAGACCCGCTGAATGGCAACAAAGGCGCGAAGGCCCCAAGCCCGAAAGCCTAACGTTTGAAGTCTGAGTATTGAATAAAAGGCCGCCTGGTATGCAACTGGGCGGCCTTTTTATTTGGCAATTTACGCGCCGGCTTTTTTAGCTTCGACCAAAGCGGCGCGCACCTCGACCAGCCCGACAATATGGTCAACCATTTCTTTATTGCCCAGTTTATGGTCCTGTTTTCCAGCGACATACACCATGCCCGATCCGGCCCCGCCGCCGGTGAACCCGATATCGGTCATCAAGGCCTCGCCCGGCCCGTTGACCACGCAGCCAATGATTGAAAGGCTGATCGGGGTGTGGATATGGGCCAGTTTTTGCTCAAGATCAGACACGACTTTGATCACGTCAAAACCTTGGCGCGCGCAGCTGGGGCACGAAATAATATTCACCCCGCGATGGCGCAGGCCAAGAGATTTCAGAATTTCAAAACCAATGCGCACTTCTTCCACCGGATCGGCCGACAGGCTGACACGAATGGTGTCACCGATACCGGACCACAGCAGGTTTCCAAGGCCAATGGCACTGCGAACAGACCCTGAAACAAAGCCGCCCGCTTCGGTAATTCCAAGGTGAATGGGGGCGTCGGTGGCTTCGGCAATGCCCTGATAGGCGGCGGCTGACAAAAACACATCTGACGCCTTGACGCTGATTTTATATTCCTGAAAATCGTTATCTTCCAACAGGCGAATATGGGCCAGCGCGCTTTCGACCATCGCATCCGGGCATGGTTCGCCGTATTTTTCCAACAGGTGTTTTTCCAGCGATCCGGCATTCACCCCGATCCGAATAGAACAACCATTATCCTTGGCGGCCTGCACCACTTCGCGCACCCGAACAGCATTGCCAATGTTGCCGGGGTTAATACGCAAACAGGCGGCACCTGCCTCGGCAGCCTCAATGGCGCGTTGATAATGGAAATGAATATCCGCAATAATCGGCACTGGACTTTCGGCAACAATTTCACGCAATGCCGTGGTCGCCGCCTGATCCGGCGTGGAAATGCGCACAATATCAACGCCCGCTTCGACCGCCGCAAAAACCTGCGCCAAGGTTGCCTTAACATCCGATGTATCGGTGTTGGTCATGGTCTGCACCGCAATCGGGGCATCGCCGCCAACCGGAACATTGCCAACCATGATCTGGCGTGACTTGCGCCGTTCAATATTGCGCCAGGGTCGAATAGGGTTATGGGTCATGTATGGGCCTCTAAACTTTCTATAAAGCTAGATACCGCCCAAGCTATCAAGCAGCAAGACTTCTGCTTTCCTCTTGCTAAAAATATCCCCGCCGGAGGCCTAAAGTCACTTATTGGTCAAGGCGCGCTTCGGCAACGAATGTCGCAAGATCAGCGTCGCGACTTAGGTCAGCAGGCACAAATACTTCAGCTAACGCCTGCGGCGACAGCTCGATATCCTTGGCAATCGATGCCCCGACACCTGCTGGGCCATAGGGCGTTCCGTTGATTGCAAAATAAACGGATCCGGCATTACCGGATCGCAGGACCGGAGGCAGTTCGGATTTCGGCAGAATATATTGCTCTCCCGCCTCCAGAATTTTTTCAAAAATAATCGATCCGTCCACAGCCTGCACACGCACCCATGAAGGGCGCACTGCGAAAATCATCACCTCGGGGGCATCAGCACCAAACACCTGAACCGAACTGGATACAGACGCCACAATTTGTTCTATTTCATCCGCCTGACCAAGGTCCAGCGACAGGGTTTGCGCCAAAGGCGCGGCTGTGGAAACCGATGCCAAAGCGCCCACTTGGCCGGGGTCCAGAGTTGAAATCGGGCCATCGCGTGCGATCAAAACCGGCACGTCCAAAGCTTGCGGGCGATATAGGCGGTCCACAGTTTCAACCAAGGGCGGCGTGTTCAGCCCTGCCCCGCCGGTGACGCTGGCAACTTCGACATTTCCAGCCGAAAAATCATCCAGATCGGAAAGTGCGCCAGCGCTTTGTTCAACCGGTGCAAAATCAACCTGCTGTATTTCGCGCAGCACTGAATATCCGCTAAAACCAATAATTCCGATCAAGGCCATCAATGCGGCAACAGACGCCAAAGCGCCCGGCTCAACTCCGGCAAAAATGCTTTCGCCTTGGGGAACAAACGACGCGTTGGGATTGGCAAGCGGGTCACCCGAAAATGTGCGGCGCGGTGTTTTTTTGAACGATGCATCGGCAGACAGCCCATGGGCGACTTCGAACTTGGCCTCGACACAAAATGTCGTATAGGCCCATTCCGGATCCATCCCCAGATACCGCGCATAAGAACGCACATATCCGGCAATAAAACCGGGGGTTTCAAAGGCGGTAGGATCAGCATTTTCAATGGCGGCAATATAGGGCGCTTTGATTTTAAGTTCGCGCTGCACATCCAAAAGGGATTTACCCATCGTGGCGCGTTCGCCACGCATCAAGTCCCCCAGACGCAGTTCAAAATCGTCAAAGCTGCGTGGCTCTGACGGTTTTTCAACTATAGGTGTGCGCCACCGCCCAATCATATTTTTCTGTGTCCCATATTCGACCATTTTAGGCCGCTTTGTCCCCAAAAGCGCAACGATTCGTCGATTACAGCTAATGTTAAGTCCAGATATAGCATGAATGCCATTTTTAAACACCGAATAGTGTTTATGCAGATAGCTCGGCACGATTCAGCGCACATTGCGACCAAAGCTGGTCCAGCGCGCTTATCAGCGTGTCCATTTCATGGGCCTGATGCACCGGCGACGGGGTGAAACGCAGGCGCTCAGTGCCGCGCGGAACCGTCGGAAAATTGATCGGCTGAACGTAAATTCCGTAATGTTCCAACAACATATCCGACAATTCTTTGGTGTGCACCGGATTACCAACCATCAGCGGTACAATATGGCTGCCATAATCACTGACCGGCAGGCCAAGCGCCTTAAGGCGGGTCTTAAGAATTTTAGCCTGGGTTTGCTGGCTGTCACGCAGCGCCTGATCTGTTTTCAAATGCTTCACCGACGCCGCAGCGCCCGCCGCAATCGCCGGCGGAATTGACGTGGTGAAAATAAATCCTGGCGCATAAGACCTTATGGCGTCACACAATTTTGCAGAT
>DAOUQO010000145.1 GCA_030625565.1 Aliiroseovarius sp. | reverse complement strand
TGAAATTGCACGGGTAAATTCCTTGAAGGTGAAAAGGCCAAAATGTACATCCTCGACCAGCCATTTCATCGCTGCCGACACCCAGTCTTTTAGCGGAACAATCCAGCCCTTGGGGTATTCCATTGCCCAACCTAGACCGGCATTTTCCGCCCAGACCGCACCAAACTTTGCCAGCAGCCATGTCACAACAAACAGGCCGGAAAAGGCAATAAAAGAAGGGCGGGCAAGCACCTTCATGCGCCCCCCTTGCCAAGTAATACCTTGATAACAGAAGGCGCGTCGATGGCCCCGACAGGCTGGCCATTATCAACCACCATCAGCGGGCCATCAGCGTCTATAACTGCCTCGGCAATCTCACAAATTTTTGCGCTGGCGGGGATGCCTTCGCCCATGCCCTTTGCCCCTGCAACCATTATTGCACCCGCCGACATTACCTTGTCGCGCGGCACATGGCGGGTGAATTCTTCGACATATGAATTGGCTGGATTCAGCACTAATTCTTCGGGCGTTGCCACCTGAATAATCGCTCCGTCTTTCATGATCGCAATGCGGTCGGCCAGCCGGATTGCTTCGTCAAAGTCGTGGGTAATGAACACAATAGTTTTCGCCAACATGCCCTGAAGGCGCAAAAATTCATCCTGCATTTCGCGCCTGATTAACGGGTCGAGCGCCGAAAACGGTTCATCCAGAAACCATAGTTCCGGTTCATCCGCCAATGAACGCGCAATACCAACGCGTTGCTGCTGGCCACCAGATAATTCACGCGGATAATACCCCTCGCGACCATTCAGGCCGACCAGTTCGATCATTTCAGTCGCGCGGGCCTCGGCAATGTGTCGTTTTTGGCCCTGTATGGTCAGGGGGAAAGCCACATTTTGCAAAACGGTCAGGTGCGGCAGCAGCGCAAAATGCTGAAATACCATGCCCATCTTGTGGCGACGAATCTGGATCATTTCCTTTTCGGATGCCTTCAGCAAGTCATTGTCATGAAACAATATTTCACCATATGTGGGTTCAATCAACCGTGACATGCAGCGTACCAAGGTGGATTTACCAGACCCTGACAGGCCCATAATCACGAAAATCTCACCCTCGCAAATTTCGATATTGGCGGCGCGCACGGCAGGGATCAGGCCAGCGGCGCGGATCTGGTCCAAACTGGCATCAGCGTTGGCACCAAGAAACCGGTCCGCCCCCGCACCGTAAAGTTTCCAGACATTTTTGCACACGAGCTTGGCAGGAGCGGTCATTCAGTCTGGCCTGTAGATTAAGGTTTCAGCAGCTCCGAGGCCACCTGTGCAGCCTCGGAATTTATCTTGAAAGCAGGGGCTTAGTTGATCCAAGCGCTCCAACGGGCTTCGTTATCGTTCATCCATGCATCAACCACATCTTCGATCGATTTACCGTCCAGATCAACGGCGCCAACCATGGCGCTCATTTCCGCATTGGTCAGGGTATAGGCCTGAACCGCAGCATATGCACCGGGCCACTTGTCTTCCATTCCTGCCCATGCGGCCTTCCAAATCGGGCCACGCGGCTTGCCGCAATCATAGGCCATATCAGGGTTCACACCAACCGATGGATCTGCATAACATTCAGCAGAATATGGTGGGAATTCAACGAATTCGCCGTCATATTTAGCAGGTGCCCAATGGGGCACATAGACCCACAAAATGACCGGAGCTTCGCGCTGATACGCGCTTTCCAGTTCGGCAAACAGGGCCGCATCTGTGCCGGCATGAACCACTTCGAAATCAAGGCCCAGTGCTTCGACGCGTTCATCGTCAAAACCGCCCCAAGTCACAGGTCCGCCAACATAACGCCCTTTGGGGGCGGTTTCTGCGGTGGCAAATTCAGCCGAACACGCCTTCAGGGCTTGCCAATCTGGCAGGCCTGGGCAGCGTTCTTTCATATATAACGGATACCACCATTCTTCGATCGCTTGCAGGCCGGTTTCGCCCGCGTTAACCACGTTTCCCGTGGCAACAGCTTCGTCCAGCGCCTCTTGGCCGGTCGTCGCCCAGATTTCCATTGCCAGTGTTAAATCCCCGTCCTTCAACCCAGCAAATTGCGCGATATAATCCGCCTGAACAAATTCAATATTATAGCCGGCTTCTTCCAAAATCGCACCCATGATCTGGGTGTTAATCAATTGGCCGGACCAGTCATGCAGGGTCAGCTTGATCGGGTCTTGGCTTTCAACTTCGGCCAATGCGGCTGTGGAAAGCATTGCACAGGCAGCGGCGCTGGTCAGCGCAAATTTAAGTATTTTTTTCATTAGGCAAACTCCTTGTTGGTTGCGGGAATCGCCCGCAGGCATATTCTTAAATCGTGGGCCTAAAAGCTTCAAACGTCAATTATTTCCACAATTTTTTTGTGGTTTTTAGTGGATATTTGTTGTTTTATGTGAGTATTCCGCAGGATAAAGCCCTCAACCCCCAACAACATAATGGCCAAAATGACCCAAGTATCACCTAAATCAAACCACCGAGAACAAGAAATTTTGGCTGAATTGCGTCTGGTTGGCGGGTCTTGCCGGGTTGGATATCTGGCCAAGCGCCTTGGGGTTTCGGACGAAACCGTGCGGCGCAACATCAAATCTTTGCAGGCCAAATCACAAGTGCGCAAGGTTCACGGCGGGGTTCTTTTAAACGAAGACATGACCCTGAACGAAAAGCCGTTTCAGGCCCGCATGCAGCGCAATCCCGAAGCCAAACGGCGCATTGCGGCAAAACTGGCAGAACTGATATCAGACGGCGATTCCCTATTTCTTGATATTGGCTCGACCACCGCATATGCAGCCCTGGCCCTGCGCGAAAAACGTAACCTATACATCGTCACAAATTCACTTGCCGTGGCCAATGCGCTGGCAACCATTAACGGCAATCGGGTGTTTTTCGCAGGCGGTGAATTGCGGCGCCATGACGGCGGCTCCTTTGGTCAGGACGCCATCCATTTCATCCGCCGTTTCAATGTAAATTTTGCAATATTTTCTGCAGGTGCCATCAACGCAGAACGCGGTTTTATGCTGCATGATATCGCCGAGGCGGACCTTTCGCACGAAATTGCCGCGCGGGCACAAACCTGCATTGTGCTGGCAGATGCATCAAAATTTGACCAGCGCGCACCGATTGCCGTGGCGGAGCAGTCCAAATTTGATCTATTAATCACTGAAACGCCCCCAACCGATGGGGTGAAAACCATGCTGGAGCGCCTTGAAATATCGCTGGTTCTGGCTGAAGGAGAAGACACAGATGCAGGCCTTTCTTGAAACAATCCTAGAAATCACCAACAAGGCCGAACGCATTCCGCGCCAGCATTTCCGTCAAGGGCTGGACATCATCCACAAGGCCGATGAAAGCCCGGTAACCGTTGCTGATCAGGCCTGCGAACAATATATTCGCGATGCCCTTGATGCGGCATTTCCCGACCACGGAATCATTGGCGAAGAATTTGACGAAAAGCCTGCCAATGGCCCATATAGCTGGATCATTGACCCCATTGATGGCACCCGTGCGTTCATCTCAGGCATGCCGCTTTACGGGATGCTGATCGGGCTGCTGAAGGATGGCGAACCTGTGCTGGGCGTGGTGCGAATGCCCGCCTTGGGCGAGGTATTTACCGGAACCAACAAGGGCGCATTTTTAAACGGTGAACCCATTAAGGTTTCGACCACCCGCGACCTAAGCAAGGCCATGCTTTATATAAACGAGGCCGATAAAATGATGCGTGATGTGCCTGACGTTTTCGCGCGCCTGAACAAAGCCGGCCAAGATCGCCGGTTCTGCTATGATTGCTATCCGCACGCTTTGCTGGCGGCGGGCCACATTGATGCTTGTGTTGATTATGACCTGAAACCTTATGATTATTTGCCGCTAGCCCCCGTCATAAAAGCCGCAGGCGGTGTGGTCACTGATTGGGACGGCAAGGCACTGGATTTGCATTCAGACGGGCGCGTTGTTGCGGCGGCCACCCCTGCTCTGCACCGCCAACTTCTGGACGTTATTCAAGGAGCCTGATCAATGCCCGACAACAAAAATGCAATCCACGCGGCCCTCCTGCAAGCCCTGCCCGAAACTGCGGGTATTGCGCAGGATGCCTATACATCCACGCGCCTTGGTGGGCTGACAAATCTGGTTTACCGCGTTGAAATTGCAGATAAACAACTAGTTGTACGCCTTCCAGGTGCAGGTACCGGGGCCTATATCGATCGCAACATTGAACTGCACAATGCCCAGATTGCAGCCAAGGCCGGGATCTCGGCCGATATATTATGGGCGGATGGCAACACTGGCGTGATGGTCGCAACCTGCATTGAGCCCGCAACAACGATGACCCCTGATATTTTCACCACAACCAAGGGCGCGCCAGCCCGCGCAGGCGCCGCTTTGGCGCAATTACATGGCTGCAAGCAGGAATTTCAGTTCCGTTTTGAACTGTTCGCAATGATCGACGAATATCTGGATGTTTTGGCCGGAAAAGACACCGATTTACCCGACGGATATCACGACATCGTCAAGGCAGCCGAGCCGGTCAAACGCACCCTTGCCGCCAACCCAACCCCGCTTGCCCCATGCCATAATGACCCGCTATGCGAGAATTTCTTGGATGATGGCACAAAAATGTGGATCGTTGACTGGGAATATTCGGGCATGAATGACCCCTTGTGGGATCTAGGCGATTTGTCGGTAGAGGCGGGTTTTTCCGACGCCCAGGATATGGAAATGCTGCGTACCTATTTTGGCCGTGACCCGAACGCATCCGAGCATGGCCGCATGGTTATTTACAAGGCAATGTGCGATTTACTGTGGACACTTTGGGGCCTGATCCAGCATGCCGACAACAACCCTGCCGAAGATTTCTGGGCCTATTCCGTGGGCCGTTTTGAACGCTGCAAAACCCTGATGAACAGCCCTGAATTCGCCCGCCACTTAAAGGCGATTTAAAGAAGTGAACCAGCAGGCCTTGGCCAAACATGGTTTTGCCCCTATCCTACGGCCACGCCTTTGGACAAGGGCATAGCGAATGGGAATACAGGTTCAGTTGAAGCGCCATCAAGGCTTGCCAACTGGACTCACTCATTTCTCAACGCGACAAACCACTAGGGAGAAGTAAGAATGAAGCTTAAATCACTAATTTTAGCGGCGGGCATGGCGACAATGGCCGGTGGCGCAAACGCCGAAGGTATCAAGGTGGGCATGATCACCACGCTTTCGGGCGGCGGCGCGGGCCTTGGCATTGATGTACGCGACGGCTTTATGCTGGCGGTGGCACAATCTGGCCGCACCGACATCGAAGTCATCATCGAAGACGACCAACGCAAGCCCGACGTGGCGGTGCAACTGGCCGACAAAATGATCCAGTCTGATCGTGTTGACCTGCTGACAGGTATCATCTGGTCCAATCTGGCGATGGCAGTTGTGCCTTCGGCTGTGGCGCAGGGCAAATTTTACCTGTCGCCAAATGCGGGCCCCTCGGCGCTGGCGGCTGCTGGCTGTAACGCCAATTACTTCAACGTGGCATGGCAAAACGACAACATGCCCGAAGCAGGCGGTGCTTACCTTTCCTCCGAAGGTTTTGAAAACACCTTCTTGCTGGCACCGAACTATCCTGCGGGCCACGACATGCTGACAGGCTTTAAACGCTTCTTTACCGGCGATATTTCCAATGAGGTGTATTCCAAGCTTGGTCAAACCGATTATGCCGCTGAAATCGCACAAATCCGCGCATCAGGTGCAGATAGCGTGTTCTTCTTTTTGCCCGGCGGCATGGGGATTTCGTTCCTTAAACAATACGCAGATTCAGGTGTTGATATTCCGGTATTTGGCCCTGCCTTCAGCTTTGATCAGGGCATTTTGCAAGCCGTGGGTGACGCAGCCCTTGGTGTGAAAAACACCAGTCAATGGGGTAAAGACCTTGATAACGCAGCAAATATTGCGTTTGTCGAAACCTTTCAGGCTGAATTTGGCCGCTTGCCTTCGCTGTATGCCAGCCAAGGCTTTGACACTGCCAACCTGATGATCAGCGCCATGGAAAGCGC
>DAOUQO010000198.1 GCA_030625565.1 Aliiroseovarius sp. | reverse complement strand
CAGCGCCTGCACCGCCAAACAACCTGTCAGCGCCCGAACCGCCACGCAAAACGTCATTACCACCGTTGCCGCGCAAAATGTCTGCGCCACTGCCAGAAGACAAAAGGTTGCGGGCTCCATCGCCCACAAGCACCATATCGTTTGCGCCTTGCCAGACAACATTTTCGATATTGTAAACCTCGTCGTTCAAGGGGTGGTTTACACCGAATGCCCCCGATACCCCGGTAATTAAATTGACACCGATCACCATATCGGTTGGTAAGCCCGAAATGACGGCCATAAGGGTATCAACACCCGTGCCACCGTCAAAAACTTGGGCTCCGCTACCATTCATTACCAATGTGTCATTATCTTCGCCGCCATAAAGGCGGTCATCGCCGTCACCGGCGACCAGATAATCATTGCCCTGGCCGCCATAAAGGCGGTCATTGCCTGCGCCGCCAAACATGCGGTCAATGCCTGTGCCGCCATAAAGATAATCATAGCCAGCGCCGCCATAAAGATGGTTAGTGCCCGCGCCGCCAATAAGGCGGTCATTGCCTGTGCCACCATAAAGGCGGTCATTGCCTGTGCCGCCATTAAGTTCGTCATCGCCCGCGCCACCATAAAGGCGGTCATGGCCTGCATCGCCATAAAGATAGTCATTGCCTGCGCCGCTATAAAGGCGATCAGCTCCGCCGCCGCCTCGTAATTCGTCCGCCCCTAGATCGGTGCGAAAGACGTTCGCTCCGGCCCCGCCTGTTGCATAGGCGTTGAAATCACCGATCAGGGTAAAGTTTTCAATACCCGCAATAGTGTCTTGGCCAAGGGTGCTATCTTTGCGGCCGTGAACTCCAGTGACAGTATTAAATACAACCTCAAAGCTTTGCACCGCGAACGCCGTCACATCTGTCACAAGTGTATCAATACCTGTGCCGCCGAAAAACCGATCAGAGCCACCAAGATTATGAATTATATCATTGCCTGCGCCGCCACGTACGGTGTCATTACCCAAACCATCAGTGATTGTATCATTGCCACCATAGCCATTAATTGTGTCATCGCCTGAGGTGCCGAAAAGAGTATTATTAGAGCTGTTGCCATTAATGATAGCCATGGTAATTTCCCTTCCTAATGTGTTGTCATAAATTTAATAATGTTTATCAACATAGACCAGAAACGGCATTTTTGTCAATTAATTGGCCTTTCTAGCCCTCGCCTAGAAACCCGCCAGATTGATGGGCCCACAGGCTGGCATAGATCCCGTCCGCCTGTATCAGTGCCTCATGCGGCCCGTCTTCGACAACGCGGCCTTCGTCCAGCACGATGATCCGGTCCATTGCTGCAATCGTAGACAGGCGGTGGGCGATGGCAATGACGGTTTTTCCCTCCATCATTCCGTACAGGGTTTTCTGGATTGCGCCTTCGACCTCGCTGTCCAGCGCTGATGTGGCTTCGTCCAGCACCAAAATGGGCGCGTCTTTCAAGATCACCCGCGCAATGGCGATGCGCTGGCGCTGCCCGCCAGATAATTTCACCCCGCGCTCACCCACATGGGCGTTATAGCCGCGCCTGCCTTTGGGGTCTTCCAGATCCAGAATAAAGCCATGCGCTTCGGCACGTTTGGCGGCTTGGATCATGTCGGCCTCGCTGGCCTGACGGTTGCCATAAACCACGTTGGCGCGCACGGATCTGTGCAAAAGGCTGCTGTCTTGGGTGACCATGCCAATTGCAGCGCGCAGGCTGTCTTGGCTGACCATGCTGACGTTTTGGCCGTCAATTAAAATATGCCCCTGCTCGGCATCGCGAAACCGTAGCAGTAAATTCACAAGGCTGGATTTTCCCGCACCGGACCGTCCGACCAACCCGACCTTCTGGCCTGCCGGAATGGTGATATCCAGATGATCCAACCCGCCTGTGGCTTTGCCGTAATGGTGGCTGACATCTTTAAAGGTGATCGCGCCTTTGGTGACGTCCAGCGCCGGGGCGTTTTCAATATCCGTTAGCTCGGGCTCAGTTGAAATTGAGCGCAAGCCTTCGCGCACAACGCCCGCATGTTCAAACAGGCGCACCGTCACCCACATGATCCAGCCCGACATGCCGTTCAGCCGGATCGTGAGCGCCGAGGCGGCCGCGACCTGACCAACTGAAACCAGCCCAAGGCTCCAAAGCCAGATTGCAGGGCCAAGCATGCCGGTAATCAGCACGCCGTTGATCAGGTTCAGCCCCAGTGAAAGTTCGGTCATCAGCCGTAAAAATCGCTGGAACCGCAGGCGTAGGCGGCGCATGGCGGATAAAACATATGCCTCCTCATCCGTGCCTGTGGCGAACAATTTTACCGTTTCAATATTGGCATAGGCATCAACCACACGCCCCGTTACTAACGAACGCGCGTCGGACCATTTTTCGCTGGCCATCGCAACCCGGCGGGCAATAAAGCGCACATAGGTAACATAAAGCCCCAGCCAGAAAACCAACGGCAGGGCAAGGCGCAGATCAAGCTGGCCCAGCAATATAATCGCGGCAATAACATAGGTCAGGGCGTAAAAAATGCCCTCAAAAAACATGTAAACGCTGTCTTCTGCGGCGGCACCAAGCTGCATGACGCGGTTAGAAAGCCGGCCGGCAAAGTCGTTTTGAAAAAACCCTGTGGATTGACGCAGCAGGTGTTTATGGGCGCGCCAACGCACCTGTTCTTGCATGTTTCCTGCAAGGGTTTGTTCCAAAAACAAGTGGTTCAGCGTGATTGCCAGCGGGCGCAAAAAGATGATGAACAGCGCTGCCAGCAGCAGTTCACCCCCGTGAATACCCCAAAAATCGGCCCCGCTGGTTGCGTTCATTAAATCAACAATGTGCCCAGAATAAAAGATCAGTCCGGTTTCAATTACCGCAACCATAATTCCGGTTATCGCCATGAAAAACATTGTTGTTTTGAATGGCGCAATCTGGGTTTTCAGATAGGCCCACAGGGTTGCGGGTGGCGTGGTGCCATCGTCAGGCGCAAAGGGATCAACAAGGTTTTCGAAAAATTTGAACATGTAAGCGCTCCGGCGCTGAAAGTGGAAATATTGCCAAGATGTACGGGGCTGAAGCCAGCCCAAAGGACCAGCCGCTAGGCGTTAATTACGATCCAAAGTAGCATCATCGGCATCATCCTTCACATGTTCTGCGTTAACGCTAGCCGAGCACTGAGCGCTTGTCACCTGTTATTTGCGGGCCTAGGTGATCTTGCCCAGCAAGGTGCGTGCGGCTTGGCTGACGCTGGTTTCGCCGTCGGCAATGGCGCGTTCAAGCTGTGTGATTTTCGCCTGAATATCGCGGCCTTCCAGCCGTGCAAGCAGGCCGTGGCGCAGTTCCTCAACGAACCAGTGGCGGTCTTGGGCATCGCGGTTCTTTTGGAAAAACCCATGGCTGCGACGCCAGTCAGCAAGGCTTTGCATCTCATCCCACGCGGCCCCCAGCCCGTCGCCGGACAGGGCGGAAACCAGTAAAACCTTGGGGAAACCTTGGGGGTCTTGGGGGCGTTTTCGCATTAATCCAAGCGCGCCTGCATAATCAGCCTTGGTTCGGTTTGCCGCCGGTAAAAAATCGCCATCGGCCTTGTTTACAAGCACAAGGTCGGCCATTTCCATGATGCCGCGCTTGACGCCCTGCAGCTCGTCCCCGCCAGCAGGTGCCAGCAACAGCACGAATAAATCGGCCATTTGCGCAACCAGCGTTTCAGATTGGCCGACCCCCACAGTTTCAATCAAAACCACGTCATAGCCCGCGGCCTCGCACAGGGCCACAGCCTCGCGGGTGCGCCGGGCCACGCCGCCCAGATGACTGCGGGCGGGCGATGGGCGGATAAAGGCGGCGTCTTCGCGGCTCAGCAGTTCCATTCGGGTTTTGTCGCCCAAAATCGACCCGCCAGAGCGTTGCGAAGAAGGGTCAATAGCCAGCACAGCCACGCGTTTTCCAGCCTTGATAAGGTGCATTCCCAGTGCTTCGATAAAGGTGGATTTGCCAACGCCGGGCGTG
>DAOUQO010000001.1 GCA_030625565.1 Aliiroseovarius sp. | reverse complement strand
GGATCGACGCCATGGCCCGCGGACTTGAGGCCAACGGCGTGTTATTAGAAGAAGGCTCTGACTGGTGGATTATCCACGGCAAAGGCGCGGGCAGCGTCAAGGGCGGCGGGCTGTGCGAGGCGCGTTTGGACCACCGGATTGCCATGTCATTTTTGATCCTTGGTATGGCGGCTGAAAATCCGGTTCGGGTGGATGATGGCGCGCCGGTGGCAACATCATTTCCGATATTTGAACCCCTTATGGCAGAATTAGGCGCGCAAATTGTGCGGGAAAATGCATGATATTTACCGTTGCAATTGATGGCCCAGCTGCCGCGGGCAAGGGCACCATTTCCAAGGCGGTTGCTGCGCATTTTGGCTTTGCCCATCTTGATACCGGCCTTTTGTACCGCGCGGTTGGCGCCAAGGTTTTGGCCGGGGCTGATGCGATTCAGGCCGCGCGCGACCTGACGGCGGCTGATTTGGCCGGTGACTTGCGCGCGGCCAACGTTGCACAAGCCGCCAGCAAAGTTGCGGTGATACCCGAGGTGCGCGCTGCATTATTGGCGTTTCAACAGGATTTTGCCGCGCGCGATGGTGGCGCGGTGCTGGACGGGCGCGATATTGGCACGGTAATTTGCCCCGATGCGGATGTGAAATTATTCATTACAGCCAGCGCTGAAATCCGCGCTGAACGCCGGTTTCTGGAGTTTTCTGCCAAGGATGACACCACCACGCGCGCCAAGGTTTTGGCCGATGTGATTGCCCGCGACACACGCGATAGCGAACGCGCGCTTGCCCCGCTAAAACCCGCCGATAATGCGCTGACCATCGACACCTCTGAGCTAAGCATTGCCGACGCAATTCAGGCCGCAATTGGCCATATAGCGCCCAGTTTGGGCTAAGATGCCAATCAGGACGCTCATTTAAAGGGTGTTGCGCCATTTCCCTTGCGCAGGCTTGCTAATCCAGCTATACGCGCGCCTGTTAAAGGGGCCGCAAGAGCCTGAGCAGGGTCGGAAAATACCGGCCCTCTTTGTATTTTGCATCGCCCCCGCGGCCAAATCGAAACCCAAAGACCGGCGGAGCCAACCGCACGGCCAGTATAAACGCTAAAAAGGAAATCATCCGCTCATGAGCGCTACAACATCTATGGAGGAATTCGAAGCCCTCCTTAACGAAAGCTTCGAAATGGACACACCGGCCGAAGGCTCGGTAGTTCGCGGCAAAGTCATCGCTATTGAAGCTGGACAAGCCATCATCGACGTAGGCTATAAAATGGAAGGCCGCGTCGACATCAAAGAATTCGCAGAACCCGGAGAAGCCCCCGTTGTTGCCGTTGGTGACAGCGTCGAAGTCTTCTTGCGTCAGGTTGAAAATGCCAAGGGCGAAGCGGTTATCAGCCGTGAAATGGCCCGCCGCGAAGAAGCATGGGATCGCCTTGAAAAAGCATACGCTGACGAATCCCGCGTTGACGGTGCTATCTTTGGCCGTGTCAAAGGTGGCTTTACGGTTGACCTTGGCGGCGCAGTTGCGTTCCTGCCAGGTTCCCAAGTTGACGTGCGCCCTGTGCGTGACGCTGGTCCATTGATGGGTCTCAAGCAGCCTTTCCAAATCCTGAAGATGGATCGCCGCCGGGGCAACATCGTTGTATCGCGCCGCGCCATTCTGGAAGAAAGCCGCGCCGAACAGCGCGCCGAAGTTATCGCCAAGCTGGCCGAAGGTCAGACTGTCGAAGGTGTTGTCAAAAACATCACCGAATACGGTGCGTTTGTTGATCTGGGCGGTGTTGACGGGCTGTTGCACGTCACTGACATGGCATGGCGCCGTGTGAACCACCCATCTGAAATCCTGTCGATCGGTGAAACGATCAACGTTCAGGTGATCAAAATCAACAAAGAAACCCACCGTATCAGCCTTGGCCTTAAACAGCTGCAGGAAGATCCTTGGGAAGTTGTTGCCGCGAAATACCCACTGGATTCTGTCCATATGGGCCGCGTTACCAACATCACCGATTACGGTGCATTTGTTGAACTGGAAGCCGGCGTCGAAGGCCTGGTACACGTATCCGAAATGTCCTGGACCAAGAAAAACATCCATCCGGGCAAAATCGTATCCACCAGCCAGGAAGTCGAAGTCATGGTTCTGGAAATCGACGGTGCAAAACGTCGCGTTTCCCTTGGTCTGAAACAGACCATGCGCAACCCATGGGAAAACTTTGCCGAAGCCTTCCCCGAAGGCACCGAAGTCGAAGGCGAAGTCAAAAACATCACCGAATTCGGTCTGTTCATTGGCCTCGAAGGCGACATCGACGGTATGGTTCACCTGTCTGACATCAGCTGGGACCAGCGTGGCGAAGAAGCCATTCAGGAATACCGCAAAGGCGACATGGTTCAGGCCGTTGTTTCCGACGTTGATACCGACAAAGAACGCATCAGCCTGTCGATCAAAGGCTTGGGCGGCGACAAGTTTGCCGAAGCCGTTGGCGGCGTGAAGCGCGGTGCTATCGTAACCGTTGCTGTGACGTCCATCGAAGAGGGCGGTATTGAGGTGGAATACGAAGGTATGAAAGCCTTCATTCGCCGCTCGGATCTGTCGCGTGACCGTGCCGAACAACGCCCCGAGCGTTTCGGTGTTGGCGATAAAATTGATGCACGTGTAACCAATGTGGACGCAAAATCGCGCCGCCTTGGCCTGTCGATCAAAGCCCGCGAAATTGCAGAAGAGAAAGAGGCAGTCGCACAATACGGCTCGTCCGACTCGGGCGCGTCGCTTGGTGATATCCTTGGTGCAGCCCTAAGCACCGACGACTAAATCGACGACTGAAACAGTTTAAACGGCCTCGCCTTAACCAGCGGGGCCGTTTTTTGTTGCCCTTTGGTAAAGGTCGCGAATCATCGGGTGCAAATTAACCACAGAGCGCTGCTTGCCTTGTCGATTGGTCGCAGAACCAAGCTTTTGGGTGATGTTTTCGAAAAAAAGCACTGGGTTAGGCTGAAATTTGTTAAAGAAACTGCCTTCGCCTTATTCCTCAAATTCCATTTTAGCGATATACTCCATAAACAATGCAGTCGAATAAGTGCTGCACTCATAAGGCTTTGGGGGGAATTTTAATGATCCGGTCGGAATTGGTCCAAATAATAGCTGATGAAAATCCACACCTTTATCAGCGTGATGTTGAACGTATTGTAAGCACAGTGTTTGAACAGATTATTGATGCCATGGCACGCGGTGATCGGGTTGAACTGCGCGGCTTTGGTGCGTTTTCAGTAAAAAAACGTGAGGCCCGTGTGGGGCGCAACCCACGCACTGGCGAATCTGTACAGGTTGAAGAAAAGCACGTGCCGTTCTTTAAAACCGGCAAAGCACTTAGGGACCGTTTGAACGGTAGATAAGAGGCGTCCATGCGATATATCCGCTATGCATTTTTGGCCGCATTGGCCGTTGTGCTGATCACTGTCGCCTTGGCTAATCGCGGGGTGGTAACGCTTCACTTGCTGCCTGTTGCGGTCTCTGATTTCGCCGGAATATCCGGGGCAATTACCCTGCCGTTATTCATCATCATTTTTGCGGGCATCATCGCGGGAATCCTGATCGGTTTCGTTTGGGAATGGCTGCGTGAACACCGCTTGCGTGTCGAAGGTGCGGCCAGCAAACGCGACCGCGATCGCCTTGCGCGCGAGGTCGATCGCCTGAAAGGCCCCGGCGCTGAAAAAGGCGATGACGTTTTGGCCTTGCTGGACTAAATTCGTATGCCCCGCCATATCAGTGTTAAGATTTGTGGCCTGTCCACCAGTGCGGATATTACCTGCGCCGCTGACGCTGGCGCGCGCTATCTGGGCCTTGTGTTTTTTGCAAAATCACCGCGAAACGTTAGCGTGGCACAGGCCGCGCAACTTGCGCTTGATGTGCCGCCGGGCATTGCCAAGGTTGCCCTGACTGTGAATGCCGATAACGCCTTTCTGGATGAAATCACCGCCAAAGTCCCCTTGGATATGTTGCAGCTGCATGGCAGTGAAACCCCTGAACGGGTTGTCGAAATTCGCACGCGTTATGGCCTTCCTGTTATGAAGGCTGTCGGCATCGCCGATGCTGGCGACCTTAAGTTTGCCACCGCCTTCGGCGAGGTGTCGGATCAGTTGTTGCTGGACGCCAAGCCGCCGAAAAATGCCGATCTTCCGGGGGGTAACGGGCTGTCTTTCGACTGGCGTTTGATCAAGGGGCACAAATGGGCCTGCCCGTGGATGCTGGCCGGTGGGCTGACCCCTGACAATGTGGCCGAAGCAATTTCCCTGACCGGTGCGATGCAGGTTGATGTTTCATCGGGTGTTGAAAGCACGCCAGGAATTAAGGACGCTGATTTAATCCGCGCCTTCATCAAAAACGCACATTCTTAATTAGTCGGATTTTGCAGGCACGGTACGCTGCCATAACGCAAGCGGGTAACGCCTCCAAGAAAATGGCAGGTTATAAAGTACCGCGAATAAAACTATTAAAACAGCGCCAAAACCAATGGGAAACAGCACCATTGTTAGCCCGTATTCATCTGCTGCACTGCCCGATAAAATCGGAATTAACGCCGAGGCCCCGCCGGGTGGATGCAGGCACCCAAGATACAGCATCGCCAAAATTGCTAAACCTGCCGCAAGGCCAGCAGCCAGCGCCGGATCAGTGATGAACTTGTGCAAAGCCACGCCAATAAGCGCGGAAACCATATGCCCGCCAATGACATTCCAAGGCTGCGACATTGGCCCATGCGGGACCGCGAACAGCAGAACCGCACTTGCCCCCATCGAGGCGATCAGGATTACCCGTGTGTGCATTTCGTGCTCACCCACAAGCGTAAGCGAAAAGACAATAAAAATGGCCAGCCCGCCGCCAATGCCTGAAATCAGGCGTTCTTTGTGTGACATTGATCTGCTTTCCTTGGTCTAAACTGTTGCCTGACAATGGCGCGCGGATAAAGGCTTGTCCATATGCGGCGGCGATCCCCTTGCCCTTATCGGCTGTGCGCACTAGGACAGGGGAAATCGCGAAAGGGTGCTGCTATGAACGACGATCTGTTTAACTCCTTTATGAATGGTCCCGATGAAAAAGGCCGGTTTGGCGATTTCGGCGGGCGCTTTGTTTCGGAAACCCTGATGCCGCTTATTTTGTCCCTTGAGGCCGAATATGAAAAGGCCAAAACCGATGATGCGTTTTGGGCCGAAATGGATGATCTGTGGGAACATTATGTTGGTCGCCCGTCGCCGCTATATTACGCCGAAGGCCTGACCAAGCATCTGGGTGGCGCAAAAATTTACCTTAAACGTGATGAGCTGAACCACACTGGTGCCCACAAGATCAACAATGTTCTGGGCCAAATCCTGTTGGCGCGTCGCATGGGTAAAACCCGCATTATTGCTGAAACTGGCGCGGGCCAACATGGGGTTGCAACGGCAACGGTTTGTGCAAAATTTGGCCTGAAATGTGTGGTCTATATGGGCGCACATGATGTTGAGCGCCAATCGCCCAATGTGTTTCGTATGCGCCTTTTGGGGGCCGAGGTGATTCCTGTCACTTCTGGCCGTGGCACGCTTAAGGATGCGATGAATGACGCCCTGCGCGACTGGGTGACCAACGTAAACGACACATTTTATTGCATCGGAACTGTTGCTGGCCCACACCCGTACCCTGCGATGGTGCGTGATTTCCAGTCGATCATTGGCAAAGAAGCCAAGGTGCAAATCATGAAGGCCGAGGGGCGTTTGCCCGACACGCTTATTGCAGCCATCGGCGGTGGCTCAAACGCGATGGGCCTGTTTTTTCCGTTTCTGGATGATGATAGCGTGCGCATTATTGGCGTCGAGGCCGGCGGCAAAGGCGTTACTGCCAAAATGGAACATTGCGCATCCCTGACCGGCGGGCGCCCGGGCGTTCTGCATGGTAACCGCACGTATTTGTTGCAAGATGACGACGGCCAGATCCTTGAAGGGTATTCAATTTCCGCAGGTCTGGATTACCCCGGCATTGGCCCTGAACATAGCTGGCTGCATGAAATTGGCCGCGCTGAATATGTGGCCATCACCGATATGGAAGCACTTGAGGCATTCCAGTTGTCATGTTCAACCGAAGGCATTATCCCGGCGCTTGAGCCATCTCACGCGCTGGCCCATGTGATGAAAATTGCCCCTGATTTGCCCAAGGATCATATCCTGATCATGAATATGTGCGGGCGCGGCGACAAAGATATCTTTACCGTCGCCAAATATTTGGGCTTTGACATGTCCGATACCGAAGGTCGCCCAGTAAGTTAATAAAATGGCCTAAACTTTGGTTTATGCGCATTTACCCACGGTTTAGGCGCTTGGAAATAAACCCAAGTCCAATATGCACGACTAGTTTTTTACGGTTTATCAAACCCAGCTCGCCGGAACCTCTGGCTGCGTAAAAAAGGAAACATCATGCGTATAAAAAAATTACTGGCAGCATCGATTACAGCCACCCTTCTAGCAACAACTACATTAAGTGCGACCGATGCAGTTTTGGATGCTATCATTTCGGATTTGGCAGCCATGGGTTATACCGAAATCCACGTTAGACATACAGGAAGTGGTTTTGAAATCGAAGCTTTCGGTGGCAGCGGATCTATGGAGCGGGTGTATGATGCCCAAGGTAACGTGCTTTCTGAAGAGATAGATAGTGACGACCCAGAAGATGGCGAAGATGACGACGATGGCGAAGATGACGACGATGGCGAAGATGATGACGATGGCGAAGACGACGACGATGGCGAAGATGACGACGATGGCGAAGATGACGACGACGATGGCGAAGATGACGACGACGATGGCGAAGATGACGATGATGACTAATCACGCGCCTAAATTCGCAAACTAAATATGAGTTAAGCCCCAATTTCCTTGGGCGGGTTGAAAGCCTGCCCGAGGCATCGCATTGTAGGATAAAGGACCTGCAGAATCATGAAACGACGTCAGTTTATAATTACATTGTTGTGTGCTGGTCTTAGTGGCAGCGCAGTAAACGCAGAAACACTTACTGATAGCACCATTCACCTGCTGACAAACCAGGGCTTTACACATATTTCTGTGAGCCGAACCTTCCTTGGCCGGCTTCGTTTCGTTGCAACCGGCGATGGGTTGCGGCGTGAGATAGTGCTGAATGTAAATACTGGTGAAGTATTGCGCGATTATACAATAGATATTGAGACCGGAAAACCTGCCGTGGTGTCAACGACCAGCCCGGAAACAACGGCCCCCGCTACAGGTACGGATGACGACGAACCCGACGATGAACCGGAAGACGAACCGGAAGACGAACCTGACGATGAAGACGAGCCCGACGACGAAGATGAACCCGACGACGAAGACGAGCCCGACGACGAAGATGAACCCGACGACGAAGACGAACCCGACGATGAAGATGAACCCGACGACGAAGACGAACCCGACGATGAAGACGATTAGCCCAAAGTAGATACGATACAGCTTGCAGATAAAGCAACGGAGCTTGAAATAGAGTGAAAGAACAATGGATCATCCTGACCGCTTTGGTCATTCAGGTGCTTTGTGCCTTTTTCTTCATATCGGACATCACAATTTCTGTTCTAGGCCTTCGAGCCAAGCCCTTGGATTGGGAAATCCATGAAGGCCTGGAAATAGGGGCTGCAATCGGGCTGTTATTGGGGGCTGTTTTGGGGGGCTTTGCACTACGAAAAAGCATCAAACGGGTTAAGAAAATTAATGATCAATTGCGTGTTGCATCGGGCGCATTCATGGAACTTTTAGATGAACGTTTCGCTGAATGGGTCCTGACCCCGGCCGAGCGCGACGTCGCATTGTTTGTGATCAAGGGAATGTCGACATCCGAAATCGCCAGCCTGCGTGACACTTCGGAAGGCACTGTAAAGGCGCAGACCAATGCGATTTTCCGCAAGGCCGATGTTTCCGGGCGCCCACAATTGCTGAGCCATTTCATTGATGATCTGATCAGTGATCCCCTGACAGACTAGCCCCTATAACAAGCACTAAGGCGGCCTTATCCGTATTGCTTCAGCACGTTCAACGGCACCACATCCAGTGCACGCATATGGGTGGCGGCAAGGAATACGCGCGGGGCGACACCTTCGTCATGTGCTTGCAAAAACCGACTGGCGCACAGGCACCATGTATCGCCGGACTTTAACCCCCGGAACCCGAATTCCGGTTGTGGGGTTGATAAATCGTTGCCCAGATATTTGGAATAGGCCAGAAATTCATTGGTCATGACCACGCACACGGTGTGGCTGCCGAAATCTTCGGCACAGGTGTTGCAATGGCCATCGCGAAAATACCCGGTGACAGGATCCATGCCGCAGGTGATCAGGGCCTCGCCCAGAACATTGACCGGATCATCCTGAACGGGAATGGTCATAATGCGCCTGCAATCGCGCGAAAGGCCGACAGATTTTGCGCGAATGAGCCGGGCTCGCGAAATAGTTTATCGGCTGAATTGACGGCAATGACCACGCCGGCATCTTGGTTAAGATAGATATATTGACCATAGACTCCGCGCGCCAAATATTCGCCTTCGGGTGCATCCGCCGGTATCCACCATTGATAGCCATATTTTATGGCGCCATCCGCTGTCGGGGCGGTTGGAACTGTCGATGCTGCAACCCAGTCGGCCGGTACAATCTGTTGGCCGTTCCATGCGCCGCCTTGCAAATACATCTGCCCAAATCGGGCGTAATCGCGGGTGGTAACATTCAGTCCGCCCAGCACAAACGCTGCGCCGTGGCCATCGGTGACATAATAAGGCGCGGCCTCCATTCCCATCGGGATCAGCACTTTTTGCTCAAGTAATTCAGGTATTGATTGGCCGGTTGCGCCGCGCACAACCATGCCAATCACATGTGTGTCAATCGATACATAATGCCAGCCTTCGCCGGGTGGGTTTACTTGGCCGTCCAGCCCTGCGGCAAAGGCATCAAGTGAGCCACCCATTGCTAAAACACGACCCATCTTGTTGATATCAGACCAGAAATCTAAATAATCCTCATCAAATTCAACCCCCGAGGCCATGTTTAAAACGTTGCGCAGGCTGGCCCCTTCATAGGCTGATCCGACCAGTTCAGGCGCGTATTTCGTTACCGGATCCTCAAGCGAGGCAATCGTGCCATCCTCCAAAAGAATGCCAACAAGGGCGGAAAGATAGCTTTTGGCGACGGACCATGAAATGCGTAAATCATCCGCGTCGGTATCAAGGAAATAATCCTCGTGTACCATTTGGCCGTCTTTCAAAACCACAAGGGCGGTAACCGCCCGATCGGATATCCACGCGGTGATTTCATCGGGCATATCCATCGGTTGGCCAGTCGGAAGCGGGCTGATAGGCCCTATTCCAATGCCCATGCCTTTGGTCAGGAACATGGTGTCCATATGTGAAAAATTTCCGACAATTTTTTCGGCCTCAAACAGCGAATTTACCGCCATTAGCCGCGTTAATTGTTCGCGTTTCCAGATGCCCAAGGCGATCAAAAGAACGACAAGGTTCAAGACAAGTTTGCGTAGAAATTTCCACATGTGTTTTGCTCCTAAAGGTTTTTGTGGGTGCCATCACATAACGGGCCATCGCCCGCTTGCTTGCAGCCACAAAAAGCCACGGTTTTGGTTGCGTCGGCGGTGTATTTTACCGGCACCATTCCTGTGCCCTTATGCGCCCCGTCACAAAACGGCTGGTTCTTGGACTTGCCGCAAGAGCACCAAAAATAGCTTTTGCCTTCTTCTACTTCGGTCATATAGGGGGATTTTTGGGCAATAATCGGGACTTCGGTCATGGTTCATTTTCCTTTGTTTCTGTTCGCCGGTTCAGCCTGCCTGCCATTCAACCCAACGTCCATGAAAATCGACAGGGATAAAGTTAATTTTGTTTAACGGTTACATCCCCGATTTGTAGCGCAGAAACGTTCAGGTGAATTTATCCATCAGCTTTTGCATCGAGGTTCGGGTATCTTCATCCGGTTTTCCAATTGTAACCAATGGCTTGGGGTGTTCTATTCTTTTTGCTGCGGGGGGCTTCATCCGCAGGCCAATGGCATTCATGAACCCCGGCGCGTCGCCATCGGCCAATTTGGCGACACCGTCGCAAATGCCGCGCAACACATCATCCAGCCAGTTTTGATCCGCCTTGGCAAAATCAGACAGCACATAATGCGCGACCCGATCTTTGTGGCCGGGATGGCCAATGCCCAGCCGCACGCGGGTGTAATCGGCGCCAATATGGGCGTGCATGGAACGCAGGCCATTATGACCCGCATGACCGCCGCCCTGTTTGACCCGCACCTTACCGGGGGCAAGGTCCAGCTCATCGTGAAAAACGGTGATATCATCGGGGGTGAGCTTATAAAACCGCATGGCTTCGCCGACGGCCTGACCCGAAAGGTTCATAAACGTGGTGGGTTTTAGCAATAGCACCTTTTCGCGGCCAAGCCGGCCTTCGCATATCTGGCCCTGAAATTTGGCGCGCCACGGCGAAAATCCGTGGTCATCAGCCACGCGTTCAACTGCCATAAAACCAATATTATGCCGGTTCCCAGTGTACTTTACACCGGGATTCCCCAGACCTATCCATAGTTTCACAATGCCGCCCCCGGGTTGATTTTTCGCAGCATTTCCTTAGAAGGGCCGCAGTCTTAGGGTACGAAAGCAGGCGCACTGATGCAATGCGTCATGTAAATTCAGGTGGAGGATATTGTGGCGCAATTTGAAATTAAAGGGATTAAGGTACGTGTTCCGGATACGTACTTGACCCCCCAGCTTAGCAAGGCGCTAGAGTCTGGAAATTATGAATGGAATGAATTTGCCGCCATTGGCAGGCATTTGGTCAAGGGCGACACGGTGCTTGATATCGGGGCCGGTGCCGGGTTCATTTCAACCCGCGCAGCACATATGGTTGGGGTTGATAATGTCGTCAGTGTCGAGGCGTCGCCAGAAATGCTTCCGATAATTCGCCGTAACCTAAACCTGAATGCCGCAGGGGGTGTTGAACTGGTGCATGGTGCGGTTGTGCCAGACAGCTTTGAAGGTGATAATGTCGTGTTCAAAGTTGAAAAGGGCTTTTGGGCCTCGCATATAAAACCAGTAGAAACGAATGCTGCCAATGTCATTTCAGTACCCGCGCTTCATTTTACGAAATTGTTGGAAAAGTATAAGCCAAGCGTTGTTATTTTGGATATTGAGGGCGGAGAAGTTGATATTTGTCAACAAGACTGGCCATCTTGTGTGCGCTTGCTGATCATGGAAATCCATACGGGACGCTATCCGCCATCAACGCTCAAGGCCATGTTTGACGGGCTGTCGCGCGCTGGCTTCACCTATATGCCATGGGGCACGCAGGGCGAAGTTGTGGTGCAGCAACGTGTGGTCTGATACCCCCCCCCCATTTTTAATGGGGTCCGCTTGTAGGATTATGCGGCCATTTTCCACTCGGCTTTCCCGCCATTCTATGATCCGGTTCAGGGTGCGGGTGCTGCGACTGATCCGCCATGGAATCTATTGGCCAAGTGGAATTGGAAGTGTCAGGCACCGCCCGTCGGTACCTTTGCGCCTATCAACAAAAATCAGATCTAAGTGGTTGGTGTTTGGTCAATCCATTGGTGTCCGGGTTGGCCGTGCCAGAAGCCATTTGAGAACGGCGCGGGAATATCCAAATCAGACAGGTCTTGCATGGATTCTTCAACAGAAACAGTGCCATCCAGCGCATTTCGGAAGATGTTCGCCACCGCAACCATATCTTGGGTATGTGGCACCAGCCGGTAATGGGTGATGCCCATTTCCTGCATTCCGGCCAGATCGCCCAGCAAATTCAGGTAGCTTTGCGATAGGGTCTGGATGCCGTTTACCGTCAAGAATTCCTGTTTATCCACGGTGTTCAGCGGCATTCCGTCAGGGTCTTGTTCGCAAACAAACTGGCAATTATCCTTGATCCGGCCATGAGCACGGGCGTGATAGCAGCGCGCCGAAAGCGCCAGAGATGCACGGCCAAAAACCTGTACTTCGGTGGTCACGCCCAGTTCTTTTGCGCGCGCGGCCAGCACGGCAACGCTGTCGCCCGGCATTTCCGAGGGCAGGCTAAAGTGGGTCGCGCCTTTGCCCACTAGATAGGTCATCGTGTCTTCATTATAGACATTCATGAGCGATCCGATGCGGTAAGATTTCCCTTCCAGATGCCATAGGGCCGAGCTGTCATTTACCTCAAGTTCATAATCCTCCAGCTCGCAAAAACCGGCAACCATATTGCGTTCACGTTTTAGCATTACTTCGGAAAGGGTTGAAAACACAACCTTTTTTCCGCCGCGTGTCAGGCGTTCGGCCACTTCGTCATAATGTTTTTCAAAGAAAGGCGTGCGTTTTGAACAGATCACTTCTCCAAGATATACAACATCAACTGGGGCTTCGTCAGCAATGCGGGCGTAGAAATCCAGCTTTTGCTCGGGGCTCCAGTGAAACAGAATCGGGGCTATGGTTAGTTGGGTTTTCATCGTTACCGCCATGTTTTGCTTTTAAACGCGCCTTGGGTTTCTTTTTGGCCTTCGGTTAGGGCCAGCAGGCCCGAGATTTCAGGCTCGCCCCCGGCCATGATGCTATCAACAGCCTTGCGATAGGCGCTGACCACGGATTTTACATAGGCGCGCGACCGTTGGCGGCCTTCGATTTTCAGGGCCGTTACGCCCGCCGCCATGAGGTCAGGCAGCAAGGTTGAAAGATTCAGGCTGATCGGTTCCTCAAACGCATAATACGCCCCGTCATGGGCCGGCGTCAGATAGCGGCCTTTGCATATTGTCGGATAGCCCGCGTTTTCATCGCATGAAAAACAATCAATAGTGAATTCACCCAGTTTCGTGGTCATGTTTCCGGCGTCATCCTTAATGTATTGCACATCAGCAGCGGGTGAACACACGCCATCCATATTGGTGGACAGGCCGGTAATGTAGTTGGTCAGGCTACAGCGACCTTCAACCATCAGGCCATGATTACCAAAGATAAAGGTTTCGATTTCGCAGGGGATTTCATCGGCCATGTTCTTGATTTCAGGCACAGTTAGAATGCGTGGCAGCACCACGCGTTTGACGTTGAATTCACGGCAGTAAAATTTGATCGCCTCAGGGGTTGAGGCAGCGGCCTGCACGGACAGATGCAGCCTGATTTCGGGGTGGTTTTTGTGGATATAGTCGGCCACGCCAATATCGGCGACAATAAAGGCATCGACGCCGATGCGTGCGCCTTCGTCGACCGCCTCTTTCCACAGGTTAACCTTGCCTGCGGGCGGAAATGTGTTGACCGCCAGTAAAACCTTGGTGTCGCCTGCATGGGCGTGGGCCACCGATTTTTCCAGCTCGGGAATTGTGAAATTCAAGCCGGGAAAATTGCGCGCATTGGTGGCATTTTGAAAGCCGCAATAGACCGCGTCAGCCCCCGCATCAACGGCCGTTCGCATCGCCGATGGGGTTCCGGCGGGGCACACCAGTTCTGGTCGGTTCATTATGTATTTCCTTAGTTTGAGGTCTGGCGTTGCTTTGCGCGCCGCAGGGCTGAAAGGGTTGTGCGCCCCACAGGGCCAAACATATTGGCAACATCCGAAGCAATGCTTCCGTCAACATCATCCAGCGCATTACGCAGGCAAACCACGGCTTCTGTATTGCCGGTAATGGTTAGTTCGCGGGCGAAAAACAAGGCGTCTCCGTCAACGTCGCCATCGACCAGCATCAAAAGATCAAGAAATTTCCCTGAGATTTTGGCGTCATGGTCGGGCAGGTCGCGCCGCCGATAGGCCCGCAGAAACAAATTATCCGGATCCGGTCGCAGCAGCAGCACAAACGGCAAATTCATCGGGTCAATAACAAAGTTTGCCTTGTAGTGCGGCCCAAGACGGCCAAACATATCGGGGTTTTCCCTGGCAACCCGTTTTACAATGCGCCGCAATATTGGCTGAAGCATAAACAACGGGGCAGGTGGCATCCAGCGCGCAAGATGCGGTGACGATGCGGAAATTTCGGGTGTTGGATTTGTATGAGTCATATCTTGGCCAATAGCAGCTTTGAATTCTGCCAGATTTGACATTGATCAATCGCCTAAGAATATTTTGTCATATCGTTGGTGAAAACCAAAGTTAAAGTCACAAGCAGGCTTTGGACAAAGAAAAACCCCGCCCGGGGTTAGCCGAACGGGGTCTAAAATCCCAAAAGGGAAATTTTTTAGTCAACCAGTGCGATGTTACCCGCAGATTCGCGACCGTCACGGCCTGCTTCCAGGTCAAAAGTCACTTTTTGGTTGTCAGCAAGGCCAGTCAGACCAGCGCGCTCAACAGCTGAGATGTGTACAAACACGTCTTTGCCGCCGTCGTCAGGTGCGATGAAGCCGAAGCCTTTAGTTGGGTTAAACCATTTTACGGTGCCATTAGCCATTCCCGTATCTCCTAATCATATACCGCCCACGGAATGCGGCGGCCTGGTAGCGCAGTCTTGAACTTTAACCGGCTGCTTAGAAAAGGAGGCGGGGTAGAATAGATCTGTCGTACACGGCCCACATGAGGGCTAAGCGCGCAAATTGCAAGCTTTTTTATCAGATCAATTGTTAACCAGCTTAAGTTCGCCGGCAGATTGGCGCCCATCGCGGCCCTCGACCATCTCAAATTCGATCTTTTGGTCATCAGCAAGGCCGGTCAGCCCTGCCTGTTCCACGGCTGAGATATGCACGAATATATCGTTGCCGCCACCTTCTGGTGCGATAAAGCCGAAGCCCTTTGTTGAATTGAACCACTTTACTGTGCCGTTGGCCATTGTATTTCCTTTCATTCACGAGGCCCTACAGCACGATTGCTGCGGGATGTGCAGCCGGTCTTGGTCGCATTCGGCTGCCCCGTATAATCAAGGCGGACGTCAGATAAGGCCTTCTTCACGCCTTCAGGCTGCGCCGATCGGCGCAAAAAAGCAAGTAAAACCGATTTTTGCAGCCTGAACGCCCTTATGAGGCGTCTTTTGCCCGTTTGATATCAGGGGCAAGCGCCTCAAGCGTCAGGGCGTTTACAACGTCATCCAGTGCAACAACCTGCGTTTGCTTTTGACCCAAACGGCGCAGGGTGACATTACGCTGTTCAACCTCGCGCTGGCCAATCGCCAAGATGACCGGAACCTTGCCAAGGCTGTGTTCGCGCACCTTATAATTGATTTTTTCGTTGCGAATATCGGCTTCGGCGCGCACGCCGGCGGCGCGCAGAATTTCCACTACCTCATGCACAAAATCATCGCCGTCCGACACGATAGAGGCCACAACCACCTGACGCGGGGCCAGCCAGAACGGCAATTTGCCTGCGTGGCTTTCGATCAGGATGCCGATAAAGCGTTCAAAGCTGCCCAAAGTGGCGCGGTGCAGCATGACGGGGCGGTGTTTGGCGCCATCTTCGCCGACATAGTTCGCGTCAAGGCGTTCAGGCAGCACGAAATCAGCCTGCAACGTGCCGCATTGCCAATCGCGCCCGATGGCGTCGGTCAGCACGAATTCCAGTTTCGGGCCGTAAAACGCACCTTCGCCGGGGTTCAGCTCGAATTCAAGTCCCGCAGCTTTAGTTGCATTCATCAATGCGGTTTCGGATTTGTCCCAAACTTCATCTGATCCCGCGCGGGTTTCGGGGCGATCTGAAAACATCACTTTGAAATTTTCAAAACCCAGATCGGTGTAGATTTCAGATAGAAATTCGATGAATAACTTGGTTTCGGCTTCGATCTGGGCCTCGGTGCAGAAAATATGCGCGTCATCTTGCACAAAACCGCGCACCCGCATGATACCGTGCAGCGCGCCCGATGGCTCGTACCGGTTGCATGATCCAAATTCGGCCATGCGCAGCGGCAGGTCGCGGTAGGATTTCAGGCCTTGGTTATAGATTTGCACGTGACACGGGCAGTTCATTGGTTTCAGGGCATTTACCGATTTTTCGCGGGCATGTTCTTCGTCAACTTCAACGATAAACATGTGGTCCTGATATTTTTCCCAATGGCCCGAGGCTTCCCATAATTTACGATCAACCACTTGCGGCGTGTTCACTTCGACATAGCCGCCACGGGTTTGCATCCGGCGCATGTAATCTTGCAATTGGGTGTAAATCAGCCAACCGTTGGGGTGCCAGAATACCTGACCTGGGGCTTCTTCTTGCATATGGTACAGGTCCATTTCGCGGCCCAGTTTTCGGTGGTCGCGCAGGGCTGCTTCTTCCAGCATGGTCAGGTGTTTTTTCAATTCTTGCCGGTTGCGAAAGCCAACGCCGTAAATCCGTTGCAGCATGGCGCGGTCGCTGTCGCCGCGCCAATAGGCACCGGCCACATTCATCAGTTTGAAGCCATCCGCAGGCACTTGGCCAGTATGTTGCAAATGCGGGCCACGGCACAGATCCTGCCAGTCGCCATGCCAATACATCCGCAATGGTTCATCACCGGGGATGCCGGCAATCAGCTCGACTTTGTAAGGTTCATCATTGGCCTCGTAAAAGGCCACCGCGCGCGCGCGATCCCAAATTTCAGTGCGCACAGGGTCGCGCAGATTGATGATTTCTTTCATCTTGGCCTCGATTGTCTCAAGGTCTTCGGGGGTGAACGGCTCTGTGCGGTCAAAATCGTAATACCAGCCGTGTTTAATTACCGGCCCGATGGTGACTTTCACGTCAGGCCACAGCGCCTGAACCGCGCGCGCCATGATGTGGGCGGCGTCGTGGCGGATAAGTTCCAGCGCTTGCTCATCATCCTTCATGGTGTGAATTGCAATGCTTGCATCGGCGTTAATCGGCCATTGCATATCCCAATGTTCGCCGTTGACTTTGGCAGAAATAGCCTTTTTCTTCAGGGAGTTAGATATGCTTTCCGCCACCTCGGCAGGGGTTACACCAGCGGCGTATTCGCGCGCATTGCCATCGGGGAAAGTCAGGGAAATTTGGGCCATGTCAGGCTCCTCGTCAGTTTGGCGCCTACGAAACGCCCGGTTGCGGGTATGTATACAGAGCCTTTTGACCCTTTACGGCTAAGGCGTCAATAGCCCTCTAATGCGCCGCCCTTATCAAGGATTTTTATCAGGGGCTGAAGCTCATTTTCGTAGCGTTTCCAGGCCGCGACCGATGACTTATAAAGAGGTTGCCTTACCTGAAATGCGCTGAGCGTTTTTACGGTCCGGCTGTTGTCGTAAAATGCAAGGCAGCCATCTTCCCACTCCAACCCGCAATAATCGATTAAGGCGCGGGTTTCTGCTTCAGGATTGGCAATCAGGGCTTCGTAATGGATTTCATAAAAGCTGCCTGGGGCCTTCGCACGCCAATATTCCAGTGTTTCAAGAAACAGCAGATACTGGTTTGCCAATTCTTCCAGATCATTGGTGTAACTATGGGTGCCTTGTTTGAACATATTTTTGTACATCGACAGGCAATTATCGCGTGGGTCACGGCGCAAAACTACCATTTTGCTGTTTGGCAGGGCGTGTGACAAAAGGCCGGCATATATGTTCGACATGATTCCTTTATCTGTGACAACCTTGGCGTCCGGGAATAATTGCGCGTAAAATTCAGTAAGGCCCTTGCCAAAATTGTGCAGGCCTTCGGCGGTCATTGGTGCAGCCTTCGCGTCAAGTAATTTAAGATCCTTATCTGCCTGCCGGATAATGGCCCCAACTTCACCTGCCGCCTCAACGTTACTGTGACTTGATATAATCTGTTCAACCAATGTCGTGCCAGATCGCGGCATTCCGGTAACTTGAATATTTTTGGGGCCAGCCGGGGGGCTTTGGCGGTGTGTGTTGGTGTCCCCCCAAAGGTCGAGGCTGCGTTCAAAGGTGTCTTTGGCAAGCACAAAGTTTGGCCGTACCGAGTTTTGCATTAGCGGGTTGATTTCGCGCGACGCATTATTACCCTTGCGAAGAAAATCAAAGCTGCGCTGGTATTGGCCCGTATCCTCATAAGTTTTGGCAAGTGAAAAAGCCAGATCGCGCTGGGCGTCCTTATCTTCACCAGTCTCGGCAAAGATGGTTTCCATCGTGTTGATGATTGGGTCGCCTTCTTTGACCTTGCCTGCGCGGCTATAGGTCAGAAAATGTGTACTGCTGGCTTTGCCGTCCTTCGCCAGTTTTTGAATAGCTGTGCGTGCATCCTCAAAATTACCAATAGACATATTGATGTTTAACAAGGCTGTCATGGCCCCGTAATGGTCCGGTGATTTGGCAAGAATATCCTGTGCCATTTTTTTGGCTTCGTCGGGTTTTTGCAGCCCTTGCAGGGTCTTGATGGCAAGGACCGCATCTGCTTCTCTGATCGTCTGTTTTTGGGCGTGTTCAAATGCCGAATGCGCTTGGTCCGCGTGCCCAACGGCCATGTAAGCGCGTGATAGGTATAGCAGCAAGCGTGCTTCATCCGGCAATTTTTTGCGTGCGTCCGCAAGGTGTTCAATTGCGCCAAGTGGGTTGTTCCGTTTGAACTGTAATATCCCTAACGACATATGTGCATAAGGCGAATCCTGCACCATTTGCTGGGCTTTTGTCAGGTGGTCATAGGCTGTATTCAGGTTGTCACAGCCCATCTCTAATTGCCCAAGTTGCAGGCGCGCTTCGAAATATTCAGGGTCATATTGCAGGGCTTTTTCATAGCCCTCTCTGGCAAGGTCAAGCTGGCCTATCTGTGCTAGGCTGGCGGCCCGAATTGCGTGTGTAGGGGCCGATCTCGGGTGTTTTTCAAGCAGTTTTGACGCTAAACGCTCAGCGTCGTCAGCGCGGCCTTGTACAAAGGCCAGTCGGGCTTTCTCAAAGTCATCCTTATGGACGCCCGCAAGGTTGGCAATGCCTTGCTTGTTGCCGGTTTCCACTTTGATTTGAAGCTGTTTCAGGATGCTTATGGGAAGCCCGGCGGTTTTTGTTTCCCGGATCAGTTTACCGATACCTTTGCGGTCTTTCAGGGCAATTTCGGCATCCATCAGGCTAAGCCAGATACTTGGTTCTTGTGGTAACAGCTTGCGGGCCGTTAAAAGATGCTTTTTCGCGCGTTTAGCTTTGCCATCGGAAAGCTCGAGTCGCCCAAGTTGGAAGTGAATATTGGCAGATTTGGGCTGCGTTTCCAATATTTGGCGAAAAAGCACACGGGCTACATCGTATTGGCCCTTTGCCATGGCAGTTTGGGCGCGATTGAACTGTTCTCTTTCAGACTGCATTGGGTACCTAATGTTTTGGTGTTGATATGTGTAACTGCTTGCTCTTGGCTTGACCATTAGCGCAAAGAGCCACAAAACACGAGGGGCAAACATTTTGGTTTTAAGGGGATGTGCTGTGGATGAACTTATAACAAATTCAGGGCGCAAGCTGGCGTATCGCTGCCTTCAGGGGGCCGGACCGGGCATTGTGTTTCTTGGCGGCTTTATGTCGGACATGGAGGGGACCAAAGCCGTCGCGCTGGAAAATTGGGCGCGCCGAACTGAACGGGCGTTCTTGCGGTTTGACTATTCCGGCCATGGCCAAAGCAGCGGGCGCTTTGAGGATGGCGCAATTGGCGATTGGGCCGAGGATGCGCAGGCGGCTATTTGTGCGCTAACCACTGGTAAGCAGATTTTGGTCGGATCCTCTATGGGAGGTTGGATAAGTGCAATTTTATCCGGTGAAATACCCGAAAAAATCGCTGGAATTGTTGGAATTGCCGCAGCCCCGGATTTTACCGAGGACAGTATGTGGGATGGATTTAGTCTGGACCAGCGTACAGATTTAATGGAAAAGGGTCAAATAAAGCTGCCTTCGGATTATGATGATCCCTACACAATTACCCGCCGTCTGGTTGAAGATGGGCGTGAAAATTTGGTTCTGCGAAAGCCTTTGAGTATGCCGTTTCCAGTGCGCCTTTTGCAAGGATCGGCAGACCTTGATGTTGACATGTCGGTGGCGCTGCGCCTGTTTGATCATATCAAAAGCAATGATGTCCGCCTTGCATTAGTGAAGGGCGCAGATCATCGGTTTTCTAATCCTGAATGCCTGAAACTGATTGAGGATAGCATCACAGAAATTTTGAATTTAGCTGAGGTCGAAGCATGAAAGAGGCAATTGTTTTTGTCCCCGGAATGATGTGCGATGCCCGCGCTTTTGGCCCCCAGATCAATGATTTATCTCGCGATTATCCAATTCATATTTCCAGCATCAATACCTTTGAAAGCATTCGGGAAATGGCTAAATCGATGTTAGCGACCGCCCCCGAAACCTTTGCCTTGGTTGGCCATTCTATGGGCGGTATCGTGGCTATGGAAATATTACGTCAGGCGCCCAATCGGGTGACGCGGGTTGCGTTAATTTCGACCACACCATTGGCGGAAACTCCGGCGCAATCGGCATGGCGTGAACCACAAATCGTGCGTGCGCGTGCCGGATTTTTGCAAGAGGCAATGCACGAAGCCATGGCCGCCGAAAACCTGGCACCGGGGCCGCGCCGTCAGGATATTTTGCGCTTGGTCGATCAAATGAGTGCAGATTTGGGGTCCGATGTGTTCGTTCGCCAGGCCCGTGCGTTGCAACGCCGGCGTGATGCGCAAAATGTGTTGCTTCAGTTTCGGGGTACTGCGTTGATTTTGTGCGGGAAATTTGATAAATTAACGCCAGTTAAGCGTCATACGGCGATGGCAGACTTAATCTTACATAGTGAACTTGTTGTGCTTGAAAATGCCGGACATTTCCCCAATCTGGAAAACCCAGAGGCAACGAACCAAGCCCTTCGTGCTTGGTTGGAACGCCCCTTGATGCTGCGCTAGTTTTTATTGGCGTTACGCTTTTGGCTTGGTCGGGAGGCGTGGCACTGGGCGTTTGCATCTATGAAATCCAGTATCAACAGGCGAATGTTTTCGCGCCATGAATGGCCGGCAAAAATGCCGTAATGGCCGGCGCCATCTTCAAGATGGCCGGTCTTTTGGTCGTCGCTTAGCCCAGTGCAAAGCCCCAACGCTGCGCTGCATTGGCCGGGCGCGGAAATATCGTCTTTTGAGCCCTCAACTGTTTTGACGGCAACATTGGTGATCGCGCCGATATCAATTTTGTGCCCGGCCACAACAAAGGCATTGTCGGCAATTTCGCGGTTTTTAAAAATTCGCTCAACTGTGGATAGGTAAAATTCGGCGCTCATGTCCATAACTGCAAGGTATTCATCATAGAAACGGTTGTGTTTACTGTGCTCTGAACCTTCCCCTTTGGATACCGCAAGTATTTGATCTGAAAAAGCTTTCATGTGCCTGTTCCCATTCATAGACATGAACGAAGCAAGCTGTAAAAGTCCGGGGTAAACCAGCCGCCCAACACCTTTATATTTGAAGCCAACGCGCTGAATTGCCTGCTGTTCTAACTGGCCTATGGTGATGCGCGCGGCAAAATCGGTGACATCGGTGGCAGCGGCGTCCGGATCAATCGGCCCGCCAATTAACGTCAGGGTTCGTGGCTGTGCATCAGGGTTAATTTCAGCAAGGTACGCTGTCGCGGCAAGGGTAAGGGGGGCGGATTGGCAGATGGAAATTACGTTAATATCAGGGCCAAGTTTTCGCATGAAATCAACAAGGTACATGGTGTAGTCTTCAATATCAAACTTGCCGTCACCTACCGGAATGTCGCGGGCATTATGCCAGTCGGTTATGTAGACTTCGCAATCAGGCAGAAGGCTTGCGACGGTAGAATGCAGCAGCGTTGCATAATGGCCCGACATTGGGGCAACCAGCAGCACATGGCGGGGCTTTTCAGGCCGGCCAATAACGTTGAAATGAATGAGGTCACCAAAGGGACGGCTCGTAATTGTATCAATTTGAATTAAATGATCGCAATCATCCTCGCAGGACATGCTTTGAAGGTCCCAGTCCGGTTTGGTAACCATCTGCGAAAAACTACGCTCGGTAACTTCGCCCCAGGCTGCGATTATTTCAAGGGCGGGTACTGGAAATAGGTTCATACTTGGATGTGAGGCAAACATGCGTGCAGTTGCGCCCAGCCACTGGTTCGCGTTCCGGGCGGCCTCCATCATGTCATATGTTGCCATAAAACGCATGTATTTGCTCTCCTGTCCCCTTCACAGGGCTTTCAAATTGGGGTATTTTGCTATGATGCAGTTGCAGCATGGGTAACGTGGATGGGAACGAATGACAACTGACCAGCAAGGCCCATCCATCGATATGTCACGGTTAAGCGGTAATTTGGATCGTATTGAAGCGCTTTCCGAACGGTTGGTTGCCGCGTTATTGGATAAAAGGGAAACTCCCACAGGTTTGCAACTTCCAGGGCAAGACTTGTTTTTAAAGACAGCCAGTACGTGGATGTCAAAATTGATGTCCGATCCAGCAAAAATCTTGCAGCAGCAGACTGCATTTTGGAGCGACACCTTGCGATATGCCGCCCAAGAAACCGATGCTGCAGCACATGATAGACGCTTTTGTGATCCATTATGGGAGGCAAGCCCATATTATAAAATGGTTAAGGCTCAGTTTATGGCTATGCAGGGCGCAATGGAGGCCACATTGGCTGATCTACAGGGGTTGCAGAAAGATGAAAAATTGCGGCTGGATTATTTCGCACGGGCAATTCTGGACTTGTATGCCCCCAGTAATTTTCTGGCGACAAATCCACAGGCATTAACCCGTGCGGTTGAAACGGAAGGCCAGTCGCTTGTTGACGGGTTGGAAAACATGGTGCGCGACCTTGAGGCACATGATGGTCAGTTTCTGGTGTCCCTGTGCGACCCTGACGCATTTGAAGTTGGCAAGGACCTGGCCACCACCGAAGGCACTGTTGTTTTTCGTAACCGGATGTTTGAATTGATCCAATATACACCACGCAGCAAGACCGTGTATGGAACACCCCTTGTGTTGTTCCCCCCCTGGATAAATAAGTTCTATCTATTAGATTTAAAACAAAAAAATAGCCTTATCCATTGGATTGTTGAACAGGGGTTTACGCTGTTTGTTGTGTCTTGGGTGAACCCGGATGCACAGCTTTGCGATGTCGGGGTCGATACCTATATTGACGAAGGGTTTTTAAGCGCCATTGCCGAGGTTAAATCGATATGTGGCGTTAAAAAGGTTAATGTGGCTGGCTATTGCATTGGCGGAACCACGTTGGCCCTGACGCTGGCTTTAATGCAAAAACGCGGTGATAAATCGGTGAACGCCGCAACATTTTTTACAACATTAACAGACTTTTCTGACTCGGGTGAAGTGGGTCTTTTCCTAACAGATGATTTTGTTGCCGGGATCGAAGCCGAGGTCGTCAAAACAGGGTACCTTGAAGCGGTTTACATAGCACGTACCTTTTCATTTCTGCGGGCAAATGATTTGATTTATAGGCCTGCGATTAAAAGCTATCTTTTGGGGGAAACCCCGCCAGCTTTTGATTTGTTGTTCTGGAATGGCGATAGCACAAACTTGCCAGCGCGAATGGCCGTGGAATACCTGCGCGGGCTGTGTCAGAAAAATCAGTTTGCCCAAGAAGGGTTTTCCATTTTAGGCGAGAATTTACACCTTTCAGATATACAGGTTCCCCTTTGTGCAATTGCCTGCGAAACTGATCACATCGCGCCTTGGTGCAGTTCGTATCAAGGATTTAAGGCGATGGGATCAAAAGATAAAAGCTTTATTCTTTCAGAAAGTGGCCATGTTGCGGGGATTGTGAATCCGCCGCCAAGATTGAAATATGGTCATTATACTGCGGATAACTGGTCGGATTCACCTGAAAAATGGTTGAAAAGTGCAAGTTTTCATCAGGGTTCTTGGTGGGAACGGTGGGGGCGGTGGCTGAGTAGCAGGTCAGGTAAGCAGATTGCAGCCCGAGAGATTAGCAAAAAAAATGCTTTGGCGCCCGCTCCTGGGCGATATGTTACTGATACACCCAAAAAGATATAGCAAGCCCCTTGTGATGCCGCGTCGCAGCATATGTATCGAAATTAAAATGCAAAAACTGGTTTGCCAAGATAGGTGAGGGGGCCAAATGGGCAGAGTCTGGCTTGTGGTAACTGCAGGTAGAATTTAATGTTACTGCTCAAGACATGATGAAAACAGTCCTGGGCCAGTAAAATCCGTCGTGAAAATACCGCGACATATATCGTGCATCTCTCGGCGCGTATGTGGGCGCAAAGTCGGTTCGGAAACGGGCCTGTTTTTTACTTTTTGTAACAGCACACTTGCCTTTTCTTTCTGCAGTAGCGTAAACTTTTTCTGCACCGCAACAAAATTATAATAGGGGGCTGCCTTGGCCAGAAAAAGTGAAAAGCTGCTGATCAAACGCTATGCTAGTCGGCGGCTTTATAACGCGGAAACTTCGGATTATGTTACGCTTGACGATATTGCCGGATTTATCCGCGACGGTCGGGATGTTGAAATTATTGACTTGAAATCAGGCGATGACCTGACCCGCACCTACCTGTTGCAAATTATTGCAGAGCACGAAGGGCGGGGCGAAAATATCCTTCCAATAGAAATACTTACTGATCTTGTGCGTTCGTATGCAAACCAAGCACAAAGCGTTGTTCCGCAGTTTTTGGCAATGTCATTCGAGATGCTGCGCGATGGGCAATCCAAGGCAATGGATAATATGGCTGGAAGCATTCCAAACCCGATGGCGCAGATGCCGGGTTTTGCGGCAATGCAGGCGCAGCAACAGGCGTTTATGCAGGCAATGATGAGCAGTTGGGGCGGCGGTGTTGCCACCGAAGAACCCAAAGCCCCCTCGCGCGCTGACACGACAAGTGACTTGGACGACATCCGTGCACAGCTGGCCGAACTACAGGCCAAACTGGCTGGACTGTAGGCTAGACATTCAGCAATAGGTGTTCGCGTTCCCAAGGGGAAATCACCTGCAAAAACTCCTGATATTCTGTGCGCTTCACGATTGAATAGACGCGGGCAAAATCGGCCCCAAGAATTTCGTGCATGTCTTTGGCTTCATCGAACAAATCCAATGCGGTTGCTAAATCACGCGGAATGACTTCGCCGCCAGCATAGGCATCACCACGAAATTGTGCGCTTGGCCGCGTTTCCTGCATCATACCTAAATACCCTGCGGCAAGGGATGCCGCGATGCCTAGATACGGGTTGCAATCCATACCAGCCAACCGGTTTTCAACCCTTCGCCCTTTAGGGTTGTCAGAAAGCGGAATGCGAATGCCGGTTGTGCGGTTGTCGCGCGCCCATTCAAGGTTAATGGGCGCGGCATTGTCTGGCACATATCGTCGGTATGAATTCACATATGGCGCGATCATGGCCGTAACCGACGGCAGGTGGGCTTGAAGGCCACCAATAAAGTGAAAAAAGGCGTCAGTATCCCCGCCTTGTGGGCCGGAAAAGATGTTTAGCCCTGTTTCTTGATCTAGAATCGAATGGTGGATATGCATGGCTGAACCGGGTTCTTCAGCGATGGGTTTGGCCATAAAAGTTGCGAAACAATCGTGGCGCAACGCGGCTTCGCGGATCAGACGTTTAAAGTGAAAAACTGCATCGGCAAGCTCGACAGGATCCCCGTGGGCAAGGTTGATTTCCAACTGCCCTGCGCCGCCCTCTTGGGTGATGCCATCAATTTCAAGCCCAAGGGCTTCGGCAAAATCATAGATGTCATCGATCACGGGGCCAAATTCGTCAACGGCTGTCATTGAATAGGCTTGGCGTGCTGCTGCAGGGCGCCCCGAGCGGCCCATCATCGGCTTTATTTTTTCGGCTGGATCCAGATTTCTGGCAACAAGGTAAAATTCAAGTTCGGGTGCAACAATCGGTTTCCAACCCTTTTCATTGAATAAAGAAACCACGCGTTTCAACACGTTACGAGGGCTATAGGGGATCGGGGTGCCATTGCGATCAAAGGCATCATGAATGACCTGCAAGGTCCAGTCGCCGGTCCAGGGTGCGGCGGTTGCGGTGGACATATCCGGCCTTAATACCATGTCGCGTTCAATAAAACCTTCCTGGCCAGCGGCTTCGCTCCAGTCGCCTGTGATGGTTTGAAAGAAGATGCTATCGGGTAAATGGAACACCTTTTGGCGGGCAAATATTTTGGCTGGAACCGCCTTGCCGCGGGCGATGCCCGGCAGGTCGGATATAATGCATTCAACTTCGTCCAGCCGCCGGCCTTCAATATAGGTGCGCGCCGCTTCGGGCAGATTTTTGGTCCAGTCAGCCATGATGTGCCTTATTTTCAAAGAAGGTTGCGATGCGTTGGCCGTAGGTGGCCGAATCGTTAGATTGTGCCAATCCCGCCTTGGCGCGTTTTAATAACGCGTCAGGCACGACGCCGGGTCCGCGATGGTCAAGCAATAGCTCTAAAAGGCGCGGGTTGAATTCAGGATGGGGCTGAATTGTTAGAATGTTGTCGCCAATCACCAGCCCGGCATTTTTGCAAAATGCATTGGTGACGTTAACCTTTGCGCCCCTAGGCAGGGTCGTGACCTGATCCTGATGCCAAGCGTTCAGGCGCATTTGTGTGCCATCATCAAAGTCATATTCTTGATGCCCAACGGCCCAGCCATTATCAAATTTTTCAACTTTGCCACCAAGGGCTTGAGCAATGATTTGGTGGCCAAAGCAAACCCCAACTAAGGGGCGGTCATCCGCATGTAGGGCGCGGATGAAATCCTCAAGCTTGGAAATCCACGGCAAGGCCTCATAGGCCCCGTGTTTTGAACCGGTAATCAGCCAGCCATCGGCATCATTAATACTGTCGGGGAAAATCCCATCGACAACAAAGTAGCGACAAAAAGTAAAATTATGACCAGCCAGCAGGTGTTCAAAGATGTCGGCATATTCGCCCATCTCGTCTTCGACCTGCTTAATCGGGTGGCCGGTTTGCAGGATGCCAATTTTCATAACACACCAAATTTGATCAAATTATTCAGGCAGACTATCCCAGCCCGAATATTGGGGCAAGGGGGTTGATTTGTATAATTATCCCAGTGCTTTGCCGTACCTTTATGTTAAAAGATCGGTTGTGAATGGCATGCCGTGTTCAAAAGTTTGATACCATTTTAGCCAGTTTTCCCATTCTGGTTTTCCATCTAGTTTGGTGATTATGTTCTGCATTTCTGCATCAAATGGTGGCTGTTGCGTATGCCAAATAGGCCCCAGATCAGAGGCTTGGCCCTCAAGAATCAATTTGCAGTCAGCCTGAACTTCGGCCCAAAACTGGTTTTCAACCTTGTCTTGGGTATTTGGCGTTGCCATTTTTTGCCCGAAAGCACCGGCCGCCGAAGTAACCGTATTTGTCACGGCGCGTACCAATTGTGCCTTGGGCAATATCGCTGACGTTGCAGCCAAGGTCGCGGCTGAAAGCGCGGATGCGATGCCGTTATGGCCAGTTTGTGAGGCGCGGTTTGCGTAATCTGTGTTGTGAAATACCGCCAGCTGAACCTGTTCTGGCAGCCGTTTTTGGGATGTTTCAGTGGCATTGATCGCGTAAGATGCACAGGTCAGCGCAGGTCGCGTGACCTCAATTCCGGTTGTGGTTAACAGCCAGTCCCATGCTAGTGGTAAAACCCGCATCATGGCCCGATTGGCAAGTTGCCGGCTTGCATGGTAGTCCACATGGTCCAACCAAAGTTTCAAGCTGTCCTTGTCAGATATTTGTTTAATATCAATTGGGTATGTTGGTTTCATCATCTAGCTTTCTGTCTGGGATATGGTGGTCTGAACGCGCTTTCGTGCGCGGTTACTATCGCGGTCATTTACGCCCAAAAGATTGGAAATAAGGCGCATAAGGGCATTTTCTTCGTCAGCGCGGGCGCCATCCGCCAACACGACTTGCCAAGCGGCGACTACCACGCTTTTGCGGTCCTCATATGGCACTGCATTCTTGATGGCGCGGGTGAAACGAACTGTGTCGGGGGCCTCGTGCTCAAGCTGCTCGGCGTCACGTAAAATTGCAGTGGTCTGTGCTGCATCTAGCCCATATCGAGTGGAAATAATCTGCTTAATCTGGGCAATTTCTGCTGCGGCATAATCGTGGTCAGATCGGGCGATGCGCACCAGTAATGCGCAAAGCGCAAGGCGGGCATCTGCCGCAGGAAGCGGCGTGGGGGCGGGGCCTGTAAGGCGTTGAAGCAGGGTTTTAAACATGCGTAATATATAGGGCGGCGCACGGCCTTTGCCTAGGTGTCATAGCCTTCAATGATCACCAAATCGGCCTGACTGACCGGATCGCGCAGGGCTTTCGCAGCCTGATATTCAGGACTGTCATAGCAGGCCAGGGCATCTGCATATGTGGGAAATTCGATCACCACGTTGCGGCTGCGCGAATTACCTTCACGGCATTCAAATGCGCCCGCACGGACAAGAAATTTTGCGCCATATTTGGCAAATGGGCTGGCATTTGCGGCAACATATTTCATGTATTGCGCAACGTCATCAATGTCGACGCGCCCGATCCAGTATCCTTTAGCCATGGTTGCTCCTGATGGTTGGTGATTAGGCATTCGCAGCTAGACCATGCGCTCCATGTCTTTTGCTGCCCGAATGAAATCAGCAAAAATAGGCGATGGGGCAAAGGGTTTTGATTTCAACTCTGGGTGGAATTGGACACCAATGAACCAGGGGTGGTCTGTCCATTCAACGATTTCGGGCAGCATTCCATCTGGGGACATTCCTGAAAATTTCAGGCCCTTGGATTCTAGTGCTTCGCGGTACTTCACATCAACCTCATAACGGTGGCGGTGGCGCTCTTCGATGTCGGTTGTCCCATAAATACGAGCCACGTTTGACCCTTCCGCGAGGGTGGCGGAATAGGCCCCTAGGCGCATGGTTCCGCCTTTGTCATCCGACTGTTTTCGTTTCACGGTGTAATTGCCCTGCACCCATTCTTTTAGGTGGTAAATTACTGGGGTAAAACGTTTTTTTCCGCTTTCAAAATCAAATTCTTCGCTGCCTGCATCGGCAATTCCTGCAACATTGCGGGCGGCTTCGACCACGGCCATTTGCATGCCAAGGCAGATGCCTAAATAGGGCACTTTGTGTTCACGCGCAAATTGGGCAGCGCGGATTTTTCCTTCGGTCCCACGTTCGCCAAACCCACCGGGAACAAGGATGGCATGAAACCCGGCAAGATGGGTTGCAGCATCGTCATCATCAAATATTTCGGCATCAACCCACTCAACCTTTACGCGAACACGGTTGGCCATTCCACCATGGGTCAGGGCCTCGGCAATGGACTTGTAGGCGTCTGATAATTGCACATATTTACCAACAATCGCGACGCGAACGCAGCCTTCGGCATTGTTTATGCGTTCTTCCACATCGTGCCAGCGGGTTAGATCTGGCTCTGGCGCATCCGAAATCGAAAACGCATCCAGAACAGCCTGATCAAGGCCAACATTATGGTACGCCATCGGGGCTTCGTAAATGGATTTAAGGTCATAGGCGGGGATAACTGAATCAGTGCGCACATTACAAAATAGTGCAATTTTGTCGCGCTCTTTTTCCGGAATTATATGTTCGGAACGGCACACCAAAATATCAGGCGCAATCCCGATTGAGCGTAATTCTTTAACCGAATGCTGGGTCGGTTTTGTCTTTAGTTCGCCAGCGGCCGCCAGAAAGGGGATCAGGGTCAGGTGCATGAAGACGCATTGACCGCGTGGCTTGTCCTGACTGAATTGGCGGATTGCTTCAAAAAAGGGCAGGGCTTCGATGTCGCCAACTGTGCCGCCTATTTCGCACAGCATAAAATCAACTTCGTCATTGCCGATGTCGATGAAATCTTTGATTTGGTTGGTGACGTGCGGAATTACCTGAATGGTTTTGCCAAGGTAATCACCGCGCCGTTCCTTTTCCAACACGGTTGAATATATCCGGCCCGAAGAAACCGAATCGGTGTTGCGCGCCGCAACGCCAGTGAAACGCTCATAGTGGCCAAGATCCAGATCAGTTTCCGCGCCATCATCGGTGACAAAAACTTCGCCGTGTTCAAACGGGCTCATGGTGCCGGGGTCAACATTTAGGTAGGGGTCAAGTTTGCGCAGCCGCACGCTGTATCCGCGCGCTTGCAGCAAAGCGCCCAGTGCCGCCGAGGTCAGCCCTTTGCCAAGGGATGAAACAACGCCGCCGGTTATGAAAATGTATCGCGCCATGGTGTTGGCTGCCCCCGTGATTTAATTTCTGCTGGTGAAAATGCGCGCAAATATGCCGACCCTCACGGGATTAAAGACATAACCGGATTCGGGTTTTCACGCAATGGTACGCAACATGATGAGGCGAATTAATCGCCTGCATCAATGTCTGGTATGTGTGTATTAGTCAGCGCGCGGTGGCGTCAGGGGCTCATCCGCTGCTGCCGGTGGCATCAGGCCTTCGACATCGGGGGTTGTGAACGTGCCTTCGGGCACAGTCAGATTGCCCGCTGGCGCCGTTGTTTCAGTGCCATCACCAATGACCGAGCTGTTGGCCGCAGTGCGCGCCGACAAAATTGTCAGTGAAATCGAGGTGATGATAAAGCCGATAGCCAGAAACCAGGTGATCCGCCCCATTGCCGTTGCCGCACCGCGGGCAGACATTGCGCCGCCGCCGCCAGCACCGCCACCACCGCCAATACCAAGGCCGCCGCCTTCTGAACGTTGCAGCAGAACGATTGCAATCAGCGCAAGCGCAAGCATCAAGTGGATAACAAGAACGACATTTTCCATGGACAAAGACCTAAGTTTCGTTGCCTGCGTTATTTATGCGCTGGCCCGCCTGCCCGCAACCCCTTAGTCGTGTACTTATTCATCGTCATAATCATCAACGTCAAATTGGCCCGATAGCGCGCGGCGCACAATTGACCAGCTTAGCCCGATTCCCAGCACGACCGAGACCGAAAAAATACCCATCCAGACGTTTAAGTCCTGGTTTTCAAGGGTTAAAAGCTGCCAGTCGATCAAAACCCAAATCAGGGCGCCGACAACCGCAGCCACCAGAAATACGCCAAATGCCCCAATGGAATGTATGGTTGCACGAATATAAATGACATAGCTGATCATTAAAATCAGCCCAAGCAGTACAGTAATCGGGGTTTCGGACGCATAATTTTCCATTGCCCAGCGCACATAATTCCACTGGGTTGGATTAAATGTGGCGGCAACAAGGATAAACGCAAATATCCAACGCACAAAAATACCCATAACACCCCCGTATCGAACCATTGTTTTTCATCAAATGCACCAAATTGCCCTGCTCTGTCCAGTGCTGCGACGAATTAGAGGTTTCACGCCGGCGATTCAACGGCTATATGGGCGCGGGTTTTCTTTTTAGCGGAGCGAATAAATGGCCAATGTAGTTGTGGTTGGTGCCCAATGGGGCGACGAAGGCAAAGGTAAGATTGTTGACTGGCTTAGTGAGCGCGCCGATGTGATTGCACGTTTTCAGGGTGGCCATAATGCTGGGCATACCTTGGTTATTGATGGCGAGGTTTATAAACTGCACGCGCTGCCATCCGGGCTGGTGCGGGGCGGCAAGCTTTCAATCATTGGTAATGGTGTGGTTTTAGACCCGTGGCATTTGCTGCGCGAAATTGCTGGCCTGCGTGAACAAGGCGTGGAAATCACCCCTGAAACCCTGATGATTGCTGAAAATACACCGCTGATTATGCCATTCCATGGCGAGCTGGATCGCGCGCGCGAAAATCAAACCGCGGTTGCTAAAATCGGCACGACCGGGCGCGGCATTGGCCCCGCATATGAAGACAAGGTTGGTCGCCGCGCGATTCGGGTGGCGGATTTGGCCGATGAAGCCACGCTGACTTTGCGGGTTGATCGCGCGCTGGTGCATCACAATGCGTTGCGCAAGGGTCTGGGGCTGTCGGTTATCGATCGCGACGGATTAATTGCACAATTACAAGAGGTTGCTCCGGCAATTTTGGAATATTCCGGACCAGTCTGGAAGGTGATGAACGAAAAACGCAAAGCGGGTAAACGCATCTTGTTTGAGGGCGCGCAGGGCGCATTGCTGGATGTTGATTTCGGATCTTACCCGTTTGTGACGTCATCCAATATTATCGCAGGGCAGGCGGCAACAGGCACAGGCGTTGGCCCCGGCGCGATCGATTTTGTGCTGGGTATCGTCAAGGCCTATACCACCCGCGTTGGCGAAGGGCCTTTCCCGACTGAATTGTTTGATGATGACGGCCAGATGCTGGGTGAACGCGGTCATGAATTTGGCACCACCACCGGACGCCAGCGGCGTTGTGGCTGGTTTGATGCCGTATTGGTGCGCCAGACTTGTGCTACCTCGGGCGTCAATGGCATCGCGCTGACCAAGCTGGATGTGCTGGATGGTTTTGACGAACTAAAAATTTGCACAGGGTATGAATTGGACGGCGAAATTCTGGATTACCTGCCAACTGCCGCTGACAAACAGGCACGCGTTACGCCAATTTATGAAACCATGGACGGTTGGAAAGACACCACCGAAGGCGCGCGCAGCTGGGCCGATTTGCCTGCCGCCGCGATTAAATATGTGCGTCGGGTGGAAGAATTGATCGACTGTCCCGTGGCGATCTTATCAACATCGCCAGAGCGCGAAGATACAATCCTCGTAACTGACCCCTTCGCAGATTAAGCCCTGCTAAAAAGGCTGGAGATATAAAATGGCCCTTTCGTACAAAGCCCGCAAGCGACTGTCTTTGCTTATACTTTTGGTCGGATTGCCGGTTTATATTGTGGTGGCAATTAAGGTTATATCCTTGTTTGATCGCCCCTCAATTCTGGTTGAGCTGGCGGTTTATATTGTTCTGGGTTTCTTGTGGGCCTTCCCGCTGAAATCTGTTTTCAAGGGGGTTGGGCAGCCTGATCCTGATGCGGCACCTGGAACATATGCAAGTGATCCGGAAACGCCCGAAAAAAATCCGATGCCCAAAAGCAGACGGTGAATTTTAATAAATCAGGTTAAATAAAAAGCGGAGCAGGCATAAGGCCCGCTCCGCTTTTGTATGTTTTATGCGGCTTGATTATCAGGCGCTTGCGCGTTCCTGGCCTGGGCGAAAACGGGTGTTTTCCGAGATAGTGTAACGCCCACGTTGGATTTTTTTGATCATACCCTCGCGGATCAATTGACCAAAGGCCTGCAAGGCGTCTTCGCGGCTAAGCGTGCTGTCAGGGGGCGTGTGCAATACCAAACGCATCACTTGTGGGCGTGAAAAAGTTTCCTGCCCTTTGACGTAGATGCGAAATGCCGCTGCGGCTTCGAAAAGTTCAGCCGTTCCATTGACCTGGTTTTGCGCGGCAAAGGCGGCAAAGATTTCACCTAAAGTCTGGTTTCCGTCTGGGCTGGCGGCATCGCCACCGGTTTCCGCAGCCTGCGCTTTGCGAATTCGGCGTGGCCGAACGGGTGCCTGTTCATTGCGATGCGCTGTCTTTTTTTCTTGCAAGGGGGCAGTGATTTCATCGACCCGTTGTTCTGATACCAAGACCAGTGGGGCAAGGCTCCGCCCCAACCTTTTGCGGCTATGTTTGGGGCGACCGGGTTCAACAACACGGGCCAGATCATCACGATATTCTTCCGATGTATCGCTGCCATCGCCCGTGTCAGGGCTTTCGCCGTCGGCGCGTTTTGCCTGAACTGCGGCGCGCAGATGGGCAATCGAGCTCCGCTTGCGGCTGGATTCGTCGCTGTCAATTTTAGTGTTGGCTTCGGCCATGATGCGGTCAAGCGCATCCGCCCCCTGATACTCACCGTCATCAAAGGCGGTTAAAGTTTGGGCGTCACCGGTATCTTTTTGGCCGGCGCTGATGATTTCGGATTCTTTTTCTGCTTCATCTTCAGCTTGGGCTAAATCAGCCAGCAACGATGCTTCGTCATCATCTGACAATGTTGTTTCATCGGTGATCTCATCGGGCTCTGCTGAGGTAGGCATCGGCTCTGCACGGCGCACCTTTACAACCCGCGCAATAGCAACGGGTTCCGGGGCCTGATCTGTGGCGATGTCATTTTTATCCTCAAAGGATTCGTCGCTGCCAAATTCAGCAGCTAACTCGTGATCAAATTCATCATCTAATTCATTTTCGAAATCATCATCGCTAAGTGCCGTTTCTGCGGTTGGCTCGTGGTCAAGCGCAGCGGATATACCTGAAAGAATATCGGCATCCCCGTCGGTTTCGCCAGCCGTTTGTTTGGTGGCTACATCATCTGTGATTTTGGCTTCTGGCTCATCATCTATATCACTGGTGGCTGCCGCAATTCTGGCGAAGACTTCGGTCTCACTGACTGATTCGTCTGTTTCAGCGGCGGCTGGTTCGTGTTTGATACCTGCAATTGGAATCCCCTCACCGATATCCGGAGTTTCATCCTCTGCCAGTTCTTCTGTATTATTGGCCTTTGATGTGGCCGAGAAAAAATCGTCCTCCAGCCCATTATCAAGGTTGCTAGCGGCATCATCTTTGGGCTCTGTCGCTGAGGCTCCGGCGACGGCGCGCAGGCGTTGTAATTTCGCCGCGATAGAGGTGTCTGACATGTCCGCTATATAAGCGTGATCCGCCACATCGGGTCTATCGCTGATAGAGGCTGGTTCACTTGTTTTCGTCGCTTTTTCCCCTGTTGAAATTGGGGCCATAACTGTTTTTTCAGGCTCGGCCTGTTGCACAAGTACTTGGTCATCCACGACGTCGGGAATGATAGCGGCGTTGCTATCTGACAGGGCTGATTCTGTTTGGCGCAAGACAATAGTATTGTCTTCAACGTGGGTTTCCACTTTTCGCCGGGCTTCACGCTCGGCAATACGGTGCAGCATTTCGGCATCTGGTGTCGGGGGTTCTGCCCCAAAATAACGGTCATCCGCTGCGAGATCGCGAAAATATTCAGCAATCGAACGCATGGTTGAAAAGGGGTCATCAAACCCCTCCAATGTGCACGAAAATGTGCCATATGAAACCGTGAGAATTTTACTCGTACTCACCATCGTCTATTCGCTTTCTCCCCCGATCCAGCAAGGATGTGTTTACCATGCATTGGGTTACGAAATTGCACATTTCCGCGAAATTTGCGGTATATTTTCAGGGCGACAATGTGTTTAGTTTCCATAATGGACACAATCGGCGGCGTTAGACCCATGAATTTCCCCTTTCGAAACAATGTAACCCTTTTGGGCAGTGGTGAGTGTAGCGCCGAAAGTCTTGACGAAGCGTTGACACGTGCGCCGATACTTGTGGCGGCTGACGGTGCAGCGGCGCGTGCTTTGGCCTGGGGGCATATGCCGAATCTGGTAATTGGCGATATGGATTCGCTGGATAATACCACAAAAGCGGCCCTTGCGCCTGACATTATCCACCCGGTTCTTGAACAAGACAGTACCGATTTTGATAAAGCCCTGCGTTCGGTGACTGCGCCGCTTATTGTGGGCGTTGGTTTTTTGGGGGCGCGTCAGGATCATACGCTGGCCTGTTTGAATGCGCTGGTGCGCCATGCGGACCGGCGGTGCATCTTGCTGGGGGAAAGCGATATTTGTTTTCATGCGCCTGCGCAGCTTGCGCTGGATTTGCCCGCAGGCACGCGCTTGTCCCTGTTTCCAATGGCGGATATTTTGGTGCGCGGCGCCGGTCTGAAATACCCTGTTGACGGGCTAAGAATGCGCCCGTGGGGCCAAATTGGAACATCAAACGCGGTGGATCACACCGGTCAGGTGCGCTTGGAATTTGATGCACCCGGCATGCTGGTTTTGATTGAACGCAATGTGCCAGATGGTTTGCCACTTGTCATGAATGCACTTTTGTAATCGGCTTCCTCTTGCTCTAAATATCCTCGCCGAAGGCGAAAATCTTTAGCAATTAGGCACGTTTACCGCCAAGCCCCCCAGCGATGTTTCCTTGTAACGCTCGCTCATGTCTTTGCCGGTCTCAAACATGGTTTTGATGCAGGCGTCCAGTGGCACAAGGTGGCTGCCATCGCCGCGCAGCGCAAGTGACGCGGCCGTAACCGCCTTGACCGCACCCAGCCCGTTTCGCTCAATACAAGGTACCTGTACCAAGCCCTTGATCGGATCACACGTTAGGCCCAGATGATGTTCCAGCGCAATTTCTGCGGCGTTTTCCACCTGTTCCGGCGTACCACCCAAAACGGCCGTTAACCCCGCTGCCGCCATCGCGGCGGCGCTGCCTATTTCGGCTTGGCAGCCCGCTTCGGCCCCCGAAATAGATGCGTTATGTTTTATCAGCCCGCCAATTGCGGCGGCTGTTAACAGAAATTCAGGGATGCGCTTGGATGTGGCGCCGGGCACGTGGTCCAGCCAGTACCGGATTACCGCAGGGATCACGCCCGCCGCACCGTTTGTCGGGGCTGTCACCACTTGGCCTCCGGCGGCGTTTTCCTCATTAACCGCCATGGCATAGACGCTCATCCAGTCGGTGATCGTATGCGGCGCGATCATATTCAGTCCCTGTTGGGCCAGTAATTGCTGGTGGATGCCATGGGCGCGGCGTTTTACTTGCAGGCCACCGGGCAGGATGCCGCCGCATGACAGGCCGCGATCTATGCAGGCGTTCATCACATCCCACAGACGGCGCAATCCGGCATCAAGCGTTGCTGACGCGCCATATGCCAGTTCGTTTGCACGCTTCATCTCGGCAATGTTTTTGCCAGACTTTCGCGCCATTTCCAGCATTTTGGCGGCTTTGTCGAAGGGGAAAGGATGGTGCGCGGCTGCTTTGATTTCTTGCAAGGCTGCACGCGATTGTTCGGCGTCGGTCACGACAAATCCACCGCCAATGGAATAATATGTCTCTTGCAAGACCACATCGCCCTGATCGTCTGTTGCCATAAGAACCATGCCATTGGCGTGACCGGGCAGGGGGTGATCATAATCAAAAATCAGGTCTTGGGCGGGGTCAAACCGCATAACGGGCAGGCCCTTGGGGGATAGTGTCTTGCCTGACTGAATTGCGGCCAATGCATCGTCGGCAGCTTGGGCGTCATAGGTTTCGGGGTTGAATCCGGCAAGGCCCAAAATGGTGGCGCGGTCGGTTGCGTGGCCAATGCCGGTAAAGGCCAGACTGCCATGCAGGCTGGCGCGTAATCCTGTCGGCTGAAATGGCGAGGCGCGCAAAAGGTCCAGAAACCGGCCTGCAGCAATCATCGGTCCCATCGTGTGGGATGAAGACGGGCCAACCCCCACCTTGAACATATCAAAAACCGAAAGAAACATTTTAGCACAGATCCCGGATAACCTTGGGTCGCATAACCCGTTTTGAATGATAAATGCGCCTGAAAACGACGCTTGCCATCTTATTCAGGCCGCGACACAACAAATGTTGCCGCCCCCACCAGACACAGGCCTTGTAACGTTAATGCCCAGACCGGCAAGGCCAAAGCCAAACCAAGACCAAAGACCACGGCCATAAGCGTTACCGCCAAAACCTTGGCGCGCCGTGATATGGCCCCGCGTTCTTCCCAATCGGCAATCATTGGTCCGAACCTTGCATGGTCAATAAGCCAAGCACGCATTCTTGGTGATCCGCGTGAAAAGGCAAATGCCGCAACCAGCAAGAAAGGCGTCGTTGGCAGGCCGGGCAAAACCACGCCAATAATTCCCAATATAAGAACGGCCCAGCCAAGGGTGTTATAGGCAAGTTTGCGCATGAATGGCCTTTTGTTGCTGTCTTAGCGAAATCACTGTTTGTCGCGCCAATGTCAACTAAGCCTCCGCAAAAACGGGTGTGCCAGTTGGGCGAGGCTTCAAATTTTCGTTATTTTATTCACCATGTCTTAACCATGTTGCCCCATCGTGTCGGAAATCCAAGGCGGAATTCAACACAGTATTAACAAAGCATTCAACAAAGGGGATCACATCATGTTCTATCGGATTTTGGCGTTGCTGTGCCTTTTGTCCAGACCTGCCATGGCGCAGCAAAGCGGTGCTTTGATTGACCGTGATGCCATGCAAACCTCGTTGCCAAATGCCACCTTTAAGCAGCTGGAAAATGCGCCGGATATATTTATGGAACAAATGGCCGGACTGATCCTTGGCTATGGTGGGGCCAAGGGGCTGAATGGTGCCGGAATCGCCAACTATCTTGCTGTAAACAAAGCCTATATTCGTGCCCGCGAAATGCGCCGTTTTCTGGTGGCTGATTTGAACAATGATGCACAGGTCACGCTGGACGAGATGAATATCCTGATCCAAACTGAAAATGCCCGCGCGCGTGGCCGGCTTTTGGTCGGATTTTATAAGGCTGATATTGATGGTAACGGGACTGTGAACATGGACGAAGTGCGCGCTTTTGCCGAGGCACGCGCTGTTGGGGCCATTACCCAAAATGACGCCAGTTTACTGGAAGCCCTTGTTAGCCTTGATATAAACGGTGATGGATATGTTAGTTTGGACGAAATAATCCAGATTGTCAGCGCTTTTCAGGCTGATGCGTAATACGGTGCCCTTGTTGGCCTTCGCCCGTTGATAGTTCGAATTGGGGCAGTTGAAAATATTTCCCCCCTCGCGCCCGCGCCACTTCTTTTCTATAAGCACAGGTAAATATGGAACAGCTTACAGGGGAATCGATGCCATGGCTGGGAATTTATCACCGATAGACACCGCGAAATTTGTCGCCGCCAAGCGCGCGGTTGAATATGTCGAAGACGGAATGCGTGTTGGCATGGGCACAGGTTCAACCGCTGCATGGATGGTGCGGTGTCTGGGCGAACTGGTGCGCGACGATGGCCTGAATATTACCGGCGTGCCCACATCGACCCGCACCGCCGAACTGGCGCAGCAGGTTGGCATCAACGTTGTGACGCTGGACGAAGCACGCTGGCTGGATGTGACCATTGATGGCACCGATGAATTCGACGCCGAACTTTGTCTGATCAAAGGCGGCGGTGGGGCGTTGCTGCAAGAAAAAATCGTGGCAACCGCATCTGACAAAATGATCGTGATTACCGACCCCTCCAAACATGTGGAACAATTGGGGGCCTTCCCGCTTCCGGTTGAGGTTATTCCGTTTGGCTGGCAAACCACCAAGGCCTTGATCGAAGAAATGATGGTTTCAATGGATGTGCTTGGCCACACCGCCACCATGCGGATGAATGGCGAAGCGCTTTATGTCACCGACGAAGGCAACCACATTGTTGATTTGCACCTGACACGTATCGGCAATCCGCGCCAAATGTCACTGGTGCTAAATCAAGTGCCGGGCGTGGTTGAAAACGGGCTGTTCATAGATATCTGTGATGTTGTTGTAACCGGCCACGCCGATGGGCGGGTCGAAGTGATCGACATCAATGAAGGCACACATGAAGAAAGTCAGATTGACTTTGCCGAAGCAGAAAACCTGTTTGCCGATATCTAAAAGGACAAGGCTCAAATGAAATTTGATTATGATCTGTTTGTTATCGGTGGCGGCTCGGGCGGGGTGCGCGCGGGGCGTGTGGCTGCCGAAGGCGGGGCCAAGGTTGGTCTGGCCGAAGAATTCCGCATGGGCGGCACCTGTGTTATCCGTGGTTGTGTGCCTAAAAAGCTGATGGTGTTTGCGTCGGGCTATGGCCCTGCCGCCAAACAGGCCCGCGATTACGGCTGGGATTACGAAGGCGGCAAGTTTAACTGGGACCGTTTCCAGCCAATGATGCACGCCGAACTTGATCGCCTCGAAGGCATTTACCGCACCAATTTGGGCAAGGCCGGCGCCGATATTTTCAATGCCCGCGCTGTGGTGAAAGATGCACACAGCGTTGAACTTTCAACTGGCGAAGTCCTGACGGCCAAGCATATTCTGGTCGCCACTGGCGGCGCGCCGTTTGTGCCCGACACCACCAAGGGCTATGATCTGGGTATTACCTCGAACGAAATATTCAATCTTGAAACCTTTCCCGAACGCCTTTTGATTGTTGGCGGGGGCTATATAGCCTGTGAATTTGCGTGCATTTTCAATGGTCTGGGCGTGCATGTGGCGCAGTGGTATCGCGGCGCACAAATCCTGCGCGGCTTTGATGACGAAGTGCGCGGGCACCTGTCCGAACTGATTTCGGACCGTGGCGTTGATCTGCACCTTGGGCTTGAGATTGAACACATGCAGCGTGGCGCGGATGGGCGCATTCATGTCAAAGGCACGGATGGGCGCGAGGATGTGTTTGATCAGGTGTTGTTTGCGACCGGGCGCACAGCCAACACAAACGGGCTGGGTCTGGAAGAGGCCGGCGTCAAGCTGGGTCGCTGGGGCCAAGTGCTGGTGGATGAATATTCCCAAACCAGCGTACCTTCGATCTATGCGGTTGGCGATGTGACCGACCGGATTAACCTGACACCTGTCGCGATCCGCGAAGGGGCGGCGTTTGTTGAAACCGTGTTTAACGGCAATCCGACCAAGGTTGATTATGATAATGTTGCTTCTGCAGTGTTCACCATTCCGGAATACGGCACCGTTGGTTTAACCGAAGAAGCCGCGCGCGAACGCGAACCGGTGGATATTTACTGCGCCACATTCCGTCCGATGCAGCGGTCGTTCATTGGCCGTAATGATCGGGTGCTGTTTAAACTGATCGTCAGTCAGGCCACCGACAAGGTGCTGGGGTGCCACATCGTGGCCGATGGCGCTGGCGAAATGATCCAGTTTGCTGCTGTTGCAGTTAAGATGGGCGCAACCAAGGCCGATTTTGACGCAACAATTGCTGTGCATCCAACCATGGCCGAAGAAATAGTTTTAATGAAAACACCAACTCGCAAGAGTTGAAAATATAACCCGAAAGGGTTGAAAAATACCAAAGGTAAGGCCATTTAAAGGCCAATCCATAATAATTAGGAAGGACAGACCAGATGGCCAGTGATAATGGCGGACCCTGGGGCGGCGGCGGCGGAAACCGTGGCGGCGATGATCAGGGTGGCAAAAGCAACGGTGGAAATAATGGCGGTGGCAATCGTCCCCCCAGCCCTCCACAGGTACCCGAGATCGAAGAGATCATGAAAAAAGGTCAGGAACAGCTGCGCGTTCTTATGGGCGGGCGCGATAAGGGTCGTGTCAATGGCGGCGGTAATGGCGGCGGCGGTGACGCCCCTGCGATGGGCAAAGGCGCGATGGGCCTTATTGCACTTGCCGCGATTGCATTCTGGGCTTTTTCCAGCTTTTACCGGGTGGACACGTCCGAGCAATCGGTTGAATTGCTTTTCGGTAAATACGTGCAGACTGGCGAAGAAGGTCTGAACTTTGCCCCATGGCCGGTTGTCACCAAAGAAATCTATGCGGTGACACACGAAAACATCGAAGATATCGGTGCAGGCTTCGAAGAGGGCCTGATGCTGACGGGCGATGAAAACATCGTTGATATCGATTTTCAGGTGGTCTGGAATATCGGCAACATTAAGGAATTCGTCTTTAATCTGGCGGAACCCCGCGAAACCATTCGCGCGGTATCGGAATCTGCGATGCGCGAAATTATCGCACGTAAAAATCTGGCACCGATCCTGAACCGTGACCGTGGCGAAATTCGTCAAGATCTGGAACAGCTTATTCAGCTAACCTTGGATGGCTATAAAAGTGGCGTGAATATCATTCGGGTCAACTTTGACAGGGCCGATCCACCACGCGAAGTGATCGACAGCTTCCGCGCTGTGCAGGCGGCTGAACAAACCCGTGACACGCTGGAAAAACGTGCGGATGCTTATGCAAACCAAGTGGTTGCAGCCGCGCGTGGTAGTTCGGCGCAGATCTTGGAGCAGGCCGAAGGGTACCGCGCCCAGGTTGTTAACCGTGCCGAAGGTGAAGCCGCGCGCTTCCTTGCCGTATACGAAGAATACGCCAAGGCACCCGAGATAACACGCAAACGTCTGTATATTGAAACCATGGAACGCGTGCTGGCAAATGTTGACAAGGTCATCATTGACGAAGGCGCGGGCGGCTCAAACGGTATCGTGCCGTACCTGCCGCTGAATGAACTGCGCTCTAATTCTGGGGGGTCGAACTAATGCGTAAATCTCAAATGGCTATGGGCCTTGTTGTTCTTGTTGTGGCGGGGCTGCTTAACGCGGTCTATATCGTCGATGAACGCGAAAAGGCGCTGCGATTGTGGTTTGGCGAAGTCCAGATTACGATTGAAGAACCCGGTCTTTATTTCAAAATTCCGTTCTTGCATGAAATCGTTAAATATGACGACCGCATTCTGCCGCTGGAAACCGCGCAGCTTGAGGTCACTCCGGCCGATGATCGCCGCTTGGTTGTGGATGCTTTTGCGCGCTGGCGCATTAGTGACCCCAAACAGTTCCGTAAGGCGGTTGGCGCAAGTTCGATTGCCGGCGCCCGCCCGCGTCTTGAACGCATCTTGAATGCGGAATTGCGCGAGGTTCTTGGTAGCGTCGATAGCGGCACAATCTTGTCCGCTGACCGTGCTGCGTTGATGGTCAAAATCCGCAATCAGGCCCGTGCGCAAGCCGTTGCTTTGGGCGTGGAAATCATCGATGTGCGTATCAAACGTGCCGATTTGCCGGAACAAAACCTTACCGAAACGTTTGAACGCATGCGTTCTGAACGTGAACGCGAGGCCGCAGATGAAATCGCCCGTGGTGAAGAGGCCGCGCAAATCGTGCGCGCGCTTGCTGACCGGACCGTGGTTGAAAAAGTGTCCGAGGCCGAAAAACTGGCCGAAGGCACACGCGGTCAGGCGGATGCACAGCGTAACGCCATCCTTGCCGATGCCTTTGGGCGCGATCCTGAATTCTTTGCTTTCTACCGGTCTTTGTCGGCCTATGAGGCAGCGCTTCAGGGCAGCAATTCAAGCATGGTAATCACACCGGACAGCGAATTTTTTACTTACCTGAAGTCCAATATCGGCGAATAGGTTCGAAATTCGTATAAAATAACAAAGGGCTGGTGCATTCACCGGCCCTTTTTGCAAACTTTTGGCAAAATCGTGCCGCTTCACAATTGGGTGAGGAGTGTTTCGAAAGTTTGGATTGTGTAAAACTGATATTATGTAGACATTAGGCGTAATAGCCGGGGCAACCTGGCCGCAAAATTAAAGGAGTCTCGTGTGAAACCGCAGGCCATATCTATTTCAACCTATTCAAAATACAGCCTTCAGATGTTTATGGCGCTTGCCATGGCGCTGGCGGTGCTGGTTTTGTCCACCGTTCAAATTCGCGCTGCAGGCGCACCGGTCAGCTTTGCCGATCTGGCGGACCAGACCCAGCCTGCCGTGGTTAATATCACCACCTCAACGATGGTTGCCAGCGGTACAGACAATCAACCGATCTTGCCTGACGGTAGCCCGTTTGAGGATTTTTTCCGTGACTTTCTTGATCGTGAAGGCGGTGGCAATGGCCAAGGCGGTAATGATGGCGCGCCCAATCGTCGCCGTTCTCAGGCGCTGGGCTCGGGCTTTGTTGTTTCCGAAGATGGCTTTATCGTTACCAATAATCACGTAATCGAAGGGGCCGACGAGATCCTGATTGAATTCTTTGACGGAAGCGAACTGCCGGCTGTGGTTGTCGGGACCGATCCCAATACCGACATTGCTGTTCTTAAGGTTGAGGCGGACATGCCGCTGCCTTTCGTGCAGTTTGGCGATAGCGATGTGATGCGCGTTGGCGATTGGGTGCTGGCTGTCGGCAACCCGTTGGGTCAGGGGTTTTCGGTTTCTGCGGGGATTATTTCCGCCCGAAAACGTGAACTTTCCGGCACCTATGATGATTTCATCCAAACCGACGCGGCGATTAACCGTGGAAATTCCGGTGGGCCGCTGTTCAATATGGATGGTCAGGTTATCGGTGTGAATACAGCAATCCTCAGTCCCAATGGCGGCTCTATCGGTATTGGCTTTTCGATGGCGTCAAATGTAGTTGGCCGCGTCGTTGACCAGCTGCGCGAATTTGGTGAAACCCGTCGGGGTTGGCTGGGTGTGCGGATTCAGGATGTAAGCCCTGACATGGCCGAAGCTATGGGGCTGGAAAGCACGGCAGGTGCCTTGGTGACCAACGTGCCAAATGGCCCTGCCGCCGATGGCGGTGTGTTGTCGGGTGACCTGATCTTGTCGTTTGACGGGCGCGATGTCATCGATACCGGCGACCTTGTGCGTCAGGTTGGCAACGCACCTGTTGGCAAGGCAATCCGCCTGACGGTGCTGCGCGACGGCCAAACCCAGACCCTTAAGGTCACATTGGGGCGGCGCGAAGATGCAGTTGCCGCCGCAACAGAAGAGCTGGCTGAAGAAGCGGCACCCGAAATCCAAACCGTACTTGGAATGGAGCTGGGTAAATTGACCGATGAAATCCGTACCGAGCTGGGCCTTAACCCTGGCGATAACGGGCTGGTCATTGTTGCGGTCGCAGATGGCTCGCAAGCGGCGGAAAAAGGTCTGCTTGCAGGGGACGTGATTACCGAAGCAGGTCAGCAAAAAGTCGAAACCATTGCCGGGTTGCAAGAACGTATCGCTGTTGCACGTGATGGCGGGCGCCGTTCAATTCTGCTGCTTGTGCGGCGTGGTGGCGAACCCCGGTTCATAGCTCTTTCTTTGGGCCAGTAAAATAAAAGGCCCCCGCCAAATGGTGGGGGCCTTTTGCAAGCGGGCCGTCCTGACAACAGGGCGGCCTTTTTATGTCGTCGCCTTAGCGGTAAAGATGAATGGTGCCGCGTGTCAGGCCGATATCATCCAGTTCGCGATCCGAAAGGGCCATCAGCACCTTTTCGGTTTTGCGTGTGTTGTTCCAGTCGGAAAACGCCACGGCGGCGCGGAAAGCCGCGCGCGAAATCACATCAGCGAAACCCTGACCAAATGTCGAATTCGGAACGTCGTTATATACAGCCATTGTTTCATCCTTTGTTTTGAACTGTGCGATACAAAATTATATCTGAACCTCACTTAGGGATGCCAAACCGATTGTACAATTGCTGAAAAAGCATATCTCGCATGCGTTTTTTGCATAGGTCATATTTGCGTTAAAGTCTTGTTAATAAACGCATAAACACGGCTTAAAAACGTCGCTTTTATGCCTTGCGAGGTCGCAAATGATCTATTTTGCAGCCCAAGGCGCCGGGCCACCAAATGTAGTTAATTCTAGACATGTTCGCTGTTTGTGCTATTTCTGACTAAAAAGCAGCAAAAGGCGGGTGGAATGCGCGTAATAGGAATTGATCCGGGGCTACGAAATCTTGGCTGGGGCGTGATTGATGTGCAGGGTGCGCGGATTTCACATGTGGCCAATGGCGTTTGCCATTCCGGCACCGGAGATTTGGCGCCGCGCCTTCTGGCTTTGTTTGACCAGCTTAGCGATGTTGTCGCGCGTTTTGTGCCCAGCACTGCGGCAGTTGAACAAACATTTGTTAACAAAGACGGGGCCGGAACCCTAAAGTTGGGCCAAGCACGCGGTATTGCCATGTTGGTGCCTGCGCGTGCGGGGCTGGATATTGGCGAATATGCCCCGAACAAAATCAAGAAAACCGTGGTTGGCGTTGGCCATGCGGATAAAAAACAGGTGGAACATATGGTGCGCCTACAATTGCCCGGCGTGGAAATCGCTGGGCCGGATGCGGCCGATGCCTTGGCAATTGCGCTGTGCCATGCCCATTATGCGCGTGCCTCAAACCGGCTTGAGGCCGCAATCAGAAAGGGTGCCGCATGATTGGACGCATCGCAGGACGCATTGATTACCGGGCCGAAGACCACGTTTTAATTGATGTGCGCGGGGTTGGTTATTTGGTCTATGTGTCCGCCCGCACCATGGCGGCGCTGCCAGCAACAGGCCAAGCGACGGCGTTATATACCGACCTTTTGGTGCGCGAAGATAACCTGCAACTTTTTGGCTTTACCTCGCTGATAGAAAAGGAATGGCACCGCTTATTAATGAGCGTGCAAGGCATCGGGGCCAAGGCCTCGATGGCGATTTTGGGCACGCTGGGCGCGGACGGCGTCAGCCGCGCCATTGCGCTGGGCGACATGAATGCGGTGAAGGCGGCCAAAGGTGTGGGGCCGAAAACCGCGCAACGCGTGGTGCTGGAATTGAAAGACAAAGCACCCGCCGTGATGGCAATGGGTGCCCATTCAGCCAGTCCGGAAGCGGTGGATGATGATGTTATCGACGATACAATTCCAGAGGCAAAGCCAACCAGTTCTGCGCCCGCACCAACCAATTCAGCCGCCCAAAGCGAGGCCCTGTCAGCCCTGACCAATCTGGGCTACGCTCCCGGAGAGGCCGCGGCCGCCGTGGCCCAGACCATGGGCGAAAATCCCGATTCTGGAACCCCGGATTTGATCCGCGCGGCCCTGAAACTTCTGGCACCTAAAGGCTAACGCATGACCAACCCCGACCCAACTTTGCGCCCCGAGCCACATCCCGGTGACGTTGATCGCGCCTTGCGCCCACAGGTTCTGGACGATTTCATCGGTCAGGCAGAAGCCCGCGCCAATTTGCGGGTGTTCATCGAAAGCGCACGTCAACGAAATGAAGCAATGGACCACGCGCTGTTTCACGGCCCTCCGGGGTTGGGGAAAACCACGCTGGCACAAATCATTGCGCGCGAACTGGGCGTCAATTTCCGCATGACTTCCGGTCCGGTGCTGGCGCGCGCTGGTGATCTAGCGGCAATCTTGACCAACCTTGAACGTAATGATGTGTTGTTTATCGATGAAATCCACCGATTGAATCCTGTGGTTGAAGAGGTGCTGTATCCAGCCCTTGAAGATTTTGAACTGGATCTGGTGATTGGCGAAGGCCCCGCCGCGCGCACTGTTCGTATCGAGTTGCAGCCGTTTACGTTGGTTGGGGCCACCACCCGAATGGGCCTGCTGACAACCCCCCTGCGCGACCGTTTTGGCATCCCAACACGGTTGCAATTTTACACCGAGGACGAGCTGCATCAGATCGTCACTAACAATGCGATCAAGCTGGGCGTGCCGGCCGACAGCGAGGGGGCGCGCGAAATTGCCAAACGGGCACGCGGCACACCGCGTATCGCCGGACGCCTGCTGCGCCGCGTGCTGGATTTCGCCGTGGTCGAAGGCGACGGGCGGATTACCCGCGAAATTGCCGATAATGCCCTAACCCGGCTGGGGGTTGACCATCTGGGCCTTGACGGGGCCGATCGACGCTATCTGAATTTAATCGCTGAACATTATGCGGGCGGTCCTGTCGGGATTGAAACGCTTTCGGCGGCCTTGTCCGAGGCCCGCGACGGGCTGGAAGAGGTGGTCGAGCCGTATTTGTTGCAGCAAGGTTTGATCCAGCGCACCCCGCGCGGCCGTATGTTGGCCCCACGCGCTTGGGTGCATTTGGGGCTGCAGGCGCCAAAGCCCTCTGGGCAAGCAGGGTTGTTTGCTAAATAAAAGATGGTGTATGCCTCCGGCGGGGATATTTATGGCAAGAGGAAAAGTGTAGGTCGTGAAACAACTAACAATAGAAGAATTATTCACCAGCAAAGACGGTACATATAAATTTGCCCGTTGGGGGCGGCCGATTGTGCCGGTGGTTTTTGGCGTGGATGAGGCAACACTTGAAGTTGTTAAGGGCGCGATCGAGGCGGTTGTGACCTTGGCCGGACACCAAATGGCTGAGACCGATCCCGAACTGGGTGCCAATTTAATGCTGTTCTTTTTCTCCCATTGGGACGAGTTGTTGGATGTGCCAAAACTGGGCGAACTTGTGCCTGATCTTGTGTCGGTGGTTACACGCCTTAAGGCAGCAAATGCCAGCCAGTATCGGGCGTTCCGGTTTGATGATGATGGCGCAATTCAGGCGTGTTTTTCATTCACATGTATGACAGATGAAATGGCTGAACAGCCGGCTGAAACGCTGGCGCTTTCGCAAGCAGCGGGGGCAATTGTTACGTGGTCCAGTCAGGCGTTTTCCAGCCAAAGCCCGCTTGCGATATTGCCCGATAATGGCGCGGTGATTTTGCGACCCGAGATTGCCGATGTGATCCGTGCCGCTTATGACACAGTGATGCCGGTTGCGGCTGATAATGTGGCGCACGCGCTGCGGCTTGCGGCGCGCATTCAGCAAGCCAGTCAGGATCCAGCATGATTTTTCAATTTCCAATCCGGGTTTTTTACGAAGATACCGACATGGCGGGTATCGTTTATTACGCAAATTATTTGCGCTATATCGAACGCGCACGTTCGGATTGGGTGCGCAATATTGGGGTTGACCAAAACGCCATGCGCGCCGCCGGACAGGTGTTTGTGGTGAGCCGCGTTGAGGCTGACTATATTACCCCCGCGCGTTTTGAGGATGAGCTGGTTGTGATCACGGATGTTGTGAAAGTAACCAAGGTGCGTATGGTTTTTGACCAAAAGGTATTCAGGGGTGAAACGCTGCTTTTCAAGGCTTTGGTAACGGCCGCTTGTATCAACGAAGCCGGACGCGTTGTTCGTTTGCCTGCTGAAATTAAGGTCAGCGATTAAAAGCAGCCTGATCTGGGGCTGTTTACGGCAATAATCCGCCATTTTTTATAGATAAGCAGGCAAAAGCACGCCACTTGCTGCTTTTGTTGGCTTTCTTAGTGAAACTGTTTTAAATTGCCTTCAATTAGGTCGTCCAAAGAGGCGACGATATTGAGGCAGATATATGGACACGCAAACTCTCGCTTTGGCGCAAGAGATCGATTTTTCGTTCTTGGCGCTTTTTCTACGTGCAACTCTGGTCGTGAAACTGGTGATGATCTTGTTGATCATGGCATCGTTTTGGTCATGGGCAATTGTTTTCACCAAGCTGGCCAGTTACCGAAGAATCCGGGCCGAGGCAGGCTGGTTCGACAAAGCATTCTGGTCGGGTGAGCCGCTGGATGGCTTATATGACCAAATCGGCGCGGCCCCCAATGGCGCGGCGCAAAAGGTATTCGCGGCGGGCATGTTGGAATGGCGTCGCAGCCACCGTGATGATGGCGGGCTGATCGCAGGTGCGCAGGCGCGCATCGATCGCTCCATGGATGTGGCGATTGCCAAGGAAGCCGAAGGGTTAAACAAGGGGCTGACATTTCTAGCAACGGTTGCTGCTACCGCGCCTTTTGTTGGCCTGTTCGGCACAGTTTGGGGTATCATGAATGCCTTTATAGAAATTGCCCAGCAGCAAAACACCAACCTTGCCGTCGTGGCCCCCGGTATTGCCGAGGCCCTGTTGGCCACTGGCCTTGGCCTGTTGGCGGCTATTCCGGCGCTGGTTTTTTATAACAAGCTATCGGTCGATAGCGACGCAATCGCCGCCGGTTGGGAGGCGTTCGCCGATGAATTCGCCACCATCCTTAGCCGCCAGTTGGACAGCTAAGGTGGGCGGTGCGGTGCAAAGCAGTGGTTCGGACCGTCGGGGGCGTCGCGGGCGCAGGCGCGGCAAACATCGCCGGGTGATGGCGGAAATCAATGTCACGCCCTTTGTTGATGTGATGCTGGTTTTGCTGATTATTTTCATGGTTGCAGCCCCGTTATTGACGGTTGGCGTGCCGGTTGAGCTGCCTAAAACAGCCGCCGGCGCCTTGCCTGCGGTCGAAGAAGAACCCTTGACCATCACCCTGACAGCCGAAGGCATGGTGGTCTTGCAAAAAACTGAAATCCCCCGTGCTGATTTGATCGCGCGCCTGACGGCAATCGCTGCTGAACGTGATGACGACAAGGTATTTTTGCGCGCTGACGGGGCGGTAACCTATGGCGAATTTGCTGAAATCATGGGCGCGCTGAATGCGGCGGGCTTTCATAATATCGGACTGGTCACGGATACTGGCGGCCCCGCCCTTGATGGATCTGACGGGTAGGGCGCGGTGAAATTCGGGCTGTATATATCAGGAATCGCGCATGGGGTGCTGATCGCATGGCTGCTGTTTGGTGGCCTGTTCACCTCTCAGCCTAAGGACGATTTGTTGCAGGTCAGTCAGGTTTCCATCTTGTCCGAGGCCCAGTTTGACGCGCTAACCAATACAGATGCCGAACCTGAAAGTATCGCGCCTGAGGTTTCGCCGGTGGCACCCTCACGCCCCCAGCCGCCTGATCCTGTACCCGAGCTTGAAACTGAACCGGAAACCGCCCCTGCTGATATTGATCGGGTGGCGCCCGAAGTTGCGCCCGAACCTGCCCCCGAGGTTGAAATTGCTCCGGTGGTGCAAGAGGAGGTGGCGACAAATGAAGTTGGTACAGAAACCCAGCCAGAAGCTGAGGCAGCCGCGCCCGAAGCCGCAACAACCGAAATCGTGACCGAAGCAACCGAGGTCGCGGATTTGGCGCCGACCACATCTTTACGCCCGCGGGCCCGACCAAACCGGCCTGCGCCGGATGCGGAACCTGACCCTGACCCCGCACCAAGCGAAACCATAAATGACGCGATTGCCGAAGCCCTTACAAACTCGACATCCACGCCGACACCCGCGACCGCGCCAACAGGCCCGCCCTTAAGCCGGGGCGAGTTGCGTGGCTTGCAGGTTTCGGTGGGCAATTGTTGGAACGTCGGTTCCTTGTCAAGCGAAGCAATGCAGACCACAGTGGTTGTCGGGGTCACGCTTTCGCCCGAAGCCAAGCCGGAAGTCGCATCGATCCATATGGTTTCGTTCACCGGCGGATCAGATGCAGCAGCGCGGCGGGCATATGAAACCGCACGGCGCGCGATTATTCGATGCGGAACAAGTGGCTATAATTTGCCGAGCGAAAAATATGAACACTGGCGGGAAATCGAAATGACCTTTAATCCAGAGAATATGAGGATCAAATGAGCTTGCACAAAATCCTGACCCTTGGTCGAATGTTGACCTTTGTGGCCCTGTCCGGGCTTGCTGGCCTTGCGCCCGCCATTGCGGAACCTTTGCGCATTGAAATTACCGAAGGCGTGATTGAACCCTTGCCATTTGCGGTGCCTGATTTTCAGGCGCAGAATGCGGCTGCCACTGAAATGTCCCGCAATATTGCCCGTGTGGTTGCTGCTGATTTAGCCGGAACCGGGCTGTTTCGCGAAATTCCGTCCACGGCATTTATCTCAACCATCACGAATTTTTCCAGCCCTGTGCAATATGCCGATTGGCGCGCGATTAATGCGCAGGCCTTGATTTCCGGCGCGGTTTCTGTCGCCGAAGACGGCAAGCTGACAGTGGGCTTCCGCGTGTTTGATATCTTTAGTCAGGGCCAGCTGGGCGAAGGTCTGCAACTGGCAGGTTCAACCGAAAGCTGGCGGCGCATTGCCCACAAGGTGGCCGATGCGGTTTACAGCCGGATTACTGGCGAAAGCGGATATTTCGACAGCCGCGTGGTTTTTGTGAATGAAACTGGACCAAAAAATGCCCGCCTGAAACGGCTGGCGATCATGGATTATGACGGTGCGAACCTTCAGTTTCTAACCGATAGTTCAACTTTGGTGCTTTCACCGCGGTTTTCCCCCACGGGGGATCGGGTTTTGTACACCTCGTATGAAACGGGTTTTCCGCAGATTTTCTTGCTGCAAATCGCCAATGTCGGGCGCGCAGCCCTGCCAACGCCCAGCGGCAACATGAGCTTTGCACCGCGCTTTAGCCCGGATGGAAATCAGGTGGTGTTTTCGCTTGAACAGGGTGGCAATACCGATATTTACCGCATGGATGTTTCCGGCGGAAACCCCCAACGTTTGACCAGTGCGCCTTCGATTGAAACTGGGCCCAGCTTTTCACCAGATGGTAGCCAGATCGTTTTCACCTCGGATCGGTCAGGCAGCCCGCAGCTTTATGTCATGGGCGCAAATGGTGGCGAAGCGCAGCGCATCAGTTCGGGCCCCGGTCGCTATAATACGCCGGTTTGGTCGCCGCGCGGTGACCTTATTGTCTTTACCAAACAAAATGCCGGACGCTTTCATATTGGCGTTATGCGCACCGATGGCAGCGAAGAACGCCTGCTGACAGCATCGTTTTTAGACGAAGGCCCCACATGGTCGCCAAACGGACGCGTCATCATGTTCACCCGCGAAAGTCAGGGCGCTGCGGGGTCTTCGGCGTTGTATATGGTTGATATAACCGGACGAAACCTTAGGCGTGTTACAAACCAAGGTGCGGCCTCTGATCCATCGTGGTCGCCGCTTCAATAGGGCCGCGTTTCCAAGGCCGCAAATAAATGATATACTGAAAAAAAACGAGCAAGTAATGAGGACCTGATTATGAAACATATTACCAAGGTGGCTTTCGTGGTGCTGGCGCTGGGGGCTTCGGCCTGTACCAATGCCGGAAGATTTGACAATGCCGGTGGTGGCGCGGGGGCAGGCGCAGTTGTGCCTGGATCAGTCAGCGATCCGACCAGCCCGGCCTATTTTCAGCAAACAATTGGCGACCGGATTTTGTTTGAGGTGGATCAGGCAACGCTAAACGACGCCGCACGCGATGTGCTGGCGCAACAAGCCACATGGCTGATGGCAAACGGGGCGTTTACCGCCATTATTGAAGGCCACGCAGATGAACAGGGTACGCGCGAATATAACCTTGCGCTTGGTGCGCGTCGTGCATCGGCTGTGCAAAATTATCTGATTGAACGCGGGGTGGCCGCCAGCCGTCTGCGCACTGTAAGTTACGGTAAAGAACGGCCAATTGAAATTTGTTCGGATGAGGCATGTTATAGCCTGAACCGCCGTTCGGTGACTGTAATTTCAGCCGCTGGTCTAACCAGCTAGAGCCAATAAAAGGGGCGGGATATGCGTATAATCAATGCAGTTGTGGCGCTGGCTTTTGCCGTGTCTTTAAATAATGTGGGCATGGCTGCTTACGCACAAGATCGCGCCCAGACGCTGGCTGATATCCGGCAGGAATTGTCCCTTTTATATGTGGAAATACAAATCCTTAATCGTGAATTGTCCACAACTGGCGCTGCAAGTGGCAGTGGTGGGGGTGGGTCGGCATTGGAGCGCCTGAATGCCATAGAAGGCGCGCTGAGCGGCCTTATTGCACGCACCGAGACACTGGATTTTCGGATCAGTCAAATCGTGCGTGATGGCACAAACCGCATCGGCGATCTTGAATTTCGCCTTGTCGAACTTGAAGGCGGCGACCTAAGCCAGCTGGGGCAAACCACAACCCTTGGCGGCGGCGAAGCCCCGGCTGGTCCCGCTGTGGCCAATACCGGCGGCACTGGCCAGATGGCGGTAAGTGAACAGGTTGATTTCGATGCCGCACAGGCCGCATTGGATGCCGGAAATTTTCAGGATGCCGCGGCCAAATTTGAAACATTCACCGAAACGTATACTGGCGGGCCTTTGACTGGACGCGCGCATTTTTTGCGTGGCGAAGCCTTGTCGGGCCTTGGCCAAGTTGCACCCGCCGCGCGGGCTTATCTTACATCATTTTCGGGCAGTCCAAGTGGCCCGAATGCACCTGATGCGCTGTTCAAATTGGGCAAGGCCTTGGGTGAGCTGGGCCAAATTTCCGAGGCTTGCGCAACCCTTGCCGAAGTTCGGGTGCGGTTTCCCGCATCGCCCTTGGTGGCCGAGGCCGAGCGCACGCGCCAAGCCCTTAGTTGCAATTGAGCCCTGCCAAAGCCCTTGAAGCGGCGTTAACCACGGCGTTTTCAGCAAAAAAACCCATCCATCTGGGCGTGGCCGTTTCGGGCGGCGGCGATTCCATGGCGCTTTTGCATCTTGCCGCCGATTGGGCGCGGGCTGGAAATGTTACCTTGTCGGCGGCCACGGTTGATCATGGTCTAAGGCCCGAGGCCGCGGATGAGGCCCGGATGGTTGCAAAAAACTGCGCACGCCTTGGGGTGGCCCACCAGGTTTTACACTGGGGCAAGTGGGATTCATCCGGAAATTTGCAAGATGCCGCGCGGCGCGCGCGCTATGGGCTTTTGTCCAGTTGGGCGCTTGAAAACAAGGTTGATGCGTTGGCATTAGGCCATACCAAGGACGATCAGGCCGAAACGTTTTTGATGCGCCTTGCGCGTGGCTCTGGTGTGGATGGACTGTCGGCCATGCGGGGTGAATGGCAGTCTGAAAATATCCATTGGTTGCGCCCGCTGCTTGGGGTTCAGCGTCAGGTGCTTAGGGATTATTTGACCGCGAAAGGCATTGATTGGGCCGAAGACCCTTCTAATGATGACCTGCGTTATGATCGGGTGAAGGCGCGCCAAGCGCTGGTGCTTTTGGCCCCGTTGGGTATTGATGCCGACCGCTTGGCCACGACAGCCCAAAACCTGACGCGGGCGCGGCGCGCGCTTGTACAGGCAACATTTCATGCCGCCCGCGATTTATGCGAAACACAAAATGGTGATGTGCTGATTTCCAAAGACGCCAACAACCTGCCCGAGGAAGTATTCCACCGCCTGTTTGCCCATGCGCTTGGCTGGGTCAGCTCAGCCCCGTATCGGCCCAGATACGAGGCCCTGTTGGCCACATTGGCACAAGTTTGGGGTGGTGAAAGGCGTTCTTTGCATGGCTGTTTGATTTCCCCTGAAGGGGGTAAAGTCAGAATAAGTCGTGAATATCAATCTGTTAAGGGGGTTTCCTGTGCGCCCACGGCCCTGTGGGATCAGCGGTGGCAGCTGACTGGCCGCGGTGATGGGCTTGAGGTGCGCGCGTTGGGCCGCGCGGTCAAAGACTGCCCTGATTGGCGTCAAACCGGCATGGTGCGCGCGTCCCTTATGGCCAGCCCTGCATTATGGCGCGGGCCTGATTTGGTTGCCGCCCCTGTGGCCGGCTTAATGAACGGCTGGGACGCTAAAATCGTTGCGCCGGATGGTGATTTTGCATTATCTATTTTATCGCATTGAACTAATGAAATTGATCCCTATTTTAAGGGCAACACGCGCTTCCTGTTGGCTGCGCGGCATTTAAAGGAGATACCCTTGGGCAACGCGAGAAATTTCGCCTTCTGGATTGTGCTGTTTTTGCTGATCTTGGCCTTGTTTAACCTGTTTTCTAACGGGCAATCAAATACGTCAACGCAGCAGGTCAGCTATTCCACCTTTGTTTCCGCGGTTCAGGGCGGCGATGTATCGCAGGCTAAAATCGATGGCGAAACAATCACTTACCGTGCCTCGGACGGCAACGATTATACCACTATCGTTCCCAGCGATGCGTCGGTTTCGGATTTTCTGATCGCCAACCGCGTTGCTGTTCAGGCCGAGGCACAAGAACAATCTGGTTTTGTTTCGCTTTTGTCGATGCTTTTACCGGTGCTGATTTTGATCGGGTTCTGGTTCTTTATGATGAACCGAATGCAGGGTGGCGGCAAAGGTGGCGCGATGGGTTTTGGCAAATCCAAGGCCAAGATGCTGAACCAGACGGATGGGCGTAAAACCTTTGACGACGTCGCCGGCATTGATGAAGCCAAGGAAGAGCTGGAAGAAATCGTTGAATTCCTGCGCAACCCCCAGAAATTTAGCCGCCTTGGTGGGCAGATCCCCAAAGGCGCGTTGCTGGTCGGCCCTCCGGGTACTGGTAAAACGCTGTTGGCGCGCGCTATTGCGGGCGAGGCGGGCGTGCCGTTCTTTACCATTTCGGGTTCGGATTTCGTGGAAATGTTTGTCGGCGTTGGCGCAAGCCGGGTGCGCGACATGTTTGAACAAGCCAAGAAAAACGCGCCCTGCATTGTCTTTATCGACGAAATTGATGCGGTTGGCCGTTCGCGCGGCGTTGGCATCGGCGGTGGCAATGACGAACGTGAACAGACCTTGAACCAGCTTCTGGTTGAAATGGACGGGTTCGAGGCAAATGAAGGCGTGATCATCATTGCGGCCACCAACCGGCGTGACGTGCTGGACCCTGCCTTGCTGCGCCCGGGTCGTTTTGACCGCCAAATTCAGGTGCCAAACCCGGACATCAAGGGGCGCGAGAAAATTTTGGGCGTACATGCCCGCAAGGTACCCCTTGGCCCCGATGTTGACCTGCGCATTATTGCGCGCGGCACCCCCGGTTTTTCCGGTGCGGATCTGGCAAATCTGGTGAACGAAGCCGCCTTGACCGGTGCGCGCCTTGATCGCCGCTTTGTGGTTATGGAAGACTTTGAAAACGCCAAAGACAAGGTGATGATGGGGCCTGAACGTCGTTCAATGGTGCTGACCGATGACCAGAAAGAAAAAACTGCTTATCATGAAGCAGGCCACGCGCTGGTTGGTATTATGCTGCCCAAATGTGATCCGGTTTATAAGGCGACTATTATTCCGCGCGGCGGCGCGTTGGGTATGGTGATGAGCCTGCCCGAGATGGACAAACTGCAAATGTTCAAGGACGAAGCCGAAGAACGTATTGCCATGACAATGGCCGGTAAAGCCGCTGAAATCCACAAATACGGCGCTGATAGCGTGTCGTCCGGCCCTGTCGGGGATATCCAACAGGCCAGTTCGCTCGCGCGCTCGATGGTCATGCGCTATGGCATGTCGGAAAAGGTTGGTAATGTCGATTACGCCGAGGCCGCCGAGGGATATTCAGGCCGCGCCAATGGCCTGTCGGTTTCCGCCAATACCAAAGAGCTGATCGAAGACGAAGTGAAACGCTTTATCGACGAAGGCTATGATCTGGCATTCAAGCTGATTTCGGAAAATGACCAGGAATTCGAACGTCTGGCGCAGGGCCTTTTGGAATATGAAACCCTGACTGGCGAAGAAATTAAGCGCGTTATGCGGGGTGAACCACCGCATCTGGACGATGACGATGACAGCGCTGATGAGGGCAACGCGCCTTCGGTCACAGCAATCCCGAAGACCAAGCCACGCGCCAAACCGTCAGGTGGCGATGGCGGGTTGGAACCTGAACCAACCGCGTAAACAAAGCAAAAACAGCCCGGAACCCATATGCGGTTTCGGGTTTTTGTTTGCCCGCTTTCGCCTTACCAAAAGAGCAGATTATGCCAAGCCTTGAAAAAACCGAATTCACCGCGCGCATTACCTTTCTTGGGCTGAACCTCGATCGTGCAGACAGTTTGCGAAATGTTTCTGTTAAGCATGTGCGGGTTGGCTTTGATGGCTTTGAAGGGGAAAGCCATAGCGGGCTGACGCGCCCGTCTTGTGCGCGGGTTGCTGATTTGTATCCACGCAACACCGAAATAAAAAATACCCGTCAAATCACCATTCTGTCTGCCGAACAACTGGGTATGATTGCCGAAAAAATGAATATTGCAGTGCTTGACCCCTGCCTGATTGGCGCAAGTCTGGTGCTGGAGGGCATCCCTGATTTCAGCCACATTCCGCCCGGCGCGCGCCTGCAGGCTGAAAATGGCACGACGTTAACGATTGATTTGGAAAACCGCCCTTGTCATTTGCCTGCGCTGGTAATCAATCAGGATTTGCCCAATAAAGGCGCCGCGTTCAAGCTGGCCGCAAAAAACCTGCGCGGGGTTAGCGCATGGGTGGAACGCTCCGGCACCTTGGCACTGGGTGATGAAATTGCATTGTTTGTACCAACCCAGCCGGCATGGCGGCCCTAGGGCGCGCCGATTTTGGGGCTTGAAATGTCGCAATCTCGTGGGTGCAATTGGGTTTCATTCGGTATACGGTTGTAGACAGCACCAGTTACGCCTCGGGAGGGCCCAGTGAGTTATAAAACCGATATCGAAATCGCGCGCGCCGCAAACAAACAACCAATCCAGAAAATTGCAGCCAAGCTGGGCATCCCCGATGCTGATCTGGTCCCTTATGGTCACGACAAGGCCAAGATTGGCCAGGATTTCATCAACTCGCTTCAGGGCCGCGAAGATGGCAAGCTGATCCTTGTTACCGCGATCACTCCGACGCCTGCGGGCGAAGGAAAAACAACCACCACCGTTGGGCTGGCTGACGGGATGAACCGGATTGGCAAGAAAACCGCTGTTTGCATCCGCGAGGCATCCCTTGGCCCGTGTTTTGGCATGAAGGGCGGGGCGGCCGGTGGCGGTTACGCCCAAGTTGTGCCGATGGAAGAAATGAACCTGCATTTCACCGGTGATTTTCACGCCATAACCAGCGCACATAACCTGCTAAGCGCCATGATCGATAACCACATTTATTGGGGTAATGAACTGGAAATTGACGAACGCCGCATCGTTTGGAAGCGTGTGATGGATATGAACGACCGCGCCTTGCGTGACACGGTTGTCAGTCTTGGCGGCGTCGCCAATGGTTTTCCGCGCCAGACCGGTTTTGACATTACTGTTGCATCCGAGGTCATGGCGATCTTGTGTTTGGCTAACGACCTTACGGATTTGCAAAAGCGTCTGGGCGATATCATCGTTGCCTATACGCGCGCACGCACGCCGATTTATGCGCGTGATATTGGCGCAGACGGCGCAATGACGGTGCTGCTGCGCGATGCGATGCAGCCTAATTTGGTGCAAACGCTGGAAAACAATCCTGCCTTTGTGCATGGCGGCCCGTTTGCCAATATCGCCCATGGTTGCAATTCGGTTACGGCCACTAAAACTGCGCTGAAACTGGCCGATTATGTGGTCACCGAGGCCGGATTTGGCGCTGATTTAGGCGCTGAAAAATTCATGAACATTAAATGCCGTAAGGCGGGCATAGCCCCCGAAGTGGTGGTTTTGGTCGCAACAGTGCGGGCGATGAAAATGAACGGCGGCGTTGCCAAGGCCGACCTTGGCGGTGAAAGCGTTCAGGCGGTTCTGGATGGCGGCCCTAACCTTGCGCGCCACATTAACAACCTGAAATCCTTCGGGGTGCCGGTAGTGGTTGCGATCAACCATTTTGTCACGGACACGGATGCCGAAGTTGCGGCAATTAACGACATAGCCGCCGCCCAAGGGGCCGAGGCCATTTTGTGCCGCCACTGGGAACTGGGCAGCGAAGGTACGGTTGATCTGGCCAATCGGGTGGTTGAAATCATTGATGAAGGTGGTGCCAATTTTGCACCGCTTTATGCTGATGACCTTGGTCTGCTTGAAAAGATCGAGGTGATCGCCAAGCAAATTTACCACGCTAGCGATGTTGTTGCCGACAAGAAAATTCGCGACCAGCTTACTGCTTGGGAAGATGCCGGATACGGCCATCTACCGGTTTGCATGGCCAAGACGCAATATTCATTCACCACAGATGCCAGCGTGCGGGGCGCACCCACGGGGCATAGTTTCCCGATCCGCGAGGTCCGTCTTTCGGCCGGTGCAGGGTTTATTGTGGTGATTTGCGGTGCGATCATGACCATGCCCGGCCTGCCACGCAAACCGGCTGCTTTAGCCATCGGGCTGAATGATGCAGGCGAGGTTGAGGGTTTGTTCTAAGGCTGGATGCCTCCGGCGGGGATATTTATTGCAAGAGGAAAACGCATGAGTGCTGAGATTTTAGATGGTAAAGCCTTTGCTGCAAAGGTGCGTGCCAAGGTGGCTGATCATGTTGGCCGCTTGAAGGCAGCGCATGGAATTACCCCCGGATTGGCCGTGGTATTGGTAGGTGAAGATGCCGCCAGTCAGGTTTATGTACGTTCAAAAGGCAAGCTGACGGTCGAGGTCGGGATGAATTCCCATACGCACAAGTTGGATGTTGATACGCCCGAGGTTGATTTGCTGGCCTTGATAAAACAGCTGAATAATGATGCAGATATACATGGGATTTTGGTGCAACTGCCGCTACCCAAGCATCTAAACGAGGCTTTGGTGATTAATTCGATTGATCCGGCCAAGGATGTGGATGGTTTCCATATTTCGAATGTGGGCCTGTTGGGGACCGGCCAAAAATCTATGGTGCCCTGTACGCCGCTGGGCTGTTTGATGATGCTGCGTGAACATCATGGCAGTCTTTCAGGCTTGGATGCAGTGGTGATCGGGCGTTCAAATATTGTTGGAAAACCAATGGCGCAGCTGTTGCTGGGTGACAGTTGTACTGTGACGATTGCCCATAGTCGCACCAGGGATCTGGCTGATGTTGTGAGGCGTGCTGATATCGTCGTGGCGGCGGTTGGGCGGCCTGAAATGGTGCCCGGCGACTGGATTAAGCCCGGTGCAACGGTGATTGATGTCGGCATTAACCGTCTGGATGCGCCCGAACGCGGGATCGGTAAAACGCGTCTGGTGGGGGATGTTGATTTTGCCAGTGCCAGCGCGGTTGCCGGTGCCATTACGCCTGTGCCTGGTGGGGTGGGGCCGATGACCATTGCGTGCCTGTTGGCCAACACCCTGACCGCGTGTTGTCGGGCAAATGGGGTGGCTGAGCCGGAGGGACTTACAGTTTAGTCGCTAAAGTTTGGCGGGCGATTTTCAAAGCCTGCCATTACGGATTCAATCTGGTTTGGCTGGCCAATAAGTGTGCCTTGCGCACGGCTTTCTTCTAACAGGATTTCGGCCTCGTTCATGGTGGCTGTGGCGTTGATCAGGCTTTTGGCCGTGCGCACAGCATCGGGTGAACGGCGGGCAATTTCTGCCGCCAGCGCGGTTGCACGCGCCATTGGATCGGCGGCCAGTTCAGTAACAAAACCCCAGTCCAAGGCGGCGGTGCCATCAAATATTTCGGCAGTATAAGTCAGGCGGCGAATGACATCGGCGCGGGCCAGCCGGTGCATTGCGACCATGCCGCCCATATCAGGCACCAGCCCCCATTTTGTTTCCATAATCGAAAATCTGGTATCGGGTGCGGCAATGCGAATATCGGCCCCCAGCATAATTTGGAACCCACCGCCAAAGGCATAGCCACTGACAGCCGCAATTACCGGCATCGGGAGGCCGGCCCAGATGGTACTGGTTGCCTGAAAAATGTTGGATGTGCCGTGGGTACGTTTCATAATGCCGCCTGCTTCATTAGCAAACGCAGCAATTTTTGGCATTGCGGCCACATCAAGCCCGGCACAAAATGTATTGCCTGCGCCTGTTAAAATAACCGCGCGAATGTCGCGTCGGTCAGATAGTTGCGTTCCGGCATCCACCAGTGCCTGGATCAATTCTATGTTCAGGGCATTCTTTTTTTCAGGACGGTTTAGGGCCACCGTTGCAATGCCGTTATTTTCGGTCACGATTACGTGTTGTTTCATGTTTCCCTCCGGGTTTTGCGACATATTGGCGTATTCGGATTGCGACGCCAAGCCCCAAGGTTTCTTGCCTTAACCAGTGGATAAGCCGTTAGATTCAAGGGCAGATTTTTTACATAAAACCCGGAATGCTGCGCCACCCTTTTTGGGCAAGATATAAAACATTGAAGAACGCGCCATAATCTTATAAGTCGCCTATGCTCGTAAGGTTTTTCAGGGGGGGAAATGAAGAACTTTGTAATGAAATTTGTGGCTTCTGTTATGTGGCCAATGCGCTTAGTGCTTTTTTTGGGAATCAGCACCGTTGTCGGCGTTATTGGCCCTTTCGGAACGTTTGGCCTTTTAGAGCTGCCGAGCAGGTTAATCTATTGGGGTATCATCGTTTTTATATCCTATGCTTTGATCAGCTTTTTACGTTTTCTTGTTAAAAATATATTCCCGAATCTAAGCTTTGGTTTGGTTGATCTGGGCGCTGTTTTTCTGCTGTCGTTGGCCCTACCTTCATTCATCCTAATGATATCAAAACCATTTATTCCTGCTGGTCCTAATGGGTACGAAGACAGCTGGAAGCTGCCCTTTTTTGTATTCTTTGTGGGCATCCTTGTTATGTTTGTGCGCTATACGATTTCAGTGGCAACCAGGGGGCAGGGCCGTCATGTTTCAAGCGCTTTAACCCCACGGCTGTTTGACCGTATTCCCGTGGCCCCCCATGGCAAGGTTTTACAGATAAGTGCGAAAAACCATCATATCAAAGTTCGCACAACGCAGGGGGTTTGCGAAATCCGGATGCGCCTGGCCGATGCCATCAAAGAAATGGAGGGGGTCGACGGCGTGCGCACCCACCGTTCCCATTGGGTGGCAATTTCCGCGGTTTCTGGCCATGGTTCAAATGGCAAATCTGGGACAAGCTTTTTAATTCTAATCGACGGTACCCGTGTGCCGGTTAGTCGTAAGTTTGAACCAGAAGTTGAAAAATTGGGATTACTTTAACATCTTCTATGTTTGAAACTGGGCTTTGTTAATGTTCTATATGTTCTTCACGCACAAACATGTTGGCCCAGGCGCGATCAATCAAATCAGGCGTCATCTGGGGCGGCAGGCCTTCAAAATCGCAAATGGCAAGCATCTGGTCGATTAAGAAAATCGGCTGATAATTGGCATAGATGTTGTCGATGGTGGGGTATTTCTTTTTCAGAAGATGCACCAAGGTTGTTTCATCCAGCGGGATGTTGCGTTTGCGGGCAACCATCGCAAAGATTTTCAAGAAATCTTCTTGGCTTGGCCCGTCGATTTTGATCTTGAAGAAAATCCGCCTTAAGGCCGCTTTGTCGAAAATTTCGTTCGGGTGGAAGTTGGTTGAGAAAATGACCAAGGTGTCAAAGGGCACCTCGAATTTTTCACCCGATTGCAGCGCTAGGATATCCTTGTTTTCCTCAAGCGGAACAATCCAGCGGTTAATCAACGCCTGTGGTGGTTCGGCCTGACGCCCAAGGTCATCGACAATAAAAACGCCGCCGGTTGATTTCATTTGCAGCGGCGCCTGATAGGTGCGCGAGGTGGCGTTGTAAACCAGATTAAGCATATCGATCGTTAGCTCGCCGCCGGTAATAACCGTTGGGCGTTCGCACAAAACATAGCGGCGATCATACACGTTTGATGTGCGGCGCAGCGAACTGGGGTCATCCACCTGTGCTTCGGCCGAACTGTGCACGATCGGGTCAAAAACTGTAATAACCTGCCCGGAATATTCAATCGCGTGTGGCACATAAATCTTGTCGCCAAGCGCGTCGCGGATACCATTCGAAATTGAGGATTTACCATTACCGGGCGGTCCGTACATTAAGATTGAGCGCCCTGAACCCACCGCAGGCCCAAGTTGGCCAAGCAAATCCGGTGGCAGAACAAGGTGGCCCATTGCGCCGGTCAGTTGGTCGCGTGTCATCTGGATGTTTCGGATGGACTGGCGTTTCACCTGTTCGGCGTAAACGGCCATTGGCACCGGCATTGCGCCGTAATATTCCGACTGGCTTAGGGCATCCAGCGCGCGCGCCTTGCCGGTATCTGTCAGGCGAAACCCCATTTCACCGCCCGAATTGGCGTGGAGCGTGCCTGTTGCCTCGATCAACGCCTGATCGCGGCCCATATCAATTAATTCCTGCACCACACGGCTGGGCAGGCACAGCACTTTTTCCAGTGCGCTGACTTCTTCTTTGTTGGTGCGGAACATGGTTTTCAGCATGATATCACGCATCATAACCAGGCTTAAACCGGTATCGGAAATATCACGTGCGGGGGGTGGGGGGGCAACATTGGAGGTTTGCATATTCATCTGATTGCTCGATTTTTTCTTGTTTTGTGTGTTTTCCTGTGATTCTAACGGTAAGAAGCCATTTCGACAACAAAAACTGCGGAAAGCCTTGCGGCATGACAATTGTGCAACGCTGGTCTTTCCCAAAAGTTAACAGGAGGCCGATATGAATAGACCAAATCGCGCAATATTGATGGGCTTTCTGACTTTGGTGGTGCTGGTGCTGGCCGGGGTCACGCTCAGCAAGGGCGGCTTTTACATCAACAAGCATGAAGGTGATACGCTGCATCTGTTGCAGATGGTGTTGCGCATGGCGCAAGGGGATTGGCCACATCTGGATTTTGTCACCCCGATCGGGGTGTTTTCCTTCTTGCCAATCGTTGCCTTTCTCAAGGCTGGGTTTGGAGTCGGCCATGCCATCCTTTGGTCCCAAGTCCTTGTTGCTGTTTTGTTTTTACCTGCCATCTGGTGGGTTTCCTTTAGTCGTTTCAAGGGCGGCTGGGCCTATTTGTTCGGGGCGGCGGTGTTGGTTTTGATCCTTGCTTTGGTGCATGGTGAAGGGGTGCGCGCGGTATCAATTTCGATGCATTATAACCGCTGGGCCTGGGCTGCCGCATTTCTGGTTATCGCAACAATTTTTGTACCAAACGAAGGTAAAAACCGCCCTGTGGCAGACGGTATGGTTGTTGGTTTTGGCATGGCGGCGATGGCGCTGATCAAGGTCACCTATTTTGCCGGATTTGCCTTGCCTGTTTTGGTCGGCTTGGCCGGGCGCAAGGCTGGAATGACAGTTCTTTGGGCATTTATATCGGGCTTGGCGGTTATGGCTGCGGTGACATTGGCCGCTGGCATGGGGTTCTGGAGTGCCTATCTTAACGATCTTATTGCTGTTTCAAGCGGCAATGTTCGCACCCAGCCAAGCCTGCCGTTCTTGTCTGTTATTGGTGCGCCTGCCTACATGGGCGGCTCGTTGGTGCTGGTTTCGGGGGTGATTTTATTGCGCCAGGCTGGTCGCGGGTTAGAGGGCTTAATTTTACTGACGCTCGTCCCCAGTTTTTTCTATGTCACATACCAAAACTTTGGCAATGACCCACAATGGTTGGGCCTGTTGGGAATGATGTTGTTTGTGACTTTGCCATCCGGGGGGGTGCGCAATAGCCTTGGCTGGAACCTGCATAAGGCGCTGATGCTAACAGCAACCGCTGCGCTGATTATGGCGCTACCTAGTTTTTTCAACCTTGCTTATAGCCCGTTTCGTCATATGCGGGCCGTGATCGAGGATCACTCGCCGGTTCTGCCCGGTTCGGGTGTCCACGAGGATTTACAAACAGCACAGATACGTGCGAACCGCATTGATGGCCGTATAGCATTGGATGGACCGGGCACACCTTTTATGGCCTTTACAGATGCTGAAATGCGTGACGAAAATTATGAATTTCAGGGTGAAACCTTGCCTAATTGCTCTATCGAGCTGGGCGTGGTCGCATGGTATTCGGCCATGGCGGCTGATCTTAAGGCTGCTGGTTTGGTCGGCGGTAAAACCGTATTCGCGGCTGATCTTTTATCAAGCTATTGGCTGTACGGGGCATTTGCCCCACTGCCGGGTGCTGCACCTTGGTATTATGGTGGCTTGCCGGGCTTTGATGCTGCGGATTACGTGATTGTTCCCCTGTGCCCAATGTCAACAAAGCTGCGCGGCTTAATCCTTGCGGAAATAACAAATCAGGGGATTGTTTTGACTGAAGTACGCCGAAATTCGATGTATATTCTTTTTGAAAAATAGTGACTTTGAATAGCGACCTTGAATAGCTTTGGCGCGTACCCTGCCAGCAAAGCAAAGGTTCATATTTATGAGCCAACAATAAAAATGATCAATAAAAAAGAGGGTTCCGACCCCATCGAAACCCTCTTTCCACCCCACGTGCTCCCTCAGCACCACACGTGTCTCTGAATAAGGTCCCGACCGTCCTGATCGTTGTAATGAACTTAGGCCAAGCCTGCATGCAAGGCAAATGCTTTGGTCCTAAAATTTCGTTTAAATGCAGTTGGTTATGGTAACCTTAGGGTAATAATAGAAAAGGGCACCAGCAATCTTGCTGATGCCCAAAGCATTGATTCTTTAGCAGTTTTTAGCCGTAAATGGATTCTTTGCCGAACTTTTTGGTCAGCATGTAATAGATCACGGCGCGGTATTTGTTGCGTTCGCTGCGGCCATAGGTTTCGATGGCGGCGTTGATGGCTTCCATCAATTCAGGCCCATCATCCAGACCCAGTTTGTTGATCAGAAAATTGTTTTTAACGGTTTCAAGTTCGTGGTCCTGGCCTGCGGCAACGGTTGATGCGTCGGCATTATAAATCGACGGCCCGCAGCCAATTGTCACCTTGGTTAGCAGCGCCATATCCGGCGTCATTCCGCATTTATTTTTCAAATCGTCCGCATATTTTGCGATTAAATCGTCACGTTTGCCCATTGTATAACTCCCTAAAAACTAACTGGGCACATGCCCATCCGTGGCCAATCTAGTCTGAAAAACCCGTATAACAAAGAGAAAATGTTAGGTTTTGAAAACAAGATAAATAAATCAAACCTTGCAGACTCACCCCGTTAACGATCAAATCATCTTGAATATCAAAAGGGAGAGCAAAAAGTGACATCATATTTAAAAACGACACCAAACGCAGACGGATTTTTTGGCGATTATGGCGGGGCAATGTTGCCTCCACCGCTGATCCCGCATTTCAAAGAAATCCGCGAGGCTTATGCCAAGCTGTCTGTATCACCGGAATTTTTGGATGAATTGCGCCTGATCCGCAAGCATTTCCAAGGGCGGCCAACCCCTATTTCGCATTTGAAAAACTTGTCCAGGATTTGCGGCGGCGCACAGATTTACGCCAAACGCGAAGACCTGAACCACACTGGCGCACACAAATTAAACCATTGCATGGCTGAAGGCCTTTTGGCCAAATACATGGGTAAAACCAAGCTGATGGCCGAAACTGGCGCGGGCCAGCATGGTGTCGCTTTGGCAACTGCTGCTGCATATTTCGGCATGGAATGTGAAATTCACATGGGCGAAATCGATATCGCAAAAGAGGCGCCGAATGTTACCCGCATGAAGCTGCTGGGCGCGACGGTTGTGCCTGTTGGCCATGGTGGCCGGTCCCTGAAAGAAGCGGTTGATAGCGCGTTTGAGGCTTACGTGCCGCAAGCCGACACTGCCTTTTTCGCGATTGGTTCCGTGGTTGGCCCGCACCCGTTTCCGATGATGGTGCGTGATTTCCAGCATGTTGTTGGCATTGAGGCGCGCGACCAATTTCATGAAATGACCGGCGGCCTACCTGATATGGTCGCGGCCTGCGTTGGCGGTGGCTCAAACGCGATGGGGCTGTTTTCTGGCTTTATTGATGACGAAAACGTATCCCTGCATGGGGTCGAACCAATGGGCACATCGTCCAAACTGGGCGAACATGCGGCGACGATTTCATTTGGGGTTGATGGCGACATCCACGGTTTCCACACGCTGTTGCTGGTCGATGAAAACGGTGATCCTGCACCGGTTCACACCATTGCATCGGGTCTGGATTACCCCGGCGTCGGGCCAGAACACGCGCATTTGTCAAAAACCGGTCGGGTAAATTACACCTCGGCAAATGACAAAGAGGCACTGGCGGCATTCTATGCGCTGTCACGTCACGAAGGCATTATTCCGGCCCTGGAAAGCGCACATGCAGTTGCCTTTGCGATGCGCGAAGCCAAAGCAAACCCCGGCAAGTCAATCTTGTTCAACCTGTCAGGCCGCGGTGATAAAGACATCGATTATGTGACTGAAACCTTTGGGTTTGGTGGGTAAGGCAAGTAGAAAAAGCGTTAGAGAGGTAACTCTCTAACGCAAACAACAAATTAAGAGGTCCCTTTGGTTAAAAATAAAGTTATTACGTCTGTAAAAGAGAAAAAGTCCGCAGCGCCCTGTCTCCCCGCTCTAAACCCTGAAAAGCTGTATGAAGAGGCAAACACCTCTCGCAGATACTATCTAAATCTTGCAATTAGCACACGAAATATTGCGATTATTCAAGGCTTTGGTGTTGTTGTCGCGGCGTCGTTCCTCATACGGATGGACGCAACAGAATTTCTTATTTGGGCAGGCCTGCTTGGGATTTCAATGAATTCAGTTCTTTGCATGCTTCATTGGAATTACCTGAGGTACTTTGAAGATTGCCAAGAATTTATTGTGGATTTGGAACAAGAGCTGTTTGAGGAAAATGAGCGTCACCGGCTGTGCTATAAAATAGAAACTAAAAGAAATGCGCGTGTTGGGAATCGGTTTGGAAGACTTTTTATTCTGAATGGTGCTTTTTTGGTAATGTTTATTGCTATGGGAGCACTTATTTGCCTCGGGCTCAACAGTTGGTTCGAATTGAACCAATTTGCCGGTTCACTAGCCACAGAACCAATTGAGTCTATGCTATAAAAACGCCACCCTCGGTTTTCGTGGGTGGCGCTTATTTTTAAGCGCGATTTATTAGTAGCGGTAATGCTCTGGTTTATAAGGGCCGTCGGTGGATACGCCGATATAGTCGGCTTGTTCTTGCGACAGCACGCTTAGTTTGACGCCGATGCGGTCAAGGTGCAGGCGGGCAACTTTTTCGTCTAGGTG
>DAOUQO010000292.1 GCA_030625565.1 Aliiroseovarius sp. | reverse complement strand
CCCCCTGCCATGCTAAACAGGCCCGAATTCACACAAAATATTCACTGAGTATTTACGGGGCCTTATGACATTTCTGCAAATTGCATCGCTTTTGATCGTACTAGCCGGAGCCTTTGGCGCGATTAATTATCTGGTTTTCCGTCTGCCCAGCGCCATTGGCATATTGGTTGTGTCACTGCTGGCGTCGCTGGCATTGATGGGGCTGGACGCGGTCATGCCAGCCCTTGGCATTGCAGATCAGGTGCGCAGCATTATTGCCACCATCGATTTTTCCGATGCGTTACTTGAGGGCATGTTGGGCCTGTTGCTGTTTGCCGGTGCGCTGCATGTAAAAATATCGGACCTGCGTGCACAATGGCGGGTGGTTTTCTTGATGGCAACCATGGGTGTCGCGCTTTCCACACTGGTTATCGGGGTCGGGTTTAGCTGGCTAACAGGCATGCCATTGATAATTGCGCTGGTATTTGGCGCGCTGATTTCACCAACGGATCCGGTCGCGGTGCTGGGCGTGTTGCGCGAGGCATCCTTGCAAAAAACGCTTGAAACCAAGATCGCCGGTGAAAGCCTGTTCAATGACGGGGTTGGTTATGTGGTGTTTTTGGTGCTGGTGGGCATTGCATTTCCACATATGGACGGCCACGCCACCACCGAAGGGTCACAAATCACCGCCGCAGCACAGCTGTTTTTCCAAGAGGCCGTGGGCGGCGCAGTTCTGGGTATTGTGCTGGGCTGGCTGACATTTCGGGTGATGCGGCGCATTGATGATTATTCGCTTGAGGTGCTGATCACGCTGGGGCTGGCCTTTGGTGGGTATGAGCTGGCGGTTGCGCTACATGTTTCGGCGCCGATCATGGCGGTTTCGGCGGGCTTGCTGATTGGCGATGTCGGCACCCGTTACGGGATGAGCGAAGAAACCCGCAAATATGTTGATGCGTTCTGGAAACTGATCGACGAGGTGCTGAACGCGGTCTTATTCCTGATGATCGGGTTCGAAGTCTTCGCGGTTGCCTTTAACATGGATACAATCACCGCAGGAATTGCCGCGATTGCACTGGCGCTGTTTGGCCGACTGGTGGCCGTGGCGGTGCCGGTATTGATCTTGCGCCCATTTCGCAGGTTTTCGCGCGGGGTTATCCCGATCATGACATGGGGCGGGCTAAAGGGCGGCATATCGGTCGCGCTGGCGCTATCGCTGCCGGATAATGAATGGAAACCGCTGATTTTAACCGCGACCTATATCGTGGTGATATTTTCCATCATCGTGCAAGGCCTGACTGTCGCGCCGCTGGCAAACCGCATTGGCCGCGAGCCGGATTTGATGTGACCTTTCAGTATAAAACCCTAAATTTTTTAAAACGAGCATTGGCACTTTGCCTGATTGGCACGGCCTTGGCCGCCCCCGCACATGCCACAGATGCCCGCGCCCTGCCCTATCTGCGCGCGGCGATAGCAGAAAACTTGATCCCTTACGCAAACATCGAAGCGCCAAGCATCGATAACATCGCGATTATCAATGCTGGTGGCGATAGTTTTCTGGAACTGCGCCTGCTTGCAGGGCAAGCAAAACTAAATCACGGTGTTCGCGCCGAAATCAGCATTGATCCCCCG
>DAOUQO010000261.1 GCA_030625565.1 Aliiroseovarius sp. | reverse complement strand
AGCTCACAAACATTACACCAAAAGCCGAGTTGTGTGTTAAGGCGCAAGTACGCATTTTCTATAAAAATCCGAATGGCACATTCAGTCTGGTCAATGGTCCTTTCCACCGAAAATTCCTTGATGGTTATTATCCATACCGTGTCACATTAAAAATCAATTATCCTTCTTCGCTATTAAAGCTCATTCAGACAAAACCCGAGGTACAGGCCGGTTTTAAACTCTAGCAATTTATCTGGCCCGCTATTGCGCTTGCCCTCCGGAAAAATAATCAGGCTCGAACCTTCCGCAAGCGCCTTGGTCATCATTTCAACCGGATCGGCGGGGCGTGTTTCGGGGTTACGGTCAATCAGCACGGCGCGAAAAACATCGCGTCCGGCAAAGGCGCGCACCTTGGATTTCAGCCAGTAATCACTGGCGGCAACTGGCCGCGTACGTGCACGCAAAGCCGCAGGCAGCACCGTCCAGATCAGCACAAAATCCGCGTTTGAGGTATGGTTGGCGAAATAAACCCGCTGGCGTTGAATGGGTTCAATCCCAACCCAATTCACCCGCGCGGCGGTTAAAAACCGCACAAATAGCGCGATGATATTACCCACAAGGTCAGCAATAAACCGTTTTACTTTGCGTCCGGCAAACCGAACCAAAACCGCAATTCTCATGCGTTACCTACCTTGTTATACTTCAACAAAACTACTGCTTGCCGGATTGTAATATTCCAGCCCGCCTTCGCCAATATCGTTCCACAACCCGTGGAGCGTCAGCATTTCATCTTCGACCGCTTTGCGCACAAACGGGAATGTCATCAGGTTGTCCAGCGACACCAAAACGGCCTCACGCTCCAGATCATTTTGATCAACTTCCTGACCACCTGCGTTCAGGCGTTCATATCCGGGGCGCAAAAGGTCCATCCAGCGACCAACAAAGCTGTCGTTGCCAACCAGTTCGGGCGCGTGGCCATTACACATATCGTGAAACCCCTGCACCCCGCCGCAATTGGAATGGCCCAGCACAATGACATGCGCGACCTTCAACACCGAAACCGCATATTCGACCGCCGCCGAGGTCCCGTGATGATCGCCATCAGGTTTATAGGGCGGCACAAGGTTGGCAATGTTGCGGTGGATAAAAAATTCACCCTGATCCGCGCCGAAAATAGCAGTGACATGCACGCGGCTGTCGCAGCACGAAATGATCATGGCGCGCGGATGCTGGCCCTGATCGGCAAGGCGGCGATACCATGCTTTGTTGTTTGCGTATCCTGTGGCTTTCCAGCCTTGATAACGGTTTACCAAATAATCCGGTAAGGGCCGAGCATGCTTCATTAAAGTTCCTCGCTGTAGTCACGATTGTTTTATATGGAATTTACAAGAAATTCGAGCAATATTTATCTTGGCTGGAAACCATTTATTGAAAGCCTTCTGACATGATGCCTAAACGCATGGGGTGCGGGATATAGGGTGATCAAAGGGTGACAGTGTGAATAATATCGTACATTTAAAAATAGACGAACAGGTATGTCTGGATCGTGACCAGTTCGAGGTCCTGTTTTCCCAGCTTGGGGCAAGCGGTGCAGACCAATTAGTTGCTAGCGCTATGGAGGAAATGGCGCTGCTGCTGACGCAGGTTGAAAAACGTCATCACGCCGGAAAAATAGACGATGTACAAATCGGCATAAAGGGTATGGTTAGCCTTGCCCAGCATATTGGCATGACCACATTGGCCCGTGTCGGGCGTGATGTTTTGTCACTAGCCCCAAGCTGCGATTCCGCGGCCTATTGCGCAGCAATGGCGCGCATGGTGCGCATCGGGGAAAGTTCGTTAGTGGCGATTTGGGATCTAAAAAACCTCAGCGGTTAAAGCTGCATATCTGGCACATACGCTTTGCCGCTTGCAGATAACCAAAACAGAGCTACGCTAGGGAAAACCCCCTAACCAAGGCCTGTCATGCATACCTTTGCCCCCTTAACCGATACTGCAACCGATACAGCCCTGCCGCTTCATGTTATTGATGGCGGCATTGATAGCGGTGGGCTGAACACCTTTCTGGATACCTGCACCGATGCGCAAGCGCGCTGGATCAACGGGGCCGGATTTGTGCCAAACCTTGGCAAAACACTGATGGTTCCCAACCCTGATGGCAGCCCTGCCATGGCGCTGGTTGGGTACGGCACCAAAGCCGCGCGTCGCCGGCTGCGTTTCGGTCTGGCGGGTGCACGCGCGGCGCTGCCATGTGGCACTTATCAGCTTATCACTGACCTGTCCGGACATGCCTTGGATGAGGTCGCTTTGGGCTGGCTTCTGGCAGGTTATCACTTTGACCGCTATCGCCAGTCGGCCAAACCCATGGCGCAACTTATTGCCCCCCAAGGTGTTGACGCCGCGCGCCTTCAGGCGATTGCCGCCGGTGAATTCCTGACCCGCACCCTAATTAACACCCCCGCCAATGATATGGGGCCCGAAGATCTGGAGGCTGCGGTGCGCGATGTCGCCAACCAGTTCGGGGCACAGGTGAACGTGACCAAAGGCGATGATCTGCTAAGTGAAAATTTTCCAATGATCCACGCCGTTGGGCGCGCTGCTGCGCAGCCTCCGCGCCTGATTGATATGCGTTGGGGCGATGATACTGCCCCCACCCTGAC
>DAOUQO010000096.1 GCA_030625565.1 Aliiroseovarius sp. | reverse complement strand
ATGAGCGCCCCAACATGGGCATTGGAGGAATAACACCAATACAGAAGTTAAGAAATGCAGCCTGAATTCTACTGAGACGCCCCATTAAAAATGGGGGGATTACCAGACCATCAATCCAACCCCAAGGACTCTACATGAGGTGGACGAAACTTGGGGCGCAGGTCACCACGTCCCAATTTGCGTTGGATGCACACCATACTTCTTCGACAGCTCCGCCATCGTCATTTTCTCACGGATCGCTTCAAGCGCAACTTTGGCTTTGAAATCGGGTGAATGGTTCTTTCGTTTCGTCATTTTGAATCGTCTTTCTCATAAGTCGATCCATCTTAACTACTGGTACGAAATCTTGCGACCACCTCTACCTCTTACCTCTATAATTAATAGTTTTTAGTTCTAGTGCAATTGGCGTTGTACTGTAGAAGTAAGCTCAGAAAGTGAAAATGGTTTGGGCAGAAAAACTGAATTGGGAATACGAGCTTGATGTTCTGAAACAGAATCCTCTGCATAACCAGAAACAAACACAACCTTAACACCGGGGCGGGTTTCTAAGGCTTGAGTGACCCAGGTTGGACCATCCATTCCGGGCATAATAACGTCAGTAACAAATATGTCGACGGCAAGGCTTTTGTCCTCAAGAGTCTTCAAGGCTTCTTCTGCACTTTCTGCTTCTAAAACAGTGAAACCACGCATCCTTAAGGCCCGAGATGCAAAAGCACGGACCGGAGCCTCATCTTCAACAAGAAGAACGACTCCGCCTTCCCGCATGGATGCATTATGAGTGGGGTGAGGAAGTGTCTCATTGTTTATGGAGTGAGATACAGGCCCTGAATCATCTTCAGTTGTACGGGATATTGATGCAATTAACTCACTTTCTGACAATCCCAATTCATTTTGGATACCCAAATCACAATCTTCAACTTCACAATCTTTTTCTAAGTTCTCAATTTTTCCAAGCATAGAGTTTTGGCTATCAGAGTCGATTTCAATAGAGTTTAATATCTTTTTTTGCGCATGCTTGGCGTTCTGTGAATCGGGGAGAAAATTAACTTTCCTTAAATTAACCTCAGGATTATTTAGTTTTTCAGTTACAGGTAGCGGAATAATTTTTGATGAAGGTATGCCTAGCTTATCTTCCGATAAGGCTTCGACATTAACTTCATTAGAAACAGGAAGATATAGAGTAAAAGAGGTGCCAGACCCAATGATAGAATCAACGAAGATATAGCCACCAGTTTGCTTAATGATACCATAGGCCATGGATAGCCCCAGCCCGGTGCCCTTCCCGACCCCTTTTGTCGTATAAAATGGTTCAAATATTTTGGTTAGCTTATCCTCGGGGATACCAAAGCCCTGGTCCGCGACACGAATTGTTACATATTCTCCACTTGGGACGACGGCCTGATCACGCTCAAGTGGTTCAGACAGAATAATATTTCGAGTTTCCAACTGAATGCACCCGCCTTCTGGCATTGCATCACGTGCGTTTACCACGAGATTAACAATGACCTGTTCCAAATGATGGCGGTCAGCACGAATTGAAAGCAATTCATTGTCCTGACAAAGTTCAAGTCTAACAGTTTCAGGAATAAGCCGGTTTAAGAGGTGTGTTAAATCCCCCAAAACATCCGTTAGGTCAACAATTTCTGGCCGTAAGGTTTGCTTGCGAGAGAATGATAGAAGCTTACCCACAAGTGTTGCTGCACGGTTAGAGTTTTGCATAATTTGCGATAGGTCTGCATAATTCGGGTCATTTTCCTCATGCCGCAAAAGCAGTAAATCCGCGTGACCTGAAATGGCCGTAAGAAGATTATTAAAGTCATGTGCAATCCCACCGGCAAGTTGACCCAAAGACTGCATTTTCTGGGCCTGCAAGTACTGTGCCTCCATTGTTTTAAGTTCGGTTGCATCTTGAATAACAGCAACAATGCTCCGGCCTTCGGGTTCATTCATCTGCTGTAATGAAACCTGTAAAAAAACTTCGCCTTCCGGCTTGAGCGCGCGAACAACCTCTGATCGCCCAAGAAGGCGGCCTGCCATAACTTCGCGAAACCATTCCGAAACAGGCCGCCCAGCCCCCTGAACCTGTTCTGACAAAAGCGTTCCAATTGCACCTTCATCGCCAAGCAAAGCCCGCGCACGTTGATTTGCAGTTATAATCCGACCTTCCCCGTCCAGTTTGAGTAATGGAACCGGAAGAATATCGACGAGATCCCATTCGCCTTGCATAACCGGATTATGATCCGGCTCGGGCAAAAGGTAAATTTCGCGCCGCCCCGCAGAACTTGAAATCTCGCAAATCAGCGCATTTAAGGGGCCTTCTTTTGCGCTAACCCGCGCAACCATGCCGTTTTGAATTGGTAATTCAGTAAAAACCCGGTCCAGCGATGTTTGACGTCCCCCCATAAGGCGGCGCAGGGCTTCGTTCATAAATAATATCGTGCCGGTTTTTGATACCGTCATCATGGGCAAATTAATATTTTCTCCAGTGCGGCCCGCAGGTCCCCGGTCACTGATATTATCCAGACGCCATAAGTACCCGTTTTGCCCAATTTGATGCACTGATACACGCATATGGCCACGGCGCAGCACCACGTCCTCGCGTGCGGATCCCATGACCTGTGCTTTGCTTTGAAGGCGGTGCAAAACGGCTTCGGGGGCGGCGAACAGATCGCCAAGCAATGCAACAAGTGTTTGCCCATCGGCACCAGAAAACTGTTCTTTGGCAACCGCATTTTGATAAGTTAATTGGCCATCCTGATCGGTTGTAAAACTGGGGGCTGCATCCTTTTCAATAACCGCTTCGATAGTCTGAAATAATGCAGCTTGGGCGCGTTCATGGCGTAAAAACAGCAATCGCACCAAAGCCGCCATGCATAAAAAAGTCATGCCAACCATCAACAAACCAAGCGAAACCATCGACTGCGGAATGGTCCATGCCGATGCAAGCAACGCCAAAGCAAGCACGAGCAGATACCCAGCACGTGGTGATAAAATAATAGCAGCCCGGGTTAAAGGCTGCGGAGTTAGCGCGGGATGCGACACGCGGCTCCCCCTTTTGCTTGATTCGTTCGGGGCTATTTTCACCCCTATAACCTTAAGTAGCCGTTAACACAGATCAGTTAAGCAACTTGCAGTTGATAAATCAAGCCAGAACTATCGCGTTAGGAGCGCCAGAAAAAACCCATCGCCGCCATCAAGGGGGGAAAGCCGCAAAGATGTGGTTTCATGCCATTCCGGATGCCGGCTTATAAACGCTTTAATCTGATCTTCATTTTCAGCTTCGAGCATTGAACAGGTTATATAAGCAATGGTTCCATCCACATCGCAAAAATTTGAAATTTCATCTAGAATTTCGGCCTGTACAGCGCAAAGTTCATCCAGTTTTTCCGCTGAAAACCGCCATTTTTCATCAGGTGAACGACGCCATGCACCGCTTCCGGAACAAGGAACATCAGCCAAAACAAGATCAAAAGGTCGGGCATTTATGGCTGCATCTTTTTTTAGAACTTTAACATCTGCACCGGCACGTTCCGCCCGTTTTGGCAGGTCACGCATACGTGCTTCGTTAAGATCGTAGGCCAAAACTTTTTTCACCCCACGCCCCGCCAAAGCAAGGGATTTACCCCCGCCACCAGCACAAAAATCCAAAACCTTGATGTCATCCCTTACCGGAATTGCATCAACAATCGCTTGGGATGCGGCATCTTGGAGTTCAACAAAGCCATCCATAAAGGCACCGGATGCACGAATGCGACGGGGGTTTTTCACCCCAAGCAGGGCTGTCGGGGAAAGCGGATGTGGTTCGGCGATGATATCTTCATCAGCCAGCGCCTGAATTGCCTTATCTACGTCGCACAACACATTGTTTACACGCATAAATACAGGCGCGCGCTTTTGCATTTCCCGCATCACGGCAGCGAAGTTTTCCCCAAGGGCGGATTGAAGCTGCGGGGCAAGCCATTCAGGGCAATCCAGCGCGATTAAGGTATCCATTTCACCAGCAGGCAAGGCCTGTTCATCTTCGGTTAACGGATCAGGCCCATATCCCTGCCCCGTGAACAAAGTCATGGGGTCGATGTCGGCCGCACGAAGCGCCCCGATCATAATGCCACGGCCAGTTTCGGCGCCGCCACGCGCAGCGTAGCTTTTCAAGCAGCGCAGCGCATCATAAACATAATCGCGAATTGCGACACGATCCTTGGAGCCGGCATAGCGGTTTGCACGGGCCCAGTTTGTCATGGTTTTTTCGGCTGGCGCACCGGCAAGCACCTGATCAATCAGGTCAATTGCGGCATTTACGCGGGCGGCTGGGGTCATTTTATTACCTTAAGTTTGGCGCGTATGCGCTTGAATTTATTATACAACGCGGTAGTTCGGGCTTTCGCGTGTTATTCGAACATCATGGACATGACTTTCTTTAAGTCCGGCACCGGTGATTTTTACAAAACTGCAATTTTTGCGCATTTCAGCCACGGTTGCATTACCTGTATAGCCCATCGCCGCGCGCAAGCCACCAACCATCTGATGCACAACAGCGCCCGCTGGACCTTTGTAAGGCACCTGCCCTTCGATGCCTTCCGGCACCAGTTTATCACTGGCAGCATCTTTCTGGAAATAGCGATCAGCCGAACCACGCGCCATGGCACCAAGGCTGCCCATACCCCGATAGCTTTTGAACGAACGGCCTTGGTAAAGAATGACTTCGCCCGGGCTTTCGTCAGTACCGGCAATCATGCTGCCAACCATGGCACAGGATGCGCCCGCCGCGATTGCCTTGGCGAAATCACCGGAAAACTTAATGCCACCATCGGCAATAATTGGAATGTCACCTGCCCCCGATGCGCAATCAATGATTGCCGTCAGCTGTGGTACCCCAACACCGGCAACCATACGGGTGGTACAGATTGAGCCGGGGCCGATACCGACCTTAACCGCATCTGCGCCTGCGCCAATTAGGGCGCGTGTGGCTTCGGCGGTGGCAACATTGCCTGCCATAACCTGCACAGAGCTGGAAAACTTTTTCACTTGTTCAACCGCGCGCGCCACGCCTTCGCTGTGGCCGTGGGCAGTATCGATGACGATCAAATCACAGCCCGCTTCGATCAACGCCTGACTGCGTTCAAAACCGGCATCGCCCACAGTGGTTGCCGCCGCAACGCGCAAGCGACCAAGGTCATCTTTGCAGGCCGTTGGGTTCAGCACCGCCTGTTCGGTATCTTTCAAGGTTAAAAGCCCGGTCAGTTTACCTGCCTGATCGGCGATCAGAAGTTTTTCAATACGACGCGCCTGCATCAGGCTGCGGGCCTCGTCCAGGTCGGCGGGTTCGGTCAACATTGCAAGGTCATTTTGCGTCATCATCACCCGAACCGGCGTGTCATCGGCAGTGGCAAAACGCATATCGCGATTGGTGACAATCCCGACCACGTGGCCTTGTTCATCAACCACAGGAAATCCGGTGATCCGGTAGCGTTCCATCAGCGCCTTGGCATCACCAAGGGTTTGGTTGGGGCTAAGCGTGATCGGGTTATAAACGATACCGCTTTCAAAGCGCTTGACCCGGCGCACTTCGCGGGCCTGTTCATCCACATTAAGGTTACGATGGATCACCCCCATACCGCCCGCCTGTGCCATAGCGATGGCCATCGGGGCTTCGGTCACGGTATCCATCGCCGAGCTGAGCAGCGGGATATTCAGCGCAATAGATTTGGTCACATAGGTTTTGGTATCGGCGGTAGATGGCAAAACATTACTGGCCGCAGGCAGCAGTAAAACATCATCAAAGGTAAGGGCCTCGCGAATCTCCATGATAGTCTCCTTTGGAGGGCTCGTTTGACGGTTTCCTATGTCATGGTTGCGGGCATTTGGAAAGGGTGGCGGGAAAGATTTAATGCCTCCGGCGGGGATATTTATGGCAAGAGGAAAGGTGGAATTGACTTTTTGACTGGCGCGTGGCCCCCTCACCAAGACAAGGGGGCGATTATGAAAGCATCAGATCGGATTACAGGCCTGACCGGCGGCGGCGATGATGGCTGGGGGTTAATGCTGCGCGCACGTGCCATGCTGGATGCGGGCGAGGATATTATTGAGCTGACCATTGGCGAGCATGATATTCGCACTGATCCTTCGATTTTAGCGGCCATGCATGAAGCGGCAATGTCCGGGCATACGGGCTATGCCGATATGCCAGGGATTCCCGCGCTGCGACAGGCCGTTGCCAGCCGGGTTCAGGCAGCAACAGGTGTGCCAACCGGCCCTGAAAATGTGGTGATCACCCCCGGTGGGCAAGCTGGATTATTTGCCAGCCATATTGCGGTTTGCCAACCTGGCGACCGAGCTTTGTTTATTGATCCGTATTATGCCACTTATCCCGGCACTATTCGGGGTGCCAGTGCTGTTCCCGTTGCCATTGAGGCCCGTGCCGAGGATGGATTTCAGCCCTGCGCCAAGGCAATTTCAGCAGTTGCAAAAGGCGCGGCAAGCCTGCTGATCAACAGCCCCAACAACCCCACTGGAATTCTTTACAGCCGCAAGACATTGGAAGGGATTGCCTATGTGGTTAAGGCCCATGATATGTGGCTGATTTCAGACGAGGTATATGACACGCAAATCTGGGAAGGGGCGCATATTTCGCCCCGCACCTTACCAGGCATGGCAGAACGCACGTTGGTGATTGGCTCAATGTCCAAAAGCCATGCAATGACTGGCAGCAGGTGTGGCTGGATCATTGGGCCTGAACATATAATTACCGATTTGACCAATCTGGCCACCAACACCACCTATGGCGTGCCGGGCTATATTCAGGATGCAGCCCTATTTGCGCTTGATCAGGGCAAAGGGTTGGAAGAAAAGGTTGCCGCGCCATTTCGCAGGCGCCGCGCGGCGGCAAAAGCCGCTATTTCAGCGCAAAATGTGGTGCAATTAGTGCCGGCGCAGGGCGCGATGTATTTAATGCTGAATGTTCATGCCACCGGGCTAAGTGGCGAAGCCTTTGCGGAAGCCTTGCTGGAACACGAAAAAATTGCGGTCATGCCGGGGCGCAGTTTTGGCGCAGCCGCACATAACCATATTCGCGTGGCCATGACGGTTAAGGATGACCTTTTCAACACAGCAATCGCACGCCTGCTGGATTTTGCCGCAAAACATGCCAGCAATCAGGCCAAGAAGGAATAAACAATGGGCAAAGATACCGGCGCGGAATTTCGCGCCCTGCACCAGCGGGGAAATCCGTTTATCATGGCCAATGCTTGGGATTTGGGTAGCGCCAAAGTTCTGGTCGCACTGGGCGCGCAGGCTATCGCCACATCATCGGCGGCACATGCCTTTAGCGTCGGGCGCGTGGATATGGGCAACCTGACCCGCGCCGAAGCGCTTGGCCATGCGCAAGATTTACTGGGCGCTGTTCAGGTGCCTATCTCCGGCGACTTTGAAAACGGCTTTGGTGACGCACCGGACACCTGCGCGCAAACTGTGCGTCTGGCGGGTGAAATCGGTCTGGCGGGCATTTCAATCGAGGATATAAAACTGCCCGGAACCACCCCCTATGGCTTTGATTTTGCGGTGGAACGTATTCGGGCGGCTGCAGCTGCGGCACGTGCCTTGCCCGGTGATTTTATTCTGACAGCGCGCGCCGATGGCATCATGCATGGCCAGTATGATATTGAAGAGGCCCTGCGCCGCGTGCGGGGGTTTGAGGCCGCAGGCGCCGATTGCATATATGTACCCGCACCAGCGAACATGGCTGATCTTGCACGCATATGCCGCGCCACAAGCCTGCCGGTAAACGCCTTGATTGCCGGGCCGTACAAAAACATCAAACAGCCCGAATTTAGCGCAATTGGTGTGGGGCGGATATCGCTTGGATCATCGCTGGCGCGTGCGACCCACAGGGTCATCTATGACGCAGCAAAATCAATGTTTGAGGATGGCAATTTCGAAGGGATGCTACCCAGCATTTCCGGCGATATTATCGACGGGTTACTGAGCGGTGACTAAAAGCCCCTGATCTGGAAATAACGCAGAATTATTCCTGTGTTACGTCGTGATTGTAAATCCAGTCAAACCGCCTGAATGCCGCCTTGGCCATAAAACGGTTTGCAATTTTCAAGGCGCCATAGCCAAGCCCGCGCGCAACCGGATTGGAAACATGATAATTACGGGCGTTTTTGTTTGCAGCTTCGACCACGCGTTCGGCCCGATGGCGGCGGCGGGCCTGATACAGGGCTGGACCATCTTTCAGCCCGAATGAATCAAGGCAATCGGCCAGAACCCATGCGTCTTCCAGTGCCATAACTGCGCCTTGCGCCATAAATGGCAGGGTTGGATGCGCTGCATCCCCCAATATTACTGACCGACCACGGTGCCATTCCATTGCAACAGGGTGACGGTGCAGACCCCAGACAAATACGTTATCCACCTGATTAAGAATATCTTGTGCATCGGTGCAAAATTCGGCAAAAGCCGCCCGCAAATTTTCGGGCTCGCCTTTATGAAACCAGCCTTCTTGGCTCCAGTTTTCACGTTCTTCCACCGCAACAAGGTTGGTCATGGTGCCATCGCGCAAGGGATAGGTCACCATATGGCGCCCCGGCCCCATATAGACGATGACCTCATTTCGGGCAGTGGCCGGCACCAAAGCGCGCCACGCAACCTGACCCGTAAAAAACGGTTTTGTAGGCGGGTTTAGAACCGGACGCACAACCGAATGCAGCCCATCCGCACCAACCAGAAAGTTAACGGTTTCACTGGTATCATCGGCAAAACCAACATATGTTTCCTGTGCGTCGGGAAAGACTGAGACGACCTTGCGGCCAGTCTCGATTTCGACTCCGGCATCACGCGCGGCCTCAAGCAATATGCTTTGCAGGTCGGCACGGTGGAACAGCAGGAATGTTTTATCCTTGGCAAGTGCTTCCAGATCAAAATCAATCACATCTTTGCCGGTCAGCCCGTCACGCAGCCAAATCCCCCGTGACTGGAT